>NZ_JAEVHL010000047.1 GCF_016803395.1 Micromonospora tarensis | reverse complement strand
CCTGGGCGGGCGGGGTGGGGGTCGCGGCGAGGCCAATCGCGGTGACGAGGGCGGCGGCCGCCCGCAACCAGCGGTTCTTGGGGTGCATGACGCTCCAACGGGTTGGGGGCAGCCGTGCGACCGGGGGACGCCGGTCGCACCGGCTGCCCTGGTGGTGGCCCGCCGTCCTCGGAGGGGGACGGTACGACGGCGGACCCGGAGAGGGCTCAACGCAGGTGAGCGGGTCGGCTCAGCTGCCGTGGACCTCCAGCTCCCACAGCGAGTAGCCGTACCCGGGCAGGGCTCGTTGGGTGCCCAGGACACGTAGGTGGCGGCCGGTGGCCGAGATGGCGATGTCGTCCACGCCGCCGTCGCCGGTGGTCGTGGTGTGCACCGTCGACCAGGTGACGTTGTCCGGCGAGACCTGGATCTGGTACGCCCGCGCGTACGCCGCCTCCCAGGTCAGCCGGACCCGGTTCACTGTGCGGGAGGCGCCCAGGTCCACCGAGATCCACTGCGGGTCGGCGTAGGCGCTGCCCCAGCGGGTGGCCGGGACGCCGTCCACGGCGTTGGCCGCCGCGTGCGTGCTGCCCGGCTCCACGCTCGACGCGGTGACCGGCCGGCCCCGGGAGAGCGGGGTGCCACCGGTGGCGCTGCCGTGGACGTTGAGGTCCCACAGCGAGTAACCCCACTGGGTGGCCCGTTGGGTGCCGTACACCCGCAGGTAGCGGCCGGTGCCGCTGACCGTGAGGTCGTCGACGCCGCCGTCGCCCGTGGTCGTGGTGTACACCGGCGACCAGGTCGCGTTGTCCGGGGAGAGCTGGACCTGGTACGCCCGGGCGTGCGCCGTCTCCCAGGCGAGCCGGACCCGGTTGATCGCGTACGTCGCCCCGAGGTCGACGGTGATCCACTGTGGGTCGGCGTAGGCGCTGCCCCAGCGGGTGGCCGGGTCGCCGTCCACGGCGTTCGCCGCCGCGTGCGGGCTGCCCGGCTCGACACTGGACGCGGTCACCTGACGGCCCCGGGCGAGATCGGTGGCGGGCGGCTCGCTCGGGCCGTCCGTCCTGATCCGCACGTTGCGGTAGTTGATGTCGAGGCCGGCACCGTCGTTCTGCAGGCCGAGGTAGCCGTTGGCGATGGCCCGGCTGCTGAGGTAATCGTTGATCTTGATGCCGTTGAGCCAGATCTCGACCCGCTGACCGTGCACGCCGATCTCGTAGCTGTTCCAGGCGCCGGGTGGGTTGAGCGCCGCCGCGCGGGCGGCCTGGTCCGGCGCCTGGAAGCTGTAGACGCTGCCGGTGGTGCGCGTCGGGTCGCCGTCGGTGGCGTCGATCTGGATCTCGTGACCGGTGCCGACCGGGCCCCACGGGTCACCCTGCGGATCGGGGAACCCGATGAAGACCCCACCGTTGTCGTCGCCCGGCATCATCCAGTCGACCTTGAGCGAGTAGTCGCCGAAGGTGCGCACCGGATACCAGAGCAACCCCATCCCGCCGTACGAGGTGAGGACGCCGTCGGCGAGCGTGAAGCCGCCCGGCCCGGCCTGCCGCCACTGCGCGAGGCTGGCCGGGGTGCCGTCGAACAGCGGGGTGTAGCCCGGCTCCACCTGCGAGCCGGTCGGGGCGGAGGCCAAAGTCGTGCTCGGCGGCGCGGCCTCGGCCCGGCTCGGGGCCACAGTCGTCGCCCCGGCGGCGACGGTGAGCCCGGCGACGACGACGGCGGTGAACGCGATGACGGCGCGTCTGCGCATGGCGGCTCCTTGCGAGAGGAGAGCGGGTCCGGTCACGGCAGGGTCCAGTTCTGCGCCGCGGTGCCGTTGCAGTCGTAGATCTGCAACTGCCGTCCGTTCGTCGGCGTGGAGGAGGGGATGTCGAGGCACCGGTTGGCCTGCGGGTTGCGCAGGCTGCCGTTGGGCCCGGACACCCACTGCTGGGCTCCGCTGCCGTTGCAGGTCCACAGGTGGATCGGGGTGCCGTTGGTGGTGCCGCTGGACTGGACGTCCAGGCACTTGCCCAGGCTGCGGATGGTGCCGTCGCCGGGCAACGTCCACTGCTGGTTGGTAGCGCCGGCGATGCAGTCCCACATCTGGACCCGGGTGCCGTCGGCGGTCCCACCGGCGTTGACGTCGACGCACTTGCTCATGCCCCGGATCGGGCCGGTGCGCACGCCGCCCGTCGGAGTGCTCACCCCCGCGCCGGTGAACGTGTAGCTGTCCAGGTCGAGCAGGGCTCCTCCGCTGCCGCCGGTGAACACCACGTACAGGTCGTGGGTGTTGTCGTCGGGCCTGCTGACCGTCGCGCTGATCTCGGTGTAGTTGTCCCAGCCGCCGGTGTTGGGCACGGTGACCCGGGCGACCTCCGGGCCGGTGGGGGAGTCGTACCGGAAGGAGGCGACGTTGCCGGCCTTGTCCGAGGAGACCCGGGCCCGGATCCCGGTGATGCCCTTCAGGCTCACCGCGTGGTGCCGGACGTACTCGCCGTTCTGGATGTCACCGAGCCGCCGGCCGCCCTCCGCGCCGCCCGCGTTGATCACCTGGGGGCCGTGCAGCGAGACGTGGTGTTCGGCCTGCCACTGCTTGGGCCAGAGGGTGACGTCCCGCTCGGCGGTGAGCGGCACGCTGCCGGCCGCGCCCCGGTCGGTGTAGCCGGCTCGCAGCAGGAAGAAGAGCACCGAGTCCGGCCCCGCGTGCACCGGCCCGGTGTTGACGGTGAAGCCGCAACCGGTGCCCTGGCCCTCCTCGTGCGCGTGCTCCTGGTGGCCGAGCGCCGCCCGGACCGTCACGTTCGCGCACGGGATCGTGCCGTCCTGGGCGTCGGTGGCGGTCGCGGTGGCGGTCAGGTTCTCGTCCCAGGAGAACAGCCCGCCGTTGGGGATGCCGTTCAGCGAGACGGTGGGCCGGTTGTTGCCCACCACGACGGCCACCTGGGTGGTGCCGGAGCGGCCGGTCCCGTCGGACACGGTGAGCCGGGCCCGCTTGTCGCCGCTGCTGGCGTACGTGTGGGTGGGGTTGGCGGCGGTGGAGTCGACGGTTCCGTTGCTGTCGAAGTCCCACGCGTAGGTCAGCGGGTCGCCGTCCGGGTCGGTGCTGCCGGCGCTGGAGAAGCTGACCGTCAACGGGCTCAGGCCGTTGTCCGGGCTGGCCGAGGCGACGGCGGTCGGGGACCGCCCACCGGCCACGTAGTTGATTTTGTAGAGCCCGGCGGCGGCGTCGCCGGAGAAGTAGCCGTTGCCGTACTCCAGCAGGTAGAGCGAGCCGTCCGGCCCGAACTCCAGGTCGATCGGGTGGACGAACGACATCCCGGCCAGCACCGGCTCGATGACCGTCGGGTTGCCGGTGCGCGCGTTGCCGTTGTCGAACTGGATCTCCTTGATCCAGTTACGGCAGTACTCGGCGATGAGCAGTTTGTTGTCGTAGTACGCCGGCCACTTCACCTCGGAGACCAGGTTGCTGTCGTAGTGGTAGACCTCGGCGTGGTTGGGCGAGCCACAGCCGCCCGGGCTGTCCAGGGCGGGCCACTCCCGGCTGCCGCCGTGCTGCTCCCAGACCAGCGCGCCCCGGGTCGGCGGCAGCTGCTGGAGGCCGGTGTTGCGCGGCGAGTTGTTCACCGGACCGGTGCTGCCGCCGCACGGGAACCAGCCGCGTGGCGAGTTGGTGGCGAAGTCCCAGTCGTTGTAGGCGACGTTGGGACCACCGCAGTAGGGCCAGCCGTGGTTACCCGGCGCGGTGGCCCGGTTCCACTCGTCGTACGCCGCCGGCCCCCGGTTGGCGATCGTCGCTCCCGCGTCCGGCCCGACCTCGCCCCAGTAGAGGGTGTTGCTGCTCTTCCGGTCCACCCAGACCCGGTACGGGTTGCGAACCCCCATCACGTAGATCTCCGGCCGGGTGCCGCTGGTGCCCGCCGCGAAGAGGTTGCCGGCCGGGATGGTGTACGTGCCGTTGTCCTCCGGGTGGATGCGGTTGATCTTCCCGCGCAGGTCGTTGGTGTTGCCCGAGGTCCGCTGCGCGTCGTACTGGGCGTCCCGGCTCGTCCGTTCGTCGATCGGGGCCATGCCGGCCGAGTCACCGCCGGAGTTGGTGTTGTCGCCGACGGCGAAGTAGAGGTTCTCGTTGCTGTCCCAGGTCATCGAGCCGGCCGAGTGGCAGCAGAGCCGACGTTCGGTCGGCCACTCGATCAGCCGGGTCTCGCTGGCCGGGTCGAGCACCAGCGTGCTCGGGTTGAAGGTGAACCGCGAGATGCGGTTGACCAGCGGGGTGCCGGCCGGCGAGTAGAACAGGTACACCCAGCGGTTGGCCGCGAACCTCGGGTGCGCGGTGATGCCGATCAGGCCGTCCTCGAACCGGGCGTCCAGTTGCACTGTCAACGCGACGGTCGTGCTGCGGGTGGCCGGGTTGTAGAGGCGGACCTGGCCGCCACCGGAACTGGTGCCCCGGTTGATGTAGAGCACCTTGCCGTCGGGCAGGACGGACAACTCGATCGGCTCTCCCATGGAGAGCCCGCCGTCGAGCTTGATCTTCTCGAACTGACTGGTCGCGGGGGGTGCCGCCGCTGCCGGTGGTGCGGCGGCGGTGACCCCCACCAGGATCGGCAGCAGGCTGGCGAGGATGGCCAGGACGACGGCCGCGGTGAGGCGCGGACGTGGTGTGCGCATGGCGTACTCCCGGGTCGGGTGGACGGGACGGTCGGGCGCACGCGCACCGGTCGGTGCGCGCCCGCCAGGGGAGTGCTGGAGGCCGGGCCGCCGACGCCGGGCTCGGGAGGCTGCCGGCCGCGGGCCACAGTGGACCCGCCGGGCTCGACGTGTGCGCAGGGGTGGTCAGCTCGAACGTCACCCAGGGGTCGATCGCCTCGAGCCGACGGGCCGGGCGGCGACTGCGATTCGTAGCGGCGGCGTCATCGTCATCGACACGATCTCCTCTGGATCGTCCGTGCGGATGCGTGTCTCGCACCCCGGGAGGTGCCCCGGTCTGCCCACGTCCGCCGAAGACGGGGGCGATGTCGAGACGACACGGAACGGCGTCACCGTGCCGGATGAGGCGGCCGGATGAACATCGATCCACATCGTTGCTGTGCAGTTAACCCCGGCCCTCCCCGGCGGTCAATCCCTCGGCCGGCGCGGCCCGCCCGCTGCTCGGCGGGAGACTTGAGACTTCGAACCGGTGTTGCTCGGTTCCGCGCCCCGGCGGACGATGAAGCCCATGGATCAGACGTGGATCAGGGTCGTGCGGCGGCTTCCACACGCCCCGGTCCGGCTGGTGTGCTTTCCGCACGCCGGCGGCGCCGCCAGCTACTACTCGCCGCTGGCCGGGCTCTTCGGCGACAAGATCGAGGTGCTCGCCGTGCAGTACCCGGGCCGCCACGACCGCCACCGCGAAACCGCGATCACCGACCTCGGCCTGCTCGCCGACCAGGTGGCCGACGTGCTGGCCGGCGCGGTCGAGGGTCCGTTCGCGTTCTTCGGCCACAGCATGGGGGCGATCCTCGCCTTCGAGGTGACCCGCCGGCTGGAACGCCGCGGCGCGCCAGTGCCCGAGGTGCTCTTCGCCTCCGGTCGGCGAGCGCCCTCGGTGGTCCGGGAGGAGAACGTGCACCGTCGCGACGACCCGGCGGTGATCGACGAGATGCGCCAGCTCGGCGGCACCGACGTCAGCCTGCTGGCCGACCCCGAGCTGATCGCCATGATCATGCCGGCGGTGCGGGCGGACTACACAGCGATCGAGTCGTACCGGTGTGACCCGCCGCAGGCGGCAGTCGCGCCGCCGATCGAGGTGCTGATCGGCGACGTCGACCCGCGCGTCGCGGTGGAGGACGCCAAGGCCTGGGCGTTGCACACCAACGCCACCTGCGCGATCCGGGTCTTCTCGGGTGGGCACTTCTATCTCGCCGAGCGGGCGGACGAGGTGGCCACGCACATCGCCGGCCGGCTCGGCCTGCTGAGCCGACAGGGGCAGCGCTGACCGCGGGGTCGGGTGTGCCGGGAGCCGGCCGGTCGGCGTCAGCCATCGACGGTCGCCGTTTGTATCATCGCGGCATGGTGCCGATCCGGGAGTCGCGGCTCAGCCGACGGGCGGTGCTCCTGGCCGCCGGCGGGATGCTCGTCGGGTGCACCCGGGAGCCCGAGGTCGACGAGGTGCACCTGCGACTCGCCACCGGGCCGGCGGGGGCGGTGTACCGGCGCATCGGCGGTGCGCTGGCCGAACACATCTCCGAGTACGTGCCGGGCGCCACGGTGACCACCGTGCCGAGCAGGGCGTCCACCGACAACATCCGGATGCTGCGAGCTGGCGAGGTGCAGCTCGGGCTGACCAGCCTCGACGTGCTGATCACTACCGACGGCAGCGCACCGGAGGGGCTGTCGGCGATCTGCCGGCTCTACGACAGTCACCTGCATCTCGTGGTGATGGCCGGTTCCGGTCTCGACGAGTTCGCCGACCTGACTGGCAAACGGGTGTCCCTCGGGGCCCACGACTCGGGCACCGAGTTCACCTCGGCGCGGGTCCTTCAGCTCGCGCGGATGCGGGCCGACCGTCGGTTCCTCAGCCAGGCCGACTCGGCGGCGTCGCTGCGCGACGGCAAGATCGACGCGATGTTCTCCCTGACCGGCGTCCCGACACCGGCCATCACCGAGCTGGCGCTGCGGCACCCCGTCCGGATGATCCCGTTGGACGCGCAGGCGGACGCGCTCTGCCGGGCGTACCCGGGTCCGTACGCGCCGGCGATGATCCCCGCGACCGCCTACGCCAGCGTCCCGGCCACCCGCACGGTAGCGGTGCCGAATGTGCTTCTGGTCCGCAACGACCTGCCCGCCGACCTGGTCTACGCCATCACCGACACGATCTTCACGCACACCGGAACGATCGCCTCGGGCAGCCGCGACGACGGGGAGGCCGTCCCCGAAGCGTGGCAGATCAACGTGCGGACCGCGATCTCCACCGCGACGATCCCGCTGCACCCCGGCGCGGCGGCCTGGTTCCGCGACCGCAAACGCTGACCCGCGACGGGGACCGGTCCTCAGACCGGCGTCCGCGTCGCGCCGCGCGACGACTCCACGCCGGGCACGACCGGCAGCACGATCACCGCGGCGAACCCGTGCCCGGTGCCGTCCGGGCGGGGCAGGCCCTCCTCCAGCCGCAGCTCGCCCCCGGCCCGGGCGACCAGGTCGGCGCAGATCGCCAGGCCCAGGCCGGTCCCGGAGACGTTCTGGTGCCGGGGTGACCGCCAGAACCGTTGCAGTGCCTGAGCCCGCTCCGTGGCGTCGACGCCGTGACCGTCGTCGCGGACGGTGATCACGACGACGTCTCCCGTCGCGGTGCCGTTGCCGGACCCGACACCCGGATCGCCCGGGACGACCCGGGCCCGCACCTCCACCAGCTGCGCGTCCGACAACCGCAACGCGTTGCTGATCAGCTCGTCCAGGATGCTGCCCAGCCCGCCGGGTGGCTCCAGCAGCCGCAGCCCCGGCGGCACGTCGACGGAGAGCGTCTGCCCCGCCGACGCGGTCAACGCCCGCCACCGGTCCACCCGGGTGGTCAGCACCTCGTCGAGGTCCACCGGGGAGGCCGTTCGCATGCTCTCCAACCGCGCGCTGGCCTGGAGCGAATTCAGCATCCGCTGCATCGCCTTCAACTCGTCGACGGCGACGTCGTAGACCTGCCGCCCGTCGCCCTCCGGCCGAAGGTGTGGGTCGAGGCTCTCCACCGCGAGCCGGAGGCTGGTCAACGGGTTGCGTAACTGGTGCGACGCGTCGGACACGAACGCCCGCTGCCGATGCACGGAGTTCTCGACGGCGTCCATCATGATGTTGAAGGACCCGGCCAGCCGCCGCAGCTCGGTCGGTCCGGCCTCGGCGTCGACGCGGATCGTCAGGTCGCCCTGGGAGATCCGCGAGGTCGCCGCGTCCAGCTTGCGTACCGGGCGCAGCACCCACGCCGAGACCGGCCAGGCGACGGCCACCAGTGCGATCAGCGGCAGCAACCCGAGCCCGGCGAGGCGGGCCCAGCGGACCAGGATGCGTTCGCGCGTGGTCGACAGGTCGGAGATCGTCACGACGGCGCCGACGACCTCACTGTCCCGCCCCACCGGCTCGGCCACCACGAGGGCGGAGTTGTCCCAGGGCGCCCACGCTCCGGACGGTTCGGATCGGGCGCCGGCCAGCGCCGCCGTCACGATCCGGGGCAACGCCGGCTCGGCTCGCGCTGCCTCCTGGTAGGCCTCGGCCGGTCCGAGCAGCACCGTGCCCGACGTGTCGATCACCACGACCGGGATGCCGTACAGCTTGTGGTAGCGCGCCAACTCCTGGTGCAGCGCCTCGGTCCGCCCGGTCGACAGGGCGGTGTCGGCCAGCGACGCGAACCGACCGACGTCGCCGAGCCGGTCGACGTAGGTCTCCTGCATCTCCCGCTCCGCCACGGTGACGCTGAGCGGCACCCCGAGCGCCGCGACGAGCAGCACCGCGAGGGGTACGAGGACGGCGAGCAGGCGACGATTCACGGCGGGTCAGCCGATCAGCTCCGGGCCGTCGGTCAGCAGCCGGTAGCCGACCCCGTGCATGGTGCGGATGAGCACGGCCGGCCCGACCTTGTGCCGCAGCGCCGAGATGTGGGTGTCCAGGGTGCGACTCGCGGACTCCCAGGTCGCGCCCCAGATCTGGTCCAGGATGGCGTCGCGGCTGACCACGTTGGGCGCCCGCCGGGCCAGCAGCAGGAGCAGTTCGAACTCCTTGCGGGTCAGCGTCACCGGCGCGCCGTCGATGGTCACCTCGCGGGTGCCGACGCCGATCCGCATCGGGCCCAGGACCAGCGGCCCGTCCGGCTGGGTCAGCGCCCGAGCCGCCCGGGTACGCCGCAGGACGGCGTCGATGCGGGCCAGCAACTCCGGGATGCCGAACGGCTTGACGATGTAGTCGTCGGCGCCGGCGCGCAGGCCACGGACGCGCTCGTGCTCCTCCGAACGGGCGGTCACGGCGATGACCGCCGTCTCCGGGCAGTCCCGCAGCCTGCGGACCACGTCGAGCCCGTCCCCGTCGGGCAGGCCCAGGTCGACGAGGACGACATCGGAGGGAACCGCACGCATCGCCTCGGCGGCGGTGGCGATGCGGCGGACCTCGAAACCCGCCTGGGTGAGGACGGTCATCAGACCGCGTGCCACCCGGTCGTCGTCCTCGATGACGGTGATCCGCATAGCGGCGGATTGTACGCCCAGCATTGACGCTCTGCTATCCCTCTAGATCTTGCGATTTTTCTGACACCATCCGGGTCCTCGCCGGCCGAGACTGAGGCGGCGCACTCGCCGGTGAGTGCGCAGGTGTCGACGAGGAGGCCTCGACGTGGGAACGACCAGCAGATACCGGGCCGCCACACGGATGAGCGCCGCCCTCAGCCTCGTTGCGCTCGTCGCCGCCTGTTCGGGCAACGGCGGTGCCACCGGCCGCGGCGGAACCGACGACTACCCGGGCCGGAACATCACCTTCGTCGTGCCATTCAGCGCGGGTGGCCCGACCGACACGGTCACCCGCATGATCGCCGAACCGATGGCCGCACAGCTCGGCGGCAAGATCGTGGTGCGGAACGTCGAGGGCGCGGGTGGCACCGTCGGTGCCGGCGAGGTGGCGCAGGCCGAACCGGACGGCCTCACCGTGCTCATGCACCACATCGGCATGTCGACGGCGCCGGCCCTGTACGAGAAGCTCGGTTACCAGCCACTCAAGGACTTCGAGACGGTCGGGCTCGTCACCGAGGTGCCGATGACGGTCGTCGGCCGTAAGGACTTCGCGCCGGCGACGCTCGCGGACCTGGTGGCCTACGTGAAGGCCAACGCCAACAAGGTCACGCTGGCCAACGCCGGCATCGGCGCCGCGTCGCACCTGTGCGGCCTGCTGTTCCAGACCGCCGTCGGCGTCAAGCTCCAGGAGGTCCCGTACCAGGGCACCGGCCCCGCGCTGACCGACCTCGTCGGCGGCCAGGTCGACTTCATGTGCGACCAGACGACAAACACCAGCGGCCAGATCTCCGCGGGCAAGGTCAAGGCGTACGCGGTCACCACCCCGCAGCGGGTGAAGAGCCTGCCCGACCTGCCCACCACGGCCGAGGCCGGGCTGCCCCAGCTCCAGGTCAGCGTGTGGCACGGTCTCTACGTCCCGGCCGGCACGCCGCCGGAGGTGGTCCGGAAGCTCTCCGAGGCGCTGAAGGTGGCACTGGCCGAACCCCGGGTCATCGAACAGATGGCCAAGCTCGGCACCGCGCCGGTCCCGCCCGAGGCGGCCACCCCGCAGGCGCACCGGACCAAGCTCGAAGAGCAGCTGGGCACCTGGGCGAAGGTCATCGCCGACGCCGGGGTCAAGGCCTCCTGACGTGGAGCGTCGCCGGTCCCTGCCGGACGTCCTGGCCGGGGGAGTCTTCGTTCTCATCGGTGGCGCGTTCGTGGTGGGGTCGCTCGGCTACGAGTTGGGCACCCCGCTGCGGATGGGCCCGGGCGCCTTCCCGCTGCTGGTCGGCGCGACAGTGGCCGCGCTGGGTCTGGCGATCGTCGTCAAGGGGCTGATCGCCGGCGAGGTCATCGCCTTCGGTCCGATCCCGTGGCGGGCGATCGCCGTCATCACCCTCGCGCTGCTGTTCTTCGGCTTCGCCGTCCGACGCCTCGGGTTCGTGCCGACGTCGGCGGTGACCGCCCTGCTCACCACGCTGGCCAGCTCGCGGGTACGACTGCTCACGGCGGTGGCCGTGGCCGCCGGGCTGACCGTGGCCAGCACGCTCATCTTCATCGTCGGACTCCAGATGCGGATCCCGCTCTGGGGCTCGTGGCTCGGGTTCTGACGCGGCCGCCGGACTGAGACATGGAACTCTTCGACAATCTCGCGCTGGGCTTCTCGACCGCCTTCCTGGTCCAGAACGTCCTGTACTGCTTCGTGGGTGTGCTGCTCGGCACGGCGGTCGGCGTGCTGCCCGGCATCGGACCGACGGCGACGGTGGCGATGCTGCTGCCGATCACGTTCAGCTTCGAGCCGGTGACGGCGTTGATCATGCTGGCCGGCATCTACTACGGGGCGCAGTACGGCGGATCGACGACCGCGATCCTGATCAACCTGCCCGGTGAGTCCTCGGCGGCGGTCACCGCGCTGGACGGGCACGAGATGGCCCGCCAGGGCCGGGCCGGCGCCGCGCTGGCGGTCGCCGCGGTCGGCTCCTTCATCGCGGGCACGGTGGCCACCGTCGCCCTGGCCGTCGCGGCCCCACCGCTGGCCAGCGTCGCGTTGAGGTTCGGCCCGGCCGACTACTTCTCGCTGGTCCTCTTCGGCCTGGTCGTCTCGATCGCGCTGGCCCGTGGCTCGACGCTCAAGGCGCTGGCGATGATCGTCCTCGGGGTGCTGCTCGGCACTGTCGGCCAGGACATCTACACCGGCACCCCCCGCTTCGTGTTCGACCAGCGTGAGCTGTACGGCGGGATCGACTTCGTGTCGGTGGCCGTCGGCATGTTCGGGGTGGCCGAGATTTTGCGCAACCTGGAGAACGAGCAGACCCGGGCGACGATCGTGAGCAAGGTGACGAGCCTCTGGCCGACAGGCGAGGAGCGGCGTCGGAGCGTGGGCCCGATCCTGCGCGGAACGGGTCTCGGCGCGGCGCTCGGCGTCCTGCCCGGCGGTGGCCACGTGCTGGCGTCGTTCACCTCGTACGCCGTGGAGAAGCGGATCTCGAAGCGCCCGCGGGAGTTCGGGCACGGGGCGATCGAGGGCGTCGCGGGGCCCGAGTCGGCGAACAACGCGGCAGCGCAGACATCGTTCATCCCGCTGCTCACCCTGGGTCTGCCGGCACACCCGGTGATGGCGTTGATGGTCGGCGCGTTCATCGTGCACGGCATCACCCCCGGCCCGAACGTGATCACCGACGAGCCGGCGCTGTTCTGGGGCCTGATCGCGTCGATGTGGATCGGCAACGTGCTGCTCCTGCTGCTGAACCTGCCGCTGATCGGCATCTGGGTGCGGATGCTGCGCATCCCCTACCAGGTGCTGTTCCCGATGATCATCCTGTTCGCCGCGATCGGCACCTACTCGCTGAGCCTCAACGCGTACGACGTCTACGCCATCGCGTTCTTCGGGCTCCTGGGCTACGTCCTGATCAAGTGTGGGTGCGAGCCGGCACCACTGCTGCTCGGCTTCGTCCTCGGCCCGCTGCTGGAGGAGAATCTGCGGCGGGCGCTCATCATCTCCCGTGGCGACCCGTCGGTCTTCCTGACCCGACCCATCTCCGCGGTACTCCTCGCCCTGGCCCTGGTGGCGCTTGTCATCACCGTCCTCCCAACGATCAAGAGGCGCCGCGAGGTGGTGTTCGCGGGGGAGGAGTAGGTGCGGTGTCAGGGAGTTTGGAAGGCCCTCGATCATGAGGCATGCTGAGCTGATGCAGCGCCCGGTTGACCTTTCATCGACATCCCGGCACACGGTGCACTTCACCGCACCCGACGCGGTCTCGGAGCTCACCGAGCAGGACCAACAGTCTCGGGTCGAGTACGCCTGGAACCGGGATGATCTGCTCCTGGTGGATGGCCTGGGCTGCTTCGTGCGTTGCCTGGTCGAGGCGACGTGCACCGAGGGGCATCCGGTCGTCGTCAACCTCTGGGCGGCGCTCGACGAGGAGCACGCGCAGCGCGCCGTCGGGCTCTGGTGGGGCCCGGAGTACGCGTCGCTGGCGATGCCGGGACGCCTGGCGAACAGCCTGCCGTACCAGGGCCTGTTGGACGCGCAGGTGCGGCTCGCCGTGCGCGACGAGCAGTCGTACCCGTTCGTCGAGCCGGGCCCGGATCCACGGGTGGCGGAGATTCTGCGCCAGCCCTGGCCGCATTCCGATCTGGTGAAGGGCTAGCTGGCCCGGCGGCACGGGCTGACGGGTCACCGTCGATTGATCCGGACCGCCGCGCCGCCGTCGTGGGACCGGTGGTGCGCACAACTCGCCGAGTCGCCGGGCCGCGCCCGCCGTGATGGACGGACGCCGCCCGGCGAGGACCTCGACTCAGGAGCCGTGCTGCCAGCCGCTGAGGTACGCCTGCTGATCGTCGGTCAGCACGTCGATGCTGACGCCCTCCGCGGCCAACTTCAGCCGGGCGACCTCCTTGTCGATCTCCGAAGGCACCTCGTGGACCCCGGGCGACAGGTCGGTGTGGCTGCCGATCAGCCACTCCGCCGTGAGCGCCTGGTCGGAGAAGGACATGTCCATGACGGCGGCGGGGTGCCCCTCGGCCGCGCCGAGGTTGACCAGCCGGCCCTCGGCGACCAGCAGCAGGCGGCGACCCGACGGCAACACGTACTCGTCGGTGCGGTGCCGGATGCCGGTGCGCTTCTCGACAGCCATCTTCTCGAGCCCGACGACGTCCACCTCGACGTCGAAGTGGCCGGCGTTGGCCAGGATCGCGCCGTCCTTCATCGTCTCGAAGTGCTCGGGCCGCAGAACGCCCGAGTTGCTGGTGACCGTGATGAAGATGTCGCCCAGCGGGGCGGCGTCCCGCATCGGCATGACCCGGTAACCCTGCATCAGCGCGTCCAGCGCCTTCGTCGCGTCGATCTCGGTCACGATCACCTGGGCGCCGAGACCGGCGGCGCGCTCCGCCAACCCCTGCCCGCAGTAGCCGAAACCGGCGACCACGACGGTCCGCCCGGCGAAGAGCACGTTCGTCGCGCGCATGATGGCGTCCATCGAGGACTGACCGGTGCCGTACCGGTTGTCGAACATGTGCTTCGTGTCGGTGTCGTTGACCGCGACCATCGGAAAGCGCAGTGCGCCGTCCCGGCTCATCTGCCGCAGCCGCTGGACTCCGGTCGTCGTCTCCTCGCAACCCGCCTTGATGTTCTCGATCAGTTCCGTGCGGCTGGTGTGCAGGGTGTTGACGAGGTCGCATCCATCGTCGAAGACGTAGTCCGGCTGGATGTCCAGTGCCGAGTTGATGTGCTGGTAGTAGGTGTCCCGGTCGACGCCGGTCCGGGCGAAGACGCTGATGCCGTACTCGTGCACGAGGGCGGCCGTCACGTCGTCCTGGGTGGACAGTGGATTCGACGCGCAGAGCGCGATCTCGGCGCCACCGGCGTGCAGGGTCCGCATGAGATTCGCGGTCTCGGTGGTGACGTGCATACAGGCGGCGAAGCGGACGCCGGCGAACGGGCGGTGCTCGGCGAAACGTTCTCGCACCTGCCGGAGCACGGGCATGCAGCGATCCGCCCACTCGATCCGGCGGACACCTTCCGCGGCCAGAGCGGGGTTCGCGATGTCGTGCTTGGGAAGTTGATCCATGAATCCACCCTAATCAGTCGTGGCGTTGGCTCGGTCGCCGACGCGCGCTTCATCTGTTGGGCCGGCGGAGTTCCGGACGCGCCCCGGCAGCGCGACCGCCGCCGCGATGGCCGCCGCCACCGCCACCGCCGCCGCGATCAGCAGGGCGAACCGGAACCCGGCCGCGAGCGATTCGGCGGTACGGGCGCCGAGCCCTGTGGTCCGGTGCTCGGCGAGGCTGATCAGCACCGCGACGCCCAGCGCGGTGCCGGCCTGCTGCGCGGTGTTGACCAGAGCCGAGGCGAGGCCCTGCTCGCTGTCGTCGACGTCGCTGGTGGCCGCCACGGTGGAGGTCGCGAAGAAGGCTCCGAAGCCGACGCCGGCGAGCGCCAGGCCGGGCAGCACGACACCGACGTAGCCCGCCGATGGGGAGATACGACTCAGCACCAGCATGGCGACGCCCACGATCAGTGCGCCAACGACCAGCACCGGTTTCACCCCGAAGCGCGTCGCCATCATCGCGGCCACCGGCGCGGCGACGACCACGACCAGGCCCAGCGGGAGGAACGACAACCCGGCGACCAGCGGGTCGTTACCCTTCACCTGCTGCAGATAGAGCGAGAGCACCAGCACCACCGCGCCCATCACACCAGGCACCAGCACGCTGAGCACGTTCGCCGCGGTCAACGACCGGTTGCGGAAGATCGACAGTCGCACCAGCGGCGCCGAGGAGCGGGCCTCGACCGCCACGAACGCGACCAGCAGGGCCACGCCGGCGCCCAGCGCCGCCAGCACCTGGCCCGAGGCCAGGCCCAGCCGGGGAACCTCGGTCAGGCCGTAGATGAGCACTGTGATGCCCGCCGTCGCGGTCGCCGCTCCGAGCAGGTCGTACCCCGTGCGAGGCCCACTCGACCGCACGTCCGCCAGCAGCCGGTAGGCGAACGGCACCGCCAGGGCCACGATCGGCACATTCACCAGGAAGACCGCCTGCCACCCGACGTAGTCGGTGAGCGCGCCGCCGATCAGCACGCCGAGCGCGAAGCCGCTCGCCGAGGCGGCGCTGAACCAGCCCAGCGCCCGATTACGCTCGGCGCCCTCGGGAAAGGTGGTGGTGATCAGGGACAGTACCGCGGGGGCGACCATCCCGGCCCCGATGCCCTGCGCGGCCCGCGTCGCGATCAGTAGCCAGGACGCGGAGGCCAGGCCGGCGGCCAACGAGCTGAGACCGAAGACCAGCAGGCCGACGACGAAGATGCGTCGTCGACCCAGCAGGTCCGCCATCCGCCCGCCGAGCAGGAGCATGCCGCCGAAGCCCAGCGCGTAGGCGCTCACGACCCACTGCAGGCCGGTCGCGCTCAGGCCCAGGTCGGACTCGATGGCGGGTAGGGCCATGTTGACGATCGAGAAGTCCAGCAGCAGTGTCAGTTGCGCGAGGCAGAGCAGTACGAGTGCCCCGTTGCCTCTCTCGGTGCGCGCCTGCATGACGTCTCCTCCCAGGGCCGATCCGTGCAGTCCCAGCGGTCATGGTCAGCCGTCGTCGGTGAGTCGGTCGCGGTGGCGTGTCACGAGCCGACAGCGGACCACTCGGGTATGGCAGTTGACACCCACCACCCGCTTGACCACCTGCGACGGCCGAGCAGGCAGCAGCGGTCCGTCGCCGAGGAGCGAACGCCCGGTGGCGGTTCAAGTGGTTGTGGCCATTGGCGCAGAGTATGGCAGATAACCCAGATCCGAAGGCCGTAGGGTCCACTTTCTCCGATCCAGGGATTTGATGTCGGGCCGCGGCGGAGGTTGTTAACGGACCCGGCCGCCGATCAACCATCGCTCGGAACATACCGCAATCATCGCATTCGCGCACGTCGAAGCTGGTCGTGGTGGGTGGCGGCGGCGGTTCGTCGGCGGCAGCCGGTTCGGTAACACCTGCAAAGCGTCTGTTTCAAAAATTTTAACTTGTTCACATTGCTCCTCTGGCGGTAAGTTCGAGAGGACACGGGGGTGGTTGCATGGATTGCTGCGTCGACTTCTCCGACGTTGCGTTGCTGATGACGAACATGATCGTCGCGGCACGTCCTTCCATTGGCCCGCCCCGCTAGATCCGCTCAGTCCTCATGTCCGTGCCTTGCCGCGTTGCTGTGGCGGCACCCCCCGATGCCACATGAGCAGAGGTATGAGACGTGGATCTAGACCCGGCTTCCATTGCCGACGCATATCTCCACCGCCACTTCCCCGGCAGGAAAGTCGCCGCGCCCGTGCTACGGGAGCTTGACGAGGATTTCTGTCGCCAGGTGGGTGCCTGGTTCGACCAGGTACCGGTACGCCCAGAGCCCGAGACGCTCCGACTCTACGAGGCGTTCAAGCGGGAGACCCGGGCACAGTACGACGCCCTGATCGCGTCCGGGCTCCGGGTCGAGCCCTGGCTCGACAGCAGCCGACCGCAGCCCTACGTCACCTCCAAAGAGCTCTGCGCCCAGGTGCGCGAGACCGGCGTCCTGTACATCTACCTCACCGCCCACGGTCACGGCGACGGCCCCGGCCGCAGCTCGGACCATCCGATGACCGAGGCTTCCGGGCTGCGGGTGAACGGCGTCGACTTCTGTTACAACGATCTGTTCCGGGCGGTCCACGACTTCTTCGGTCACGTCATGCACGCGAATACGTTCGGCCCTCGTGGTGAGTTCAAGGCGACCTATGATCACATGCAGATGTACTCCGCCGAGGTGCGTCCGGTCCTCGCCGCGGAGACCATCGCCCAGATCTGCTGGTTCTTCTATGGCCCCCACCTGTCCGGAGAGCAGATCCCGCTCGCCCGGCGACCTTTCTCCGAACAAAAGCCCGTGCTCTTCCCGGAACACCTGATGACGCGATATCTGTCGCTCTTCGAAAGGATGCCATCGTGACCGACCCGGTCAACCTCGCGGACCGCGTCCGCGCCGATTTCCCCATACTTGGCACCGGGCTGGACGACGGCACCCCGCTGTCGTACCTGGACAACGCCGCCACCACGCAGAAGCCCGCCCAGGTGCTCGAGGCGGTCATGCGCTACTACCAGACGGCGAACAGCAATGTCGGGCGCAGCGTGCACGCGTACAGCATGCGCGCCAGTGACGCGTACGAGAGCGCCCGCCGGACCGTGCAGGGCTTCCTCAACGCCGAGGACGCCCAGCAGATCGTCTTCACGAAGGGCACCACCGAATCCATCAACACCGTCGCGCTGGCCTACGAGTCGGTTCTCACCGAGGGCGACGAGGTGGTCATCACCGGGATGGAGCATCACTCCAACCTGCTGCCGTGGCGGCGGCTGTGCGAGCGGACCGGCAGCACCCTGCGGGTGGTCCCGTTGCAGCCAGCGGGCGGGGTCACCCTGGAGGCGTTCCGCGACTCGCTGTCCGAGCGAACCCGGCTGGTGGCGGTGGCCCACGTGTCGAACGTGCTGGGCACCGTGAACCCGGTCCAGGAGATGATCGCCGAGGCGCACCGGCGCGGTGTTCCGGTGCTCGTGGACGGCGCTCAGGCGGTGGCCCACCGCCCGGTCGACGTCCAGGCTCTCGACGCCGACTACTACTGCTTCTCCGGGCACAAGATGTACGCGCCGATGGGTATCGGTGTGCTCTACGGCAAGGCCGAGCACCTGGAGCGGCTCCAGCCGGCACTGACCGGTGGCGGGGTCGCTCGCGGCGTCTCCTGGGCGGGCGAGATCGAATACCTCCCGGTGCCCAACCGGCTCGAGGCCGGCACCCCGAACATCGGCGGCGCGGTCGGCCTCGCGGCGGCCGCGACGTACCTCGGCGACCTCGGGTTCGACCAGGTGGTCGCGCACGACCAGGGGCTGACCCACCGACTCCGGGACAGCCTCGCCGGAGCGGGTAACGTCCGCGTGCTGGGCGACCGCCACGAGGGCGCGATCGTCACCTTCGCCGTCGAGGGCCTGCACCCGTACGACGTCGGCAACCACCTCAGCGCGGCCGGGGTCATGGTGCGCACCGGCGTGCACTGCGCGATCCCGATGGCCGACCACCTGGGGCTGGTGGGCACGGTCCGAGCCTCCGTCGGTGTCTACAACACCGAGGACGAGATCGACAGGCTGGTCGACGCGATCGGGACAGTGCAACCAGGGTTCTGGACCAAGGAGCACCCCGACGAGCGGTTCCTGTGACGATGACGGGAGCAGACGTGGACAGCTTCAAGGCAGAGCAGCAATCGATCTGGAACGACCTCAGCTCGCCGTGGGACAAGTGGCACCCGGTGTTCGAGGCGGGCGCCGAGCCGGTGACGCGACTGCTGCTCGACACCGGCGCGGTACGACCCGGAGCCACCGTGCTGGACGTCGCCAGCGGCACCGGCGAAGTCTCCGTCGCCGCTGCCGAACGGGTCGGCCCGCGGGGGCGGGTCGTCGGCGTCGACATCGCCGCGGACATGGTGGCGGTCGCGCAGCGCCGGGGGGCCGGATATTCGCAGCTCACCTTCAGTCAGGGGGACGCGGAGCAGCTGGACCTGCCGCAGGCGTCGTTCGACACCGTGCTGAGCAGGTGGGGTCTGATGTTCCTGCCGGATCGGCCGCGAGGCCTGCGCGGGCTGTGCGGCCTGCTCCGCCCGGGCGGTCGGCTCGCCGGGTCGAGTTGGTCAGTGCCACCCCGGGCCGCAGTGATCAGTACGGCCTTCGGCGTCATCGGCTCACGGCTGCAACTGCCGGCCCCACCGCCCGGCACACCCGGGCCGTTCAGCATGACCGATCCCGCCGTCGTGGTGGACGAGTTCACCGCGGCGGGCTTCACCGGCGCGCAGGCGGACGAGGTGCAGCTGACCTTCCGCTTCGACAGCGTCGACGACTTCGTCGCGTTCTCCCGGGACCTGTTGCCGCCGAGGATGCGCCAGCTCGTCGGGGACCGGATGGACGACGCCGAACGCGAGTCGTTGTGGACGGCCGTCGGTGAGCGCGTCTCCGACTTCGTCGACACGCAGGGCGCGGTCGACGTGCCGAGCACCGCCATCTGTTTCCACGCGACCAAGCCGGAGTGAGGCCATGGAACTCGACACCAAACTCGTCCACGCCGGATACGAGATTACCGCCGCCTCGGGAGACGTCGTACCGCCGCTGCACCTCGCCACCACCTTCGAGCAACGCGCCCAGGACGACCTGCGGTACTTCTACGGCCGGGGGGAGAACCCGACCCGGGAGGCGTTGGAACGCTGCCTAGCCGCCCTGGAGAACGCCGCGCACGCACTGGTGTTCTCGTCCGGGCAGGCGGCCGGCGCGACCGCGCTGTCGCTGCTGCGCCCCGGGCAGCGGGTGGTGGCCTCCGACGACGTGTACGGGGGGACGTTCTCCCTGTTCAAGACGCTGACGAAGTACGACATCCGGGTGGACTACGTCGACCTCACCGACCTGGCGGCGGTGACCGAGGCGATGGCCGACGACGTGGCCATGGTGTGGCTGGAAACCCCGACGAACCCACTGCTCAAAGTCGCCGACATCGGGGCGCTGGCGGAGTTGGCCCGACGGTACGAAGCACTTCTCCTCGTCGACAACACGTTCGCCAGCCCGGTGCTCCAGCAGCCGCTGGCGCACGGCGCGGACATCACCCTCTACAGCACGACGAAGTTCATCGCCGGCCACTCCGACGTGATCGGCGGTGCTCTGGTCTACAACGACGACTCCCTGCACGGCGAGTTCTTCGGCTACCGAACCGCGGCCGGCAACATCCCCGGTCCGCTGGACTGCTTCCTGACCCACCGCGGCCTCAAGACGCTCTCGCTCAGAGTCGAGCGACAGACGCGTACCGCCCAGCACATCGTCGAGTTGCTGCGCGGCTCACCGAAGGTCGGCGCGGTCCACTACCCCGGGCTGGAGGAGCACCCGCAGCGACACGTCGTCGAGCGGCAGATGTCTGGGCCGGGGTCGATCGTCACCTTCGAATACCTCGGTGACGTGCAGGCGATGATGAACCGCTGCGTGCTGTTCGCCTGCGCGGTGAGCCTCGGCAGCGTCCGGTCGCTGGTGGAGTGCCCGGCGCTGATGACCCACCGCCCGATCCCGGAGCAGGACCGGCTGCGGCTCGGCATCACCAACAACATCGTCCGGCTGTCGCTCGGCATCGAGGACCCCCATGATCTCGCCAAGGATCTGACCGATGCCCTCTGAGGCGACGGGCGCGGCAGGGGCGCCGCTGCTGCTCGACGGCGGGTTGGCCACCGAACTACAGCGGGCCGGTGTCAGTGTCAGCCCGCGTGGTGGACGACTGCCGCCCTGCGGGACGACGCGTCGCGCCGGTTGCTGCGTCAGGTGCACACCGCGTACGTCTCGGCTGGTGCGGATGTCCTCACCGCCAACACGTTCCGGACGAACCTGCGGGCTCTCGAGCGGGCCGGCGTCGCCGCGGACCTGGCCGTCGGGTACGCGCAGGCGGCCGTGGCGGATGCCCGGGCGGCCAGCGACGCCGCCGGCGGGCGGGTGCTGGTGGCCGCGAGCGTGGCGCCCCTGGAGGACTGCTACCAGCCGAGTCTGGTCCCCGACGACCACACGTTGCGGGTGGAGCACGACTGGCACGTGGGCGCGCTCGCCGACGCCGGGGTGGACCTCGTCCTGGTGGAGACGATGAACACGACCCGGGAGGCGTTGGCGGCCGCCCGGGCGGCCACCCGGCGTGGCCTGCGGACCTTCGTGAGCTTCGTCTGTGCGGACGGCGGCCGGCTGCTGTCCGGCGAGTCCATCGCCGAGGCCGCCCGACGGGTCGAGGACGCGGGGTGTTCCGCCGTGCTCGTCAACTGCACCACACCCGAGCGGTGCGAGGCGGCGCTGGCCGCGCTCGCCGACGCGTGCGCGGGTCCGATCGGGTGCTATCCGAACGTGGAGGACCGGTCGAGTCTGCCGGAGAACGTGCCGGTGGACCGGTACGTCCCGGTGCGTGCCGGGCCGGCCGGGTTCGCGCGGGCGACTGCCGACTGGGTGCAGCGGTACCAGCTCGGTGTGGTGGGCGGGTGTTGCGGGACGACACCGGAACACATCGCGGCCCTCGCCACCCGTCTCGACGGAAGGCGGGCGTCGCGCCCGGCGGTCGCCGGCTGACCCGGCCGCACCCGGGTCAGCCACGTTGACCAGCCGCCGGGTGTTCTCGTCGCACCGGTCAGAGGCGGGACACCAGGCCGGATTCCCAGGCCCAGGCGGCGATGCGGACGCGGGTGACGTTGCCGAGCTTCAGCGAGATGTGCGCGACGTGGGTCTTGACGGTGCCCGGTGACACGTGGAGCTTCGCGCCGATTTCCTCGTTGCTCAGTCCCCGGGCCACGAGCGCGGCGACGTCCCGCTCCCGGGGGGTCAACGGCGGGTCCGCCGGGAGTGGTTCGCCGCCGGTGGTGAACCGCTCCAGCAGGCGGACGGTGACCTCGGGGCTGATCAGGGCGTTGCCGGCCAGCGCGGCCCGGACAGCCTCGACGAGCAGTCCCGGCGCGGAGGCCTTCAGCAGGAAACCACTCGCGCCGTCCCGCAACGCCCGGGTGACGTACTCGTCCTCGTTGAAGGTGGTCACCACGATCACCCGGGTGTCCAGTTCGGGCGCGGCGGCGACGCGGCGGACGAGTTCGAGGCCGTCGATTCCGGGCATCCGGATGTCCGCCAGCAACACCGCGGGGCGTAGCCGGCGGACCAGGTCCCAGGCGGCGGCACCGTTGCTGGCCTCGCCGACGATGGTGAGGTCGGGTTGGGCCGACAGCACCATCCGGAAACCGTGCCGGACCATGTCGTGGTCGTCGGCGATCACCACGTCGGTCATCGGGTCGCCGACCGGACACCCAGCCCTGGGACTGTCCGTGTGGGCATCGACTCAGCCTATCGGCAGCGTGACGTGCACCCGCCACGATCCGTCCTGCACGCCGGCGCGCATGGTGCCGTCGAGTGCCTCCACCCGGGATCGCAGCGACGCCAGGCCGGCACCGGAACCCATGGCACCCGGCGGCGTCGCGGGGACCGGCAGGTCGTTGGCGACGACGATGTCGAGCCGCTCGTCCCGCTGGGTCACCGACACCCGCACCGCAGCGCTGCGACGGGCGTGTCGGGCCACGTTCGTGAGCGCCTCGGATATCACCCGGTACGTGGTGGCCTGGATCGCGGCGGGCAGTTCGTCGCGGCTCGCCACCGCCACCGTCAGCTCGACCGGCAGCGGGTGAACGTCGACCAGGTCGGCCACCTCGGCGAGGCCGTACTGGCGCGCCGTGCGCTCGCCGTCGTCCCGCATCAGCCGGATGCTGTGGTCGAGCCGCCGCAGCGCCCGGGCGGCGGCCTGCTCGACCTGTTCGATCACCGCCGCCGGATCGCTCCCGACGACGATCCGCGCCGACTGCGCCATGACCACGATGCCGGCGATGTCGTGCGCGACGTAGTCGTGCAGGTCGGCGGCGACCATCCGCCGCTGCTCGGACCGGGCCTGCGCCACGGCGGACACCCGCAGCTCGTCGAGCCGGCCAAGATAGTGGCCGAGCAGCGCTCCCGCCAGCACCGTGACCGCGCCCAGGGCGCTCAGGAACAGCTGTTCTCCGATGGCGGCATCGGGCAGCAGCCGAAAGCCGACCGCACCGCCGGGAATCAGCAGCAGCCCTCCCCCCAGGCGACCGGCTCGGCCCGCCCCCCGGGCCAGCGCGACCCCGAGGGCGGTCAGCGCGCCCACCTCGACGGTGGT
The DNA here is from genome assembly GCF_016803395.1 of Micromonospora tarensis. Classification (GTDB taxonomy): domain Bacteria; phylum Actinomycetota; class Actinomycetes; order Mycobacteriales; family Micromonosporaceae; genus Micromonospora; species Micromonospora tarensis. Next base: position 10,119 of record NZ_JAEVHL010000047.1, on the reverse strand, counting down.
CCACAGCAGCACTTTGCTTGATTCGTTGCCCGCGTCGACGAAGTCGTAGCCGAGGAACCGCCAGGCCCAGAGGCTCCCGGCCACCGAGACGACGGCCGCCGTGACGGCGAGCGGCATCCGGGCCAGCCGAGGCGACGAGATCGCCAGCGTCGCGGCGACGACCGTGACCCAGGCGGTCAGCCGCAGCGCGGCCGGCTCGCCGTACCAGGGTGCCAGGACGGTGACGATCCCGGCGGCCACCCAGGCGAGCGGTCCATGCGGGTCAGCATCTCACGGGGTGGCCAGGTCGACTGTCACGCCGGACTCCATGCCGAACGTGCCGGCGGGCGTGCCGCCCAGGTGGTGGCCGAAGAAGCCGACCAGCGCGCGGCGAACGGTGCGGTACGCCAACGGCTGCGCCGCGCCGACGTCCTGCCGCACGACCGGTTCGGTGCGTGGGTAGCGCCGCGCGATCTGGGTCAGCACCACGCCGTCGTCGGTGAGCGACCGGGGGGACGCGCCGGGGACGGTCACGGTCGCCCGCCAGCCACGGCGCTTGGCGCCCCGCTGGTCGGTGCCACTCTGGTCGGCGGCGGGTGAGCCGCCGACGGCGAGCAGTGGCACGGTGCCGGTGCCGGTGACCCGGGCGGCGCCTGTGGTATCCGCGATGCCTGACACACCGGGCAGGCCGGCGAGGCGCGCGCGTGCTGTGGCGTCCGCGCTCGTCCAGCCAAAGAGGCCGATCCGTCGCGGGTCCAGCACCGGGCTGAGCTGTCGGTCCAGCTCGGTGAGCCGGCTCGTGACGTACGCGATGTCGGCGATCCTGGTCGTGTCGGCCTCCGCCCGGGAGACGGTGGCGACGGCGTCGGTCGGCTCGATCACCCGCCGGGTGGGATAGAGATCGACCACCGGCGTGTCGAAGGGGTGGTCGACGGTGACGACCACGTAACCGTGGCTGGCCAGCTCCTCGGCGATGCCGGTGTACGCCGTGCGCGTCACCCCCGGCGGCGGCGAGCCGACCAGGACGGGGAACGGACCGCCTGCGGGCGGTGCCCACTCGTGGGAGTGGGTGCGGAACATCCAGTTGACCTCGTCCGGCAGCAGCCCCAGACGGCGCTCCTCGCCCGGCGCCCAGGCGAGGTAGCCGAACTCGGTCATGGCGGGCGCGACGGCGTAGTGCGCCAACGGCCGGTGCCCGGCGTCGGCCGGGTAGTGCACGTCGAGCATCAGGGTGCGGTCGCTGTCTGGGCGCCACGGGTCGCGACGGTCGTGGTCCACCAGCCGCATCCGTCGTACGCCCACCTCGTGCGCCCCGCTCGGCGGTGGAAGGGTCGGGCTGAAGGTGTCCCGCCAGCCGGCGGTGTCGCCGTGCCGGGGGAGCACCACCATGGCGATCCCGGCGAGGAGGAGCGCCACCAGCGCGGATGTCAACTGTCGCCTTCGCATGGGTCGATCCTGCCCAGTCACCGAGTGCCCGCGCGTCGCCCGGCAGGCAGAGGCGGGACGGGTCGCCGCCACCGATCCACCCCGTCAGGCAGATGTCCGGCCCGTCCCCGCTGGCCGACACTGCCGTCATGACAGCGTTGACAGCATCGGCGGCGGCGTCCGGCGGGTGGCGGTCCTGGCGGCGGTGGATGCCCGCCGCGGCCAGCGGGTGGGCCTGGTTCCTCATCGCGATGGGCGTCTGCTGGTCCTTCGGGGGCGCCGGCTACCCGTTCGGGCGCAACGACCGCACCGGGCCGGACTACTCGTCGCTGCTTGCCGGCGTGGAGCGCGACGTGGGTGCCCCACTCATCGCCGTGTTCGGTGTGCTGGCGCTCGCCGTGGCCGGGCAGCTCGACGCCCGGGACCGGCACCCTCGTCGACGCGGGATCGTCGTCGTCGGTGGCGTCGCCGTCGCCGCCGTGATCGTGGGTGTCGTGCTGGACGGACGGATGATCGTGCTGCTGCCACCGCTCGGCTTCCTGCCGATCGCCTGGCTGCGGGCGGACTGGCCGACCCTGTTCCAGGTCGTCACCGCGGTGGGCGCGGCAGTGTTCCTACTGGCGAGCGTCGCCTACGCCGACCGTGTCGACGAGCACGAGCCGCCGCGACGGCGGCAGCGCCGAACCGTCGCCTGGGTTCGCGCGGGCCGCATCGCCACCTACGTGGCCATGGTCTGCCCGCTGCCGTACGCGCTGATCCGGCTGGCCTGGTCCCGAGGGTGGGCGCTCGGAGCGCCTGAGCCGTTCGTCGTCTCCCTGCTGCGTAACCAGCCGGAGAACGTGTACATCGAGCCGACCCTGGCCTCCTTCGCGATCGGTGGGGTCGTGCTGACCTCGGGGTTGCTGTGTCGGTGGGGACGGTTGTTCCCCCGCTGGATCCCGGTGCTGCGCGGCCGGGTCGTACCGATGTGGTTCCCGCTGCTGCTCGGCGGGTCCGCCGTCATCGGCATCTTCGCGTTCGGTCGCGGACTGCTGCTGGGCCAGCTCGGCGTGCACCTGCCCGGCCAACTCGACACGTCCCAGTTGTGGGGTGAGCCGGTTTACGACTGGGCGTACTGGGGAGCCGGTGGTCTGGGGTGGTTGCTCTTCCCACTGTGGTCAATGTCGTTGGCGGTGGCCCTCGCCGGCTACTACCACCGCTACGCGCCGTCCGGGCCGACGACATCCGCCGGGAAACCGGCACCCCGGGACTGAGCGTCCCCGACATCGGTACGACCGGGACTGTCGGGCCGGCGGCGCGGTCGCCGGCCCGACAGTCCTTCGCGGACCGACGCTAGAAGCCGAGGCTGGCGGCGCCCCCCACCACGGGCAGGCGGATCTCACTGGCCTGGAGGTCAATCGTGACCTGCGCCCGGTTGGTGTCGGGACGGGTCCAGAACGGGTCGCTGCCAGCCACCACCACGCCGATGCGGTGGCCCGCCGGGAAGATGTGGTCGTCGACCTGGACCGGCACGGTGAAGTTGTAGGTCTGTCCCGGCGTCAGCGGGGTCTCGACGAGCAGGGAATCCCGGTTCTTGGCGTCGAGCCATCCCCTGGTCACGATGTCGTAGGGCGTCGCCGCGGTGCGTTCGGCGGTCTCCCGGTAGCACGCTTCGTCGGCCGGGGTGCTGGCCCCCCAGCAGCTCTCCGTGTCCAGCGTGACCAGCCCTTCCGACCAGGCCGGCACACCGTTGTCGAAGACCAGGCCGGTGACCACCCGGGTGGCGGTTCCGTAGTCGACGAGCTTGACCGCGAGGTTGGTGTCGGTGTCGTTCACCCGCGCGGTGAGCCGGGCGTACGAGGTGCCGGAGATCCGGACGGGCCGGGTCAGGACGGGCGACAGGAAGGCCAGCCGGCCGGGCGTCACTGTCTGCTCGTTCTCCACCATCGCCGCCTCGCGCTGCGCGGGGTCGTCGGTGAAGGTGCGGGTGGCGGCGTCGACCGGGCCGCTGGTCAGGACACCGGGAGCGTCCGGCGCGCCCGCGCCGAGCCGAACCGTCACCGCTGTGGCCCGCCGGTCCGGCCAGCTGCGGTGCTGGCTCCACCGGCCCGGCGCGTGCTCGATGTCGGCGATGGGCTCGCTCATGATCCGGTTCGGGATGCCGTAGAGCCAGAAGTCGAACCAGCGGTGCAGGGTGCTCATCCACTGCTCCCGGCGGAAGTCGAACGGTTCCGCGTGGCCGACCTGGGACAGCCAGATCTTGCGCGGAACGCCGTTGCGGCCGAGCGCGTCCCACCAGGCACCGACGTGTTCGGGGTCGACGTTCCAGTCGTTGAGCCCGTGCACCAGCAGCACGCTGGCCCGCACCCGGTCGGCGTCGCGGGCGTAGTCGCGGGCCGCCCAGAAGCTGTTGTAGTTACCGGTGGTGTCGTCCGGGGCGGTCTCGAGCATGGCCCGGGACTCGGCACACGCCTCGGCCGGTCGCCCGTTGACCTGGTCGAACATCTGCGCCGGGCGCGGCCAGGGCGGCTGGATCGGCAGGCCACCATCGCGGTGGTAGTCGTACCAGCTCGCCGGGCCGCCGATCGGAACGATCGTGCGCAGACCCGCCACACCGGTGGTGGCCACGCCGTTCACGGTGCCGGCGTCCCATGATTTGCCGATCATGCCCACCCGGCCGGTGCTCCAGCTGGCGGCGACCGGCCGGCCGTCGCTCCGGTACGCCGGCGCGCGTCCGTTCAACCAGTCGACGACCGCCTTGGCGCCCTGGATCTCGTTCGGGCCGCCCAGGTCGACGCAGCCCTCGGATGCCCGCGTCCCGGACAGGTCGGCGAGCACCACCGCGTATCCGCGCGGGACGAAGTAGTTGTCGTAGTACAGCGGGAAAAAGGACGGGTCGCCGTCGACACCGGACTGCTTCTTCTCATTTTCGTTGCCCCGGCCGCAGCAGGCGTAGTAGGGGCTGGATTCGAATATCACGGGCACCCGGAGGCCGAGCGTCGTGGCCCGGGGCCGGATGACGTCGGCGGCGATCCGGTCCGGCCGGCCATCGCGGTCACCGTCGACGCTGGACTCGACATAGACCGTCTCCCGTATCGCGTCCGCGTAGGAGAAGACCGGCTGCGTCATGCCGTGACGAACAGCGGGGCCGGGTCGGGCCGCGGCCACCGGGGCCGTGCCGAGCAATGTGGCCAGGCTCGCCACCATCGCGACGACAGTTGGCGCAGTCCAACGTCTCATCGTGCTCCCGCCCAGAGGTTGGTGAGAAGGGTCCGTGCGGCGTGGACGAACCGACATCGCCACCGCGGTTCCCGCAGAGCGCATTCTCCCGGACCGAAGAAATTGACGTCAATGATGCTTTGAATTCTTTGAACCGATGCCTGGGCAGGTATCAGGTTTTCATGTATGGCTTGTTTCCAAACGGTTTCTCCGGCACGAAGACTCAGCGATTCCTTAATCGTCGGGCGAATGTTGTTCGAGGGGTTGTCGTCCATCAATCGAAGCTTCTAGAGTTGCCGTCGCATGACGCCGGCACCGGCACCATGCGACGGGCGAGGGCGGCCTTCCAATCCGGCTAGGATGTTCAATGCTTGAGTTGTCCACTGCGCATTCCATTTCCTTGATCGATTCGGAGAATGTCTACCGTGCGGCGCTGAGCATGAGCGGATACTCGGCGACGAGCGCGGACGCGGCGGTGCTGCACCGGCGGGAACGACACCGGCTGCTGCGGATGCGCCACGAGCGCCGTCGGGCCGACTACCTCGCGGGTCGCCGGGCTGCCAAGGCGGCCGTCACCCAGCTCTGCGGCATGGCGGATCCGACAACGATCTGGGTCGAGCCGGGCGCCCTGCACCAACCGGTGCTGGGTGGTCCGGGCACCGACGGCGTCGCGGTGAGCCTCGCGCACAGCCAGCACCTCGGCGCGGCGGTGGCGTTCGACGTCGCCCACCCCGTCGGCATCGACCTGGAGCGGGTGGACCCCGCGCGGGCCGGAATCCTCCAGTCGACGCTGACACCGGGCGAACGGGAGATCACGGCGGGCCTACCACTGGCCGCGCTCACGGCCGCCACGGCGGTGTGGACGGCCAAGGAAGCCCTGGCGAAGTTCCTGCGCGTCGGTCTGAGCATCGACCTGAGCCTCCTCGAGGTGGCGAGCTGGCGCATCGAGGGTGAGTGGTGGCGGTTGGAGTACCGGCACGTCGTGTCGCTGAAGGCGCTGGTCCTCGTGGTCGACGACTGGGTGCTCGCGCTGTGTCTGCCCGCCCGCAGCACCGTGTCGACACCTGAGCTGTCCCACTCCCTGGCCGCCGCGCTGCTCGACGACATCTCCCGAGCGCTGCCACCTGGTGCCGCTGTCCGCGTACCGGCCGTCGACCGTCCGACCGAGAGGAAGTGGCCGTGATCGCATACGTGTTCCCCGGCCAGGGATCACAGTCCGTCGGGATGGGCGCCGGCCTCTTCGAGGAGTTCGCCGAGCTGACCGCCGAGGCGGATCGCATCCTCGGCTACTCCGTCGCCGAGCTGTGCACTGCCGACCCGCACGGCCGGCTGGGGCAGACCCAGTTCACCCAACCCGCCCTGTACGTCGTCAACGCGCTCTGTCACCTGCACCGGCTGACCACCACCGGCCGCGCGCCCGACTACGTGGCCGGGCACAGCGTGGGGGAGTACAACGCCCTCTTCGCCGCCGGCGTCTTCGACTTCGGCGCCGGGCTGCGTCTGGTCGCTCGACGCGGTGAGCTGATGGGGTTGGCCCGGGGCGGTGGGATGGCAGCGGTCCTCGGTCTGCCGGCCGACGAGGTCGCCGCGGCGTTGGCCGCCGCCGGGCTGGACAGCGTCGACCTGGCCAACCTCAACACCCACACCCAGATCGTGCTCTCCGGGCTCCGCGCCGACATCGAGCGGGCCGGACCGATCCTCAAGGCGGCCGGCGCGCGCGGCTACACGATGCTCAACGTCAGCGGGGCGTTCCACTCCCGGTACATGCGGGAGGCCGCCGACTCGTTCACCGAGACGCTGTCGGCCGTACCGATGTCACCGCCGCGCATCCCGGTGATCGCGAACGTCACGGCGCGGCCCTACCCGGCCGGAGAGGTCGCCAGCCTGCTGGCGCGACAGATCACCGCGCCGGTGCGCTGGACCGAGACGGTTCGTCACCTGCTCGACCTCGGTGTGACCGACATCGAGCAGGTCGGCCCCGGCAAGGTGCTGACCGGTCTGGTGCGCGCCATCCGCCGCGACGGCGCACCGTCGGCCACGGACCGTCAGGAGCCCACGCCGGTCGCCGCCACAGTGCCCGCGGCGTCGGACGGCCGCCCGGCTGACCTGGAGGCAGCGGCCTGGCTCGGCGACGCCGAATTCCGCCGCCAGCACGGACTGCGGTACGCGTACGTCAGCGGCTCGATGTACCGGGGCATCGCCTCGGCCGGCCTGGTGATCCGGATGGCGCGGGCCGGCATGCTCGGTTTCCTGGGCACCGGAGGGTTGCGACCGCACCAGATCGACGACGCCATCGGCGAGGTGCGTCGGGCGCTCGAACCCGGACAGGTGTTCGGGGTGAACCTCCTGCACGACCCGGGCGATCCGGCGGGGGAGGACGAGCAGGTCGACCGCTACCTGCGGCACGGGGTCCGGCTCGTGGAGGCGTCCGCCTTCATGGACGTCTCCCCGGCCCTGGTGCGCTACCGCTGCCTCGGGCTGCGGCGCGACGCGCAGGGCCGGGTGGTGGCGGAGCACCGGCTGATGGCGAAGGTCTCGCGGCCCGAGGTGGCCCGCGCGTTCCTCGCCCCGCCGCCGGAACAGCAGCTGCGTCGCCTGGTCGCCGACGGCCGGATCACCGACGAGCAGGCTCGGCTGGCCGCCGGGGTTCCGATGGCCGACGACCTCACCGTGGAGGCGGACTCGGCGGGCCACACCGACGGCGGGGTCGCGTACACCCTGATGCCCGCGCTGCGCCGGCTGCGCGACGACCTGGCCGCCGAGCACGGCTACCACCAACGGGTACGCATCGGCGCCGCCGGTGGCATCGGGACCCCGGAGGCCGCGGCAGCCGCCCTGATCCTCGGCGCGGACTACCTGGTGACCGGCTCGATCAACCAGTGCACAGTGGAGGCCGGCACCAGCGAGCCGGTGAAGGACCTGCTGCAACAGATGGGTGTGCAGGACACCGCTTACGCGCCGGCAGGGGACATGTTCGAGATCGGGGCGCGGGTCCAGGTCCTCCGGCGGGGCGTGTTCTTTCCTGCCCGCGCGAACAAGCTCTACCAGCTCTACCAGCAGCACGACAGCCTGGAGTCGATCGACGCGAAGACCCGCCAGCAGATCGAGCAACGGTACTTCAAACGCAGCTTCGACGACGTGTTCGAGCTGGTCCGGCAGTACAAGGGCGGCGACTGGCCGGCCGGCGACCGGCTGACCCCGAAGCAGCGGATGCTCGCCGTCTTCAAGTGGTACTTCGCCTACACCTCGGACCTGGCGATGCGCGGCGACCCGGCCGGCCGGGTCGACTACCAGGTGCACTGCGGGCCGGCCCTCGGCGCGTTCAACTCCTGGGTGCGGGGCACCGAGTTGGCGGACTGGCGGCACCGGCACGCCGACGACATCGGGCTGCGCCTGCTCGCCGGAACCAGCGCGCTGCTCACCGACCGACTTGCCGCCTACGGGGCGGGGGCCGGCCGGTCCACGGCCCCGGGAGAGCTGGTGCTGGCCGCCGCCGGCGGGGGCCGATCGTGACCGGGATGCGGGCCGGGCTGGAGGTGGTGACTGTCGAACCGCAGGCCCCACGGCGCGGCACCCTGCTCTTCGTGCACGGCGGCTACCACGGCGCGTGGTGCTGGGAGGAGAACTTCCTGCCGTACTTCGCCGCGCGGGGATACCACTGCGTGGCCCCCAGCCTGCGCGGGCACGCGGGCAGCGCCGGGTTCGAGAAACTGAACTCCTTCGGCCTGCGCGACTTCACCGACGACGTCCGGTCGGTGCTGTCCGACCTGCCGGAGCCGCCGGTGCTGATCGGGCACTCGATGGGCGCCGCCGTCACGCAGCGGATCCTCACCGGGGAACCAGACGCGGTGCGCGGTGCGGTGCTGATGTCCGCGCCACCGCCGACCGGCATCGGCGCCGGCGTCGGTCTGGGCTGGCTGCGCGCCGGGGGCTGGTCGGTGATGTGGCAGCTGTGGCGCCTGCACCAGGGCCGGCTGCGCGCCGCCGACGAAGCGGCTGTCGAGTCGTTCCCCTTCTCGGCCTTCTTCCACGGCGCCCGCACCGAGCAGCAGCGCCGCGACTATGTGCGACAGGTGCAGAAGGAGTCGTCCCGGGCCGGTAAGGAGCTGTCCCGCCGGTTCGCCCGGGTGCCGGCCGACCTGAGCGCCCCGGTCCTCGTGCTGGGCGGCGAACACGACTGGCTGTTCCCACCCCAGCTGACCCGCCAGACGGCACAGGCCTACCGCACCGACGCGGTCCTGATCCCCGACAGCGGACACATGGTCATGCTCGACACCGGCTGGCGTCGCGCCGCCGAGCGGATCGAAGAGTTCCTCGGCGGGCTCTGAACCGCCGCACCGCACCGCACGCCACCAGAGGGGAACGGCGAATGCGCAACGACAGCTCGTACGACGTGCGGCGGATCGCCCGGAGCGTCACGACCGAGATCAGTCGGCTCGGTGCTCAGGTCGACCTGTTCGCCGCCGCCGAGATGGGGGTGTACCGGCGTTTCGGGCTGCGCGCCGGGATGGCGGTCGCCGACCTCGGTTGTGGTCCCGGCTTTCTGCTCAGGGCGTTGCGCGCGGCGGAGCCGGACCTCGCGCTGACCGGGGTGGACATCGAACCGCTGCTCCTGGAGCGGGCCCGCGACCTGCTCGACGACGGCGGCCCGGCGGTCACCCTGCTGGAGGGTTCGATCGAGAAGACCGGTCTCGCCGACGAGTCGGTCGACTTCGTCGTCTCGCGGCTGGTGCTCGAACACCTGGCTGACCCGGCCGCCGCCCTTGGTGAGGTGCTCCGGATCCTGCGGCCGGACGGGGTCGCCGTCATCGTCGACAACGACTTCGCGATGCACGTGATGACCCATCCCCACATCCCCGAGCTGGACGACCTCTACCGGGCCTACTGCCGGTCCCGCAGCGACGAGGGGGGCAACCCCACCATCGGCCGGGAGCTGCCCGCGCTGCTGCGCGCCGCCGGATTCGCCGACATCCGGTTCGACGTGATCAGCGCGCACAGCCAGGTGGCGGGCACCGACGCCTTCCTGCGTTCGGAGGGTTCCGGCATCCCCGTGCAGCTCGTCCGCGACGGCTACCTGGACAGCCGCACTCTCGCCCGCCTGACGGTGGGCTGGCGCGCGATGCTCCGCCGCGACGACCACGCGATCATTCGCCAGCTCTACGCCGCCGCGGGGCGCAAGGTACGCCCCGCCGACCTCCGACGTTGAGGAGCGAGGGTATGCCGCACGGGCACACGCCGATGGACGCCGTGCTCACCGAGCTGGGGCGCCTGTTGGACCGGCCGGTGGACCGGTTGGATCCGCACTGTGGCCTGGTCGAGCAGGGGTTGGACTCGTCGGCCGCGATCGAGCTGGTCGAGGCGCTCAATGATCGGCTCGACCTGCGGTTGGGCGTCGAGGTGGTGTTCGACGTGGACACCCCGGCGGAGTTGGCCGCCCTGGTGGCCGAGGCCACCGGGCCGGTGGAGCCCGCTGTGGCGGTCGCCGATCCGCCGATCGCGGTGGTGCTGGCCGAGTTG
>NZ_JAEVHL010000046.1 GCF_016803395.1 Micromonospora tarensis | reverse complement strand
CTGCCGCGCCCCGCCCCCCCCGCGTGCCGTGCGCCCCGACCCGCCTGCCGCGCGCCCCCGACCCGCATGATCGCGCTCGATCCTTGATGTAGTGGTGTCGATGTCGCGGGAAGGCCACTCGATCCTGGATCGAGCACGATCATGCCGAAGTGCCGCGGTGCGGCTCATTCACTACCGTGAGCGTTCATGGGGGAGTCGGTGCAGCCGGTGGGCGAGACGGTCGTTCTCGGGCAGTCGCGGGCCTGGCCCGCCGTCGCGATACCTGTCGCGCTCCTGGCCGTGATGATCGTGGTCGGGGTGCTGTTCGACCTGGTCAACTGGACCCTGCTGGCGGTCGGCGTCGCGTCGGTCGTGATCGCGTTCACCCGTTCGCGGAACGCGGTGCTCGCGGACGACGTCGGGCTGCTGGTCCGTGATCGTCGGGGTCTGCGGCGCTCGTACGCCTGGACCGAGATCGAACGGATGGGCTGGGTGGACGCGGGCATGTGGGGGAGCGTGCTGACGGTGTATCCGCGCGGCGGTCCCTACGACGTCCCGGGGCCCAACGTGTCGACGAACGTGGGCCGTATCTGGCGGCTCCGCCGTCGGCACCACGCCGACCCGATGCCCGCGCTGCTCACGGCCCACCACATCAAGACGCTGTGGGACCGCTGAGCGCCAGGGCCGCTGCCGACCGACACGCCAGCCGCAGCTCGACGTGCTAGCCGCTGCCCTCGACGCGCCGGGTCTTCCACCGGTGCCGGCGCACCACCGCGACGACCACGGCCACGGCGACGAGCAGCGCGACGGCACCCTTCCAGGACCGCTCGAACCATGGTCGGTCGTCGCCGAAGGCCGCCTCACCGGCCGTCATCAGCCACAGGCCCACCCACGCCCACTGCCAGCCGCGCGGCCGGGAGAACCTCTCGGGCGAATCGGAGAACACGACCGAAGAGCACGACTACGGCACCGGCGACCATGAGCAGGGGTGCGACGACGCGTATGAATATCTCCCACGGGGACACCAACCGATGATCGCACCGGCCCGCTCAGCCGCCGAAGGACTCCGGCCCGAGTCGACCCCACGCCACGAAGGCCGCCAGGGCGAGGTAGGTCAGATTCAGCACGATGAACTTCGCCTCGTCATGGCGCAGGTGGGTGATTGTCGCGCCGACCATCAGCAGCACCCAGCAGATCGCGGTCACCGGCACCAGCACCGGCGCGATGTCCAGTACGGCGGGCAGGATCAGGCCGACGGCGGCCAGGAGTTCGAGGACCCCGAGGGCCTTGACGAACCCGACGCTGGCGTCGCCGGTCCACCCTCCGCCGTGGGCCGAGGCCAACTTCTCCTTGGGTACGACAGTCTTGGTGACGCCGGCCAGCAGGGCGACTGCGGCCAACAGTCCGGCCGCGATCCACAGTGCCAGGTTCATCAGAATCCTTCCGTCTCGGGTCGACCACGAGACACCGCCGGTGCGCGCGCTGTGACAGCTCGCCGGGTGACGCGGCGCACAGGCGCCGGGCGTCACAGCGGGCGCGGCACCGGTGTCTGGTGGGGGACGTGGTCGGGATCGACGAGACTGGAGCCACACGTGATCGGCACCTGTCGGATCTGGGGAGTGGGGCCATGAGCGCGGACGGTCGGATGGACCTTGCCGTCGACGCGTTCGTCACCCATCGGAACCTGCTCTTCACCGTCGCCTACGAGATGCTCGGCTCGACCGTGGACGCGGAGGACGTACTCCAGGAGACCTGGCTGCGGTGGGCGGACGCGGATCTGACGGCGGTGCGGGACCCGCGCGCGTATCTGGTCCGGATCACCACCCGCCAGTCGCTCAACCGGCTGCGAACGGTCGGCCGGCGCAGGGAGTCCTACGTCGGCCCCTGGCTGCCCGAACCGTTGTTGACCACGCCGGACGTCGCCGACGACGTCGAGTTGGCCGAGAGCATCTCGACGGCGATGCTGCTGGTGCTGGAGACGCTGGCACCGACCGAGCGGGCGGTGTTCGTCCTGCGCGAGGTCTTCGACCTGGCCTACGACGAGATCGCCGACGCGGTCGACAAGAGCCCGGCTGCCGTTCGCCAGATCGCCCACCGGGCGCGCGCGCACGTCGCCGCGCGTCGACCCCGCAGCCGGGTCGCGCCCGCCGACGCCCGGCGTGCCCTCGACGCGTTCCAACGGGCCGTCCGGACCGGGGACGTGCAGGGTCTGCTCGACATCCTCGCGCCGGACGTCGTGTTCCTCGGCGATGGTGGCGGGATCAAACAGGCGGTGCTGCGGCCGGTCAGTGGGGCGGACAAGGTGGCCCGACTACTGGCCAGCAGGGAGGCCAGGACCGCCGCCATGGCCATGCGGCTGGCCGAGGTCAACGGTCACCCGGCGCTGGTTCTGGTGTTCGACGGGGAGATCGACACTGTCGTCACGCTGCGCGTCGACGACGGCCTGGTCACCGCGCTCTACGCGGTGCGTAACCCCGAGAAGTTGTCGCGCCTGCGGAGCGTGACCGCCCTGCGCCGTACAGGTCCGTAGCGCTGCGGAGCGGGCAGCCAGATCCGCCACGCCAAGATGGCTCCTGGATAAATAAGGAGTTTTGCCACAACTTGTACCTTTTGTCATCGTTCAGTCGATGACGGGTGTCGACACGCAAAGCAGACCCGTCAGTCGAGCTGAACGGGGGAATCGGTGAGTTCGGTCCTGCGAAGAATCACGACCGCATCCACGGCGGTGCTGGTCGCCGGCCTAGCGACCCTTGGGTTGCAGACGCCGGCTCGGGCGGCGCCGGGTGACGCGAACGCCCGTGGTGTCGTCGTCGACCTGGCCGCGGAGGTGCTCGGCATAGCCGTGATCACCGCGGACGCCACGATCGGTACGGCCACCGCGCCGGCGGCCGGCGGCACCGACACCGAGACGCTGCTGGCCATCTCGATACCGGGAGCGCTCGGGGTCACCGCCAGCGGCACCGTCGAGGAGGTCGCCGCCACCCGGGCAGCGGCCTCGTCGTCGGCGTCGTCCAGCGTCAACGGCCTCAACCTGACCGTGCTCGGGGTCGACGTGCTGGACGCGACCGAGGTCACCGCCACCGCGATCTGCCCGCAGGTCGGTGCGACCAGCGCGGACACCACCCTCGTCGGGCTGGAGCTCTTCGGCTCGGCGGTCACGCTGACGGCGAACGGCCCCGCCGTCGTGGGTAGCGCGGCGGTGATCGTACCGGGTCTGCTGGGCGCGAGCCTGAACGCCTCGTTGACCCGGGTCGAGACGACGACCGCCACCGGCGCGGCCGCGGTCGCCGTGCGGGCCGCGCTCACGCTGTCCGGCACCGTCCTCGGCGCGCCGACGACCATCCCGGTCGGGACCGTGATCGTGGCCGAGGCCAACTGCGAGCGCCCGCCGGCCGCACCCGCAGCCGCGACGATCACGCCAGACGAGGGCCCACAATCGGGCGGCCAGACGGTGACGATCACCGGTACGGGCTTCATTCCGGGTGGCACCACTGTCACCTTCGACGGCGTACCGGCGACCGCTGTCACAGTGGCGCCGGGGGGCACCTCGCTGACGGCGGTCACCCCGCCCGGCGCGGTCGGCCCGGCGTCGGTCGTCGTCAGTACGGTGAACGGCACGGCAGCGCCGCTGGGCTACACGTACCTGGCCGACGGAAGTGCGGCCGTGATCAACGGTCTCACGCCGACCTCCGGTCCGACCGCCGGCGGTACGACGGTGACCATCACCGGCACCGGCTTCACCGGCGTGGCGGGAGTCGACTTCGACGGCCTGCCCGGCACCGGCTTCACCGTCAACCCGGCCGGCACCACGATCACCGTGGTGACCCCGCCGAACCCCGCCGGACCGGCCCTGGTCGAGCTCGTCTTTCCGGCAGGACGGGTGACCGCGCCGACGTTCACCTACATCGCGCCGACGATCACCTCGGTCGTGCCGAACTCGGGCCCGAACACCGGTGGTACGACGGTGACGATCACCGGGACCGGGTTCACCGGTGCGACCGGGGTGACCTTTGGCGGCAACCCGGGGACGAACCTCGTCGTGGCCCCGGACGGTACCTCGCTGACCGTGGTCACACCGTCCGGGCCGGTCGGTCCGGTGGACGTGACCGTGCTGGTCCCGGGCGCGAATGCGAGCGCACCGGACGCCTTCAGCTACGTGGCGGCGACTCCGACCGCCGCCGCTATCACGCCGGACGAGGGTCCGCAGTCGGGTGGTCAGACGGTGACGATCACCGGTGCCGGCTTCATCCCCGGTGGCACGACCGTCACCTTCGACGGGGTGCCGGCCACTGACGTCACGGTCAACGCGGCGGGCACGTCGCTGACGGCGGTCACCCCGCCTGGCGCGATCGGCCCGGCGGCGGTCGTGGTGTCGACGGTCGGTGGTGCGTCCACACCGCTGGACTACACGTACCTGGCCGACGGCAGTGGCGCCGACGTGACCGGGCTGACGCCGACGACCGGGCCCACCTCGGGTGGCACCACGGTGACCATCACCGGGACCGGCTTCACCGGAGCCACCGGAGTGACAGTCGACGGGGTGCCCGGCACCGGGTTCACCGTCAACCCGGCCGGCACCACGATCACCGTCGTGACGCCGCCGAACACGGCCGGACCGGCCAATGTGCGGCTGGTCTTCCCTGCGGGCACCGCCGCCGCGCCACCGTTTACGTACGTCGCGCCGACGATCACCTCGATCGTGCCGAACACCGGCCCGACCACCGGTGGCACGACCGTGACGATCACCGGGACCGGCCTCACCGGCGCGACCGGCGTGAACTTCGGCAACACGCCGGGAACCAACCTCGTCGTGGACCCGAGCGGCACCTCGCTGACCGTGGTCACCCCACCTGGCCTGCCCGGCACGGTGGACGTGACGGTGCAACTGCCCGGTGACGACGTCGTCGAACCGGGCGGGTTCACGTACCAGATCGCCCCTCCGGTCATCGGCTCGCTGAACCCGGGCCAGGGGACGACCGGTGGCGGTACCACCGTGACGGTCGGCGGTTCCGGCTTTGTTCCGGGTCGGACCGTGGTCACCATCTGCGGCCAGACCATCCCGGCGGGCGCGGTCACCGTGGCGCCGGACGGGCGTTCGTTGACCTTCCGTACGCCGGCCTGCGCGGCCGGGAACACCACGGTGGTCGTGAGCACCGATGGGGGAGCCTCCAACGGGCTCACCTTCCGCTACGTTTCGCGGATCCTTCCGGTAACCGGTGACACCGTCGCCGCGCCGCTGAGCGTCGGCGGCATGCTGGCTCTCGTCGGCCTCTTCCTGGTGCTGCTGACCCGTCGCCGGCAGCGCGCCGGCCGGGTCGGCTGACCAGTTGTCCCGGCCAGGGCCCAGCCCGGGTCCTGGCCGGGACGCACACCAGGGCGAGGCCGACGAACAGACACCGCAGCGCTTGCGGGCTCACTGACACCCTGCTGGCCGTCCGAGAAGTCGTCGATCGACCGCCGGCTGTGGCGTGTCGCGTTCGGAGCCGGCAACGCCTCGGCGGCGGTCGCCGCACAGTCACCAATCTGTCAACGGGCAGCTACCGGGGGTGTCCGGGCTTACGCTCGTGTGCGTGCCCGGACCTGCCGAGAAGGCCACCGAACAGGACCGGCGTGACCTCATCGTCACGGTCGCGCGGGAGTTGGCCGAGGCGGAGGGCTGGGTTGGGGTGAGCATCCGACGGCTCGCCGAGCAGGCCGAGATCGACGTGGGTGACGTTTACCGGCACTTCCCGGACCTGGAGGCGCTGCTCGCCGCCGTCGCCGTGTGCGCCTTCGCCGACCTGGCCGCCGATCTCGCGGAGGCGCACGCCGAGGCCGCCGACAGCCCCGACGGTGCCTGGCCGGCGGTCGCCACCGCGTACCTCGACTTCGCGTACACGAATCCGGAGGTCTATGACGCGATGCTCGCGCTGACCCCGGACCTGGCCCTCGGCGTGGACGGCGTGCCGGCCGCGCCCCGGGCGGTCTTCGCCGAACTGCGGGCGGCCCTGACCCCGCTGGCCGAGGGCCGGGACCCGGACACCCTCGCCGAGGTCGGCTGGAGCCTGTTGCACGGCGTGGTGATGCTCACCCGTGGTGGCCGGCTCAGACCCGAGGGGCAGGAGGAACGCGAGGCGCTGATCGCCGAGCGGTTGCTGCGCTGGCCCTGCCCGACGGGCGGAAACCCGGTGGGCGTGCCGGGTGACATGCCCTAAAGTTCCGCACCGCAGCGAGCATGATCGCGAGGGGGCGGCATGGCAGTGCGACAGGCGCAAGTGTTGATCTTCGACGCGGACGACACGTTGTGGGAGAACAACGTCGTCTTCGAGCGGGTGATCGAGGACTTCCTGGGTTGGCTGGACCACCCGACCCTGGACCGGGCCGAACTGCGGGCCGTGCTCGACGACATCGAGCGGGCCAACGCGTTGGCGCACGGGTACGGCAGCAAGGTCTTCCTGCGCAGCCTGGCCGAGTGCCTGGAACGGCTGCGCGAGCGGCCGGCCACCGAGGCCGAACGCCAGGAGATCGACCGGCTGGCGGTGGCCCTGGTGGAGCACCGGGTGGAGTTGATGCCCGGGGTGGCCGACGCGCTCGACGAGTTGGCCGGCCGGCACGAGCTGCTGCTGCTGACCAAGGGGGACCGGGAGGAGCAACAGCGCAAGCTGGACGCCTGCGGCCTGCTGCACCACTTCGGGGCCGCGCACATCGTCGCGGAGAAGAACGTCGACACCTACCGGTGGCTGGTTCGGGAGCACGGCTTCGCACCGGCCGGCGCCTGGATGATCGGCAACTCCCCGAAGTCCGACATCCTCCCGGCGCGGGCGGCCGGGCTGAACGCGGTGTTCATCCCCAACGAGAACACCTGGGTGCTGGAGGACGACGAGCTGGACCCGACCGACGCCGGCATCCTGTGGCTGGCCGCGTTCCGGGACCTGCTGCGGCACTTCTGACCGGTGGTTTGGGGCCGGTCGGCGAGCGCGGGGCAGACCAGAGCCGAATCGGCTGTCAGGATGACCGGATGAAGCGTAGATCCCTCCTGCTCGGTGCCGCCGCAGGGCTGGCGGCACCGGGTCTGCTCACCCCGACGGCGCCCGCGCTCGGCGCGAGCCGGCCCCCGGCCCCGCCCTGGGGCACCGCACCGATTCCCCGGTCGAGCCGCCCGAGCACGCTGCCCCGCCGCAACCTGGCCGCCCAGCTGACCACCCTGCCCACCCAGACGCGGCAGGTGATCGTGGTCGCCGCGAGCAGCTACACCACCACGTACGCCACCCTTGAGGCGTACGTGCAGGTCCGGGGTCGCTGGCAGCCCGCCTCGTCGTCGCTGCCCGCGCGGATCGGCTCGAAGGGGTTCAGCGACAACCACGTGGAGGGCGTGCCGACCACCCCCACCGGGGTCTACTCGATCGGCCCGACCATGTACGGCATCGCCGCGAACCCTGGCACGCGATACCCGTACCACCGGCTGGTCAGCGGTGACTGGTGGAACGAGAACCCGTCGTCGGCGGCATACAACAGCTTCCAGCACAGCTCGACCAACCCGGGCGGGGCCAGCGAGGCGCTGTGGCAGGAGACTCCCGCGTACACGCACTTCGCGGTGATCACCTACAACATGCCGCCGAACGTGGCGAAACCGGTGCCGAACGCGGGCAGCGGCATCTTCCTGCACCAGTTCAGCACCAGCGCCGGCAACGCCACCGCCGGCTGCGTCTCCCTCGCCCGCGATCATCTGGTCGACGTGCTCACCTGGCTCGACCCGGCGCTCTCGCCCCGCATCGTGCTCAGCCCGTACGACCAACTCGGTCGATACTGACGAGGCTCAGCTGCCCTCGCGCCGGACGATCGCCACCGCCACCCGGCAGAACTCGTCCATGTCCGGGTTGAACCCGGCCGCGATGTCGGGATGGAGCCCGGAGCGGGTCTCCTCCAACAGGCGTTGGCAGACCTGCTCGACCGGTTCGCCGTCGTAGTCGGCGCGAACCCGGTCGGTGGCCGCCTGAAGCGCCGAGGTCAGCTGCTCCTCCAGCGGGCCGCGCAGCTTCTGCTGCACAGGGTCGAGCCCGCGGGGGTCGAGCGTGACATGTGGCTCCGACATCGGTGCTCCCTTCGTCGGCGTCCGCGGTACCCCACCGCGGACGTCGGTCAAACCCCGTCAGGTACGGCCGAAACCCGGACCTGATACGAGAAGTCCTCGGCCGGCTCCTCGTGGTACGACAACCGGCGGATCTGCCGGTCGTCGTCGTAGAGGGCGACGTCCACCAGGACGCCGAGGTGGGCGAGGCCGATGGTCGACACCCGCTTCTTGTCCTGGAGCACCGCGCAGACGCCGCCGAGCAGCGTGCTGGCGTCGGACGTACGGTGCCCGGGCGGGCAGCGCAACACCAGGTCCACCTCGATCGGCCCGGGCAACGGTGTCCAGCCGGTCCGCTGGGCCGCGGCGAGGGCGGCCTGGAGCAGGGTGCGGACCCTCGTCGCCTGCCGATGCCCGGCGGCGAAGATGGACAACGCTTCGGTCTTGACCGGTGGCAGGCCGCTCACCTCGAACGTCAGGGCGAGAGCGCGGGTGTCCTGCACGACGGCACCTCCTCGTTGGGACGATCCTGCCGAACCGGGGGAGCGGCGGTGGGGCGTTCCCGCGATTACCCACCGATCGGGCAGGCTGGGGTCGGCCGGAGGCGTGTCGACGACGGCGGCGACCGCGCTGGCTGCGGCGTTAGCAAAACGCTAGCCGACACCGCCCGCGCTCGGTAGTCGGTCGTTCACCCGGTGGGACGTGGTGCGAAGGCGCAGAACTCGTTGCCCTCGGGGTCGGCCAGCACCCACCACCAGTGCGCCTCGTCGAGCGGCTCGCGCAGCAGCGTCGCGCCCGCCGCGATCAGCGCCATCGGCTCCGGGTCGGCCAGTTCGACGTCCCAGTGCAGGCGGTTCTTGACCGTCTTGGGCTCGGGCACCCCGACGAACACCCAGTAGTCCCAGGGGAAACCGGCCGCGCCGACCACCGACGAGGTGGTCGGCTCGTCCTCGACGGTGCCACCGAGCACGCCCGCCCACCAGGTCGCCTGGGCGGCCGGGTCGGCCGAGTCCACCACCAGCTCGAACGGGCCCGGTCGGGTGCCCGCTCGGGCCGGGAACGCGCAGAACTCGTTGCCCTCCGGGTCCTCCAACACCCACCAGGTCGCCTCGCCGGCCGGTTCGCGAACCAGCCGGGCGCCGTCCGCGAGCAGCGGCCCCGGGTCCGCGCCGGGCAACCGCAGATCCAGGTGTACGCGGGTCTTGCCGACCCGAGGCTCGGGCACCTTGTTCACCCAGATCGACTCGGCGTCCGAGCGCGCGGAGCGTGGGTCCACCCGGGTGTCGTCGTCACCGGCGTCGGCCATGTCGGCGTCGAGCATCCGGGCCCAGAAGCCGCCCAGCGCGAGCGGATCGTTGGCGTCCAGACAGAGGTCCTTGAAGCGCGCGATCATGCCTCCAGCATGCCTGGTCGACGCGTGCCTGTGGGCGCGGTGCTGCTCGGCGTGGCGCGGTGCCGCCGGTGTCGGCGGCGGAGATCTTGGACAGTTTCCGTTCCGTCTGAACGGTAACTGTCCAAGATTGCCGGCTGTGGCGGTGGGGCCGGCAGGGCCTGGCGCGTCAGTGTTGCTTGGCGTACTCGACGAACGCCTTCCAGGCCGCCGGTTCGACGTGCAGGGTGCCGCCGCTGTGCGGTGGCGGTGATGGTGGGCCGGCCGCCAGTTCCGCACGTCGCCATGCGCCCCCTGTGGCGGTGCCGGAACTGTGGCACCGAGTGGCCCTGCCAGCCGGCCAAGCTCGCACTGCTGACGGAGTACCGGAACAACCGGACGTCGCTGCTGATCTATCTCGGCACGCTGATGCACGAGGCGACGAACCAGCTCACCCAGCTCCACCCGGATCACCCGCCGGCCCGGATGACCGAGCGTTTCCTCTCCTGGGCGAGGACCCGGAGCTGACCGCGCGTGATCGACTCCGCCCCTTGTCAAGCCGGCTGGCGCAGGACGGACGGAGGTCGCTGTCCGCACGCTCGCTGTGACAGCCAGGTTTCGTGGCTTCGCGGGTGGGGCAGTGTAGCCGCACGGAGCATCCGGGCCGGGGCGTTTCCGCAGTTCAGGGCTCGGGTTGTCTCGCCGTGCGCCGGGGCACGGATGCCCTCCCCGGTTTCGCCGAAGAGAGGGGGAGGGCGATGACGGACCCCGAGGCGGCTCGACGCCGACGCCGGCCGGTTGTTCGGCTGGGCGCGGCGGCCGCCGCGCTGGCGCTCGTCGCACCGCTGGCCGCGTGCGGCGCGGACGACGATGGTGGCCCACCGACGCTCAACCTGTACTACCCGCCCGAGCAGAACCTGCAGAAGGTCGTCGACGACTGCAACGCGCAGGCGCAGGGCCGGTACGAGATCGCCTACCGGGTGCTACCCCGGCAGGCCGACGACCAGCGGGTGCAGATGGTGCGCCGGTTGGCCGCCGAGGACAGCGGCATGGACCTGCTCGGCCTGGACGTCACCTGGACCCAGGAGTTCGCCAGCGCCGACTGGATCCGGGAGTGGACCGGCCAGGACAAGGCCGAGGTCGAGCAGGGCACCCTCGCCGGGCCGCTGGACACCGCCCGCTACCAGGACAAGCTGTACGCGGCGCCGAAGAACACGAACGTCCAGCTGCTCTGGTACCGCAAGGACCTGGTGCCCCAGCCGCCGACCACCTGGGACCAGATGATCAGCGCGGCCCAGCAGCTCAAGCAGCAGGGCAAGCCGTACCAGGTGCTCACCATGGGGGCCCAGTACGAGGGTCTGGTCGTGCTCTACAACACCCTGGCCGAGAGCGCCGGTGGCAAGATCCTCAACGAGGACGGCACGAAGGCCGTGATGGACGACGGCACCGTCCAGGCGCTGGACCAGCTCAAGCGCTTCGCCACGTCGGGCGTAACCTCGCCGTCGTTCAGCAACGCCACCGAGGACCCGGTTCGGCTGGAGTTCCAGTCCGGCGCGGGCGCGTTCCAGGTGAACTGGCCGTTCGTCTACCCGGCCCTGCAGGAGGCGAACCCGGACCTGGCCAAGCAGGTCGGTTGGGCCCGCATCCCCGGCGTCGACGAGGGCACCCCCAGCAAGGTCACCATCGGTGGCGTCAACCTGGCGGTCAGCTCCTACTCCAAGCACCCGGAGCTGTCCTTCGAAGCGGCCCGGTGCCTGCGTAGCGCCGAGCACCAGAAGTTCTCCGCCATCAACGACGGCGTGCCGCCGACCATCGAGGCCGTCTACGACGAGCCGGAGATGACCGAGGCGTACCCGATGAAGGACACCATCCTGGAGGAGCTGAAGGACCCGGCGACCCGTCCCCTGACGCCCGCCTACCAGAGCATCTCCACAGTGATGTCGGCGATCCTGTCGCCGCCGTCCGGGATCCGCCCGCAGCAGGCCGCCGACGAGCTGCGCGACGCCATCGCCGACGCCCTCCAGTCGAAGGGGGTGCTCCCATGAGTGTCAACGCCACGCCGACCGGCGCGGACGTCGCCGCCGAGGAGACCCGGGCCACCGCCACCGTTCCCACCCAGCGTGGCGGCCGTGGCAAGCCAGCGCTGAGCGAGAACAAGAAGGCCGAACGCCGCCTCGGTTGGCTGCTCTGCGCGCCCGCCGCGCTGGTCATGATCGCGGTGACCGCGTACCCGATCATCTACTCGGTCTGGCTGTCGTTGCAGCGTTTCGACCTGCGCTTCCCCGACCAGCGCGAGTTCATCGGGCTGGAGAACTACGTGACAGTGCTCAGCAACGAGTTCTGGTGGACCGCGTTCGGGGTGACCATGCTGATCACGGTGGTCACCGTGGCCGTCGAGCTGGTGCTCGGCATGGGGCTCGCGCTGATCATGCACCGCACCCTGATCGGACGCGGCATCGTGCGCACCTCGGCGCTCATTCCGTACGGGATCGTCACTGTGGTCGCCGCGTTCTCCTGGCGGTACGCCTGGACGCCCGGCACCGGCTACCTGGCCAACCTGTTCAGCGACGGCGCACCCCTCACCGAGCGGGCCAGCTCCCTGGCGATCATCATGCTCGCGGAGATCTGGAAGACCACCCCGTTCATGGCGCTGCTGCTGATGGCCGGGCTGGCGCTGGTGCCGGAGGACCTGCTCAAGGCGGCCTCCACCGACGGCGCGACCGGCTGGCAGAAGTTCACCAAGGTCATGCTGCCGGTGATGAAGCCGGCGATCCTGGTCGCCTTGCTGTTCCGCACCCTGGACGCGTTCCGGGTCTTCGACAACATCTTCGTGTTGACCGCCGGCGGCAACGAGACCTCGTCGGTGTCGATGCTCGCCTACAACAACCTGATCCGGGGCCTCAACCTCGGCATCGGCTCGACGATGTCGGTGCTCATCTTCATCACCGTGGCGATCATCGCCTTCGTCTTCGTGAAGCTGTTCGGCACCGCTGCCCCGGGCAGCGACGACGGGGAGAGGCGCTGACATGGCTGTCGAAACCACTACCAGGGCAAAGCTGCGCTGGGGTCTGCTCGACGTCCTGGTGGTCGTCTTCGCGCTGATCCCGGTCCTCTGGATCGCGTCGCTGTCGTTCAAGACGCCGGCCACCCTCACCGACGGGAAGTTCATCCCCCGGGAATGGACGCTTGACAACTACCGGACGATCTTCGACACCGACCAGTTCGTCCGGGCGCTGATCAACTCGATCGGCATCGCGCTGATCGCCACGCTGATCGCGGTGGTGCTCGGCGCGATGGCCGCGTACGCGATCAGCCGGCTGGACTTCCCCGGCAAGAAGCTGCTGGTCGGCGTCTCCCTGCTGATCGCGATGTTCCCGCAGGTGTCACTGGTCTCGCCGCTGTTCGAGATCGAGCGTCAACTCGGCCTCTTCGACACCTGGCCCGGACTGATCCTGCCGTACATCACCTTCGCGCTGCCGCTGGCGATCTACACGCTGTCGGCGTTCTTCAAGCAGATCCCGTGGGACCTGGAAAAGGCCGCGAAGATGGACGGCGCGACCCAGGGGCAGGCGTTCCGGCGGGTGATCGCCCCACTGGCCGCGCCCGGCCTGTTCACCACGGCCATCCTGGTCTTCATCTTCTGCTGGAACGACTTCCTCTTCGCCATCACGCTGACCTCCACCGAACGCGCCCGTACGGTGCCGGTCGCCCTGTCGTTCTTCACCGGCGAGTCGCAGTTCGAAGACCCGACCGGGGCGATCTGCGCCGCCGCCGTGGTGATCACCGTGCCGATCATCCTGTTCGTCCTCTTCTTCCAGCGTCGCATCGTGTCCGGTCTGACCTCCGGCGCAGTCAAGGGATAGGTGAGTAGTCATGGCTGACATCGTGCTCGACAAGGTGAGCAAGAGCTTCCCGGACGGGACCGTCGCCGTGCAGGACGTCGACCTGGAGATCGCCGACGGCGAGTTCGTGATCCTGGTCGGGCCCTCGGGCTGCGGCAAGTCGACCACCCTCAACATGATCGCCGGGCTGGAGGACATCAGCTCCGGCGAGCTACGCATCGGCGGGCAGCGGGTCAACGACAAGGCCCCCCGGGACCGGGACATCGCGATGGTGTTCCAGTCGTACGCGCTGTACCCGAACATGACGGTGCGGGAGAACATGGCGTTCCCGCTGCGGCTGGCGAAGCTCGACAAGGAAACCATCAACCAGAAGGTCGACGAGGCGGCCAAGGTGCTGGAGTTGACCTCCCTGCTGGACCGCAAGCCCGCCAACCTCTCCGGCGGTCAGCGCCAGCGGGTGGCGATGGGCCGGGCCATCGTCCGCCAGCCGAAGGCGTTCCTGATGGACGAGCCGCTGTCCAACCTCGACGCCAAGCTGCGGGTGCAGATGCGCACCGTGGTGTCCCGCCTGCAGAAGCAGCTCGGCACCACCACCGTCTACGTCACCCACGACCAGACCGAGGCGATGACCCTCGGCGACCGCGTGGTGATCATGCGCGGGGGTGCGGTGCAGCAGGTCGGCCCCCCACAGGAGCTGTACGACCACCCGCGCAACCTCTTCGTGGCCGGCTTCATCGGCTCGCCGTCGATGAACTTCCTGCACGCCGCGGTGCAGGACGGCGGGCTTCACACCGCGCTGGGCAACGTGCCACTCGGTGACCGGGTCCGCCGTGAGCTGGAGGCGGCCGACGCGCCCCGCGAGCTGATCCTCGGCATCCGACCCGAACACTTCGAGGACGCCGAACTGGTCGACGACGACACCCGCCGGCGGGGCATCGAGTTCGAGGCGCCGGTGGACATCGTCGAGTCGATGGGCTCCGACAAGTACGTCTACTTCACCGTGGAGGGCGAGAAGGCCAGCGCCGCCGAGCTGGAGGAGCTGGCCGCCGACGCGGGTGCCGCGGACTTCGCCGGTGCCGGCGGCAACCTGGTGACCCGGCTGTCCGCCGAGTCCCCGGTCGCCGAGGGGCAGTCCCGGCGGGTCTGGTTCAACCTGGAGAAGATCCACCTGTTCGACCCGGGCACCGGCCGCAACCTGACCCTGCGCGAGGGCCGCTCGGCGGGCGCGCTCGGCGACTGACACCGTCCACCGTGGCGCCGGGCCGCGGGTCGACCCGCCGGCCCCGGCGCTGTCCTGCGCCCCGGGCCCGGTCGTGGCAAGGTTGTCGCAGATCGGGTGGCGAAGCGGGGGACGGGATGAACCGACGACGTGGCCGCGCTGGCCAACGCGCACGGTGTTCCACCTGGTACGAGGACTGGCGGCACCGGCGCGTCGAGGTCGCACCGCAGACCGTGGTGGGCGTGCTCGGCCTGCTCGGCGTGGACGCCAGCAGCCCGACCGCCATCGCCGACGCGCTCGCCGCCGCCCGGGCGGTCGACCGGAACGCGCTGCCGGCGACGGTCGTGCTCGCCCAGGGCGCCACCCGGATGCTGCCCGGCCCGGGTGTGCTGACCCTGGAGGACGGGAGCCGCCGCCCGGTCGACGGTGAGCTGCCGCCGGACCTGCCGCTGGGTTGGCATCGGCTGGCCTGCGCCGACCGCGAGGTGACAGTGGTGGTGGTGCCCCGTCGGCTGCCGGTGCCACCGCGCACCTGGGGATGGATGCTCCAGCTCTACGCGCTCAGCTCGGAACGCTCCTGGGGCATGGGCGACCTCGGTGACCTCGCCGACTTCACCGGGTGGGCCGGCGCCACCGGTGCGGGCCTGGTGCTGCTCAACCCGCTGCACGCGGTCGGACCGGCGCACCCGGTGGCCGCCTCGCCCTACTCACCCGCCAGTCGACGTTTCGTCAACCCGCTCTACCTGCGGGTCAGCGACACCGCGGCATACCGCGCGGCGGACCCGGCGACCCGTGCGGTGGTCGACGCGTTGCGTCCGGACCGGGGCTCACTGATCGACTACGACGAGGTGTGGGCCGCCAAGCGGCACGCGCTGGAGCTGCTGCACCCGTACGCCCAGCCGGTCGACCTCGACGCGGACCCGGCGCTGGCCGACTTCGCCACCTGGTGCGCGTTGGCCGAGCGGCACGGCAACGACTGGCGGGCCTGGCCGGCGGAGTTGCACCACCCCGACGGCCCGGCGGTCGCCGAGCAGCGTCGGCAACTCGCCGACCGGGTCGCCTTCCACGCCTGGCTGCAACACCTCTGCGACGAGCAGCTCGACGCCGTCACGGCGGCGGCCCGGTCCGCCGGGATGCCGGTCGGTGTCGTGCACGACCTGGCCGTCGGCATCGACCCCGGCGGCGCGGACGGCTGGCAGCTCGCCGACGTGCTGGCCCAGGGCGTGCGGGTCGGCGCGCCGCCGGACGACTTCAACCAACTCGGTCAGGACTGGGGGCTCGCCGCGTGGCGCCCGGACCGGCTGGCCGCCACCGGGTACGCGGCCTACCGGGACATGCTGCGCCGAGCCCTGCGGCACGCGGGTGGCCTGCGGGTCGACCACGTCGCCGGGCTGTGGCGGCTGTGGTGGGTGCCGCCGGGCGGTGGGGCAGCCGAGGGCACCTACGTGCGCTACGACGCCGAGGCGATGCTGGGCATCCTCGCGCTGGAGGCACACCGGGCCGGTGCGGTGGTGGTCGGTGAGGATCTCGGCACCGTCCAACCGGCGGTGACCCGTGGGCTCCGGGGGCGCAACATGCTCGGCTCCACAGTGCTGTGGTTCGCGCGTGACGACGAGGATGACTTCATCCCACCGGCCCGGTGGCCGCGCAACGCCCTCGCCACGATCTCCACCCACGACCTGCCCACCGCGCCGGGCTTCCTGACCGGTGAGCACGTGCGGGTGCGCGACGAGTTGAAGTTGCTCGGCACCGACGTGGCGGTGGAGCGGGCCCGCGCCGTCGCGGACCGCGACCGGCTGCTCGGCATGTTGCGGGCCGAGAGTCTGCTGCCCGAGCCGGCGGCGACCCCGGGCCCGGCGCGGCCCGATCCGGCTCCGACGACGGCGAGGTGGTGGTGGCGATGCACGCCGCGCTCGCGGCCAGCCCGGCCCGGTTGCTCGGCGTCTCCCTCTACGACGTGCTGGGGGAGGTGCGCCAACCCAACATGCCGGGCACTGTCGACGAGTACCCGAACTGGCGGTTGCCGCTGCCGGCGAGCGTGGCGCAGATCCGCGCGGACCCGCGGGTGACCCGGATCGTCGACCTGCTCAGCGCCGCCCGCCCGCTACCGGCCGACCCGGCACCCGCGCAGGAGTGACGCGGCGGGATCAGGTCAGCCAGTCGATGCGGGGAGCCAGCCCGAGGAAGTCGGCGTACCGCCCCAACGCCTGCTCCACCCGGGCCCGCGCGGCGGCGTCGAGCGGGGTGAGCGGCTGGACCGTCACGGCGACCGCAGCCCTGCCGACCCTGCGCTTCCACACGCCCACCACCCGACCGGCGCGGACCACGGTGGCCTGGAAGACGCCGTTGTTGCCCGGCACCACGGCCGCCTTGTGCGCGGGGTCGAGCATCAAGGTGCGGTCCCGGTAGCCGAGCAGGTACTCGTCGAAGCCGGGCAGCGCCAGCACGGCGTCAGGTGCGGCGCGTGGAGCGTCGGCCAGCGCCGCGTCGACGTACATCGGCTCGCCCTCGACCCGCATCGCGAGGATCGCGTCGCCGACGGCGGCCAGCCCGCGCCGGGCGTCGGTCACTGTGAGGCCGCTCCACCCGGCGAACTCCCGGTCGGTGACCGGGCCGTGCCCGCGCACGTAGCGGTGGGCGAGCACTGCCAACGCCTCGTCCCGCTCCGGCCTGCGGGGCGCGGGTGCCCACTCGTCCAGCAGGACGAAGGTCTGGTCGGTGCCGATGTTCGGTGCCACGCCAGGTCACCCCGCCGCACACCCGCCTGCCAGAGCAGGTGGTAGCCGCGCTGCCCGTCGGTGCCCAGGCCGGCCGCGCGCGAGGTGCCAGGCACTGCGCCCGGGTGAGTCGGCCGCCGCCGGCCAGCGCGCCGCCGAGGACGTCGAGCGCGCGGTCCTCGTCGGCCTCGGTGAGACCGAGCTGTGCCCGCCGGGTCGCCGAACCGGCCAGTGCGCGGACGCCGGTCAGCTCCAGCATCCAACGGGCGTCGGCGGGCGGGACGAGGTGCACGGTGCCGCGCATCGGCCAGGTGCGCAGCGCCTCGCGCCGTTCCAGCGCGGCCCGCACGTCGGCGACGTCGCGGCCGGGCAGCCGGGCACCGAGCGACCACAACCCGCTGGACAGGTCCTGTGCCTGCATCGCGCCGAACCACTCGACCACGTCGGCGACGGTGCCGGGACGGCTGTTCGGGTGCGGACCCAGCAGCAGGCTGGTCATCCGCAGCGCCAGGGCGTCGGCCGCGCTGAGGTCGACAGGCATCGGGCGTCCTTTCCGGGGACCGGAGGGCCAGCGTAGGGCCGGCCACCGACACTCCGGCCGACGGGAGGCGTAACCGCCGTTGACCTGGGAAAGCGGCTCGCCGCAAGTGCGCGCGCCGCGCGTACGGAAGGGAGTCAGTCCCATGACCGCCGCAAGCGAGCCGGCACGGAATGCCGGAACGAGGTCCGGGTCCAATCGTTCCGGGACCGGGGCCAAGACCAGCGCCGCCGCGACCTTTGCCCTGGTGTTCGGGGTGGCCGGGCTGTTCAGCGTGTTGACCGCGATCCTCGCCTGGCTGGGGTTGGTGCTCGGCATCATCGGCATCATCCTCGGCATCGTCGGCCTCAAGATGGCGAGCCGACCGGGGGTCACCGGCCGGGGCGTGTCGATCGGCGGCCTGGTGCTCAGCATCCTGGCCGTGCTGATCGGTCTCGGCCTCGCCGCGGGCATCACCACGTTCGTCAACAACGAGAGCGCGGTGGACCGCCTCCAGACCCAGGTCGACAAGCTGCGCGACAAGCTCGACTGATGCCCGGCGGGCGCGGCCGCAGGCCACAGTAGGCTGGGCGGCGTGCTCCGCCAGGTCACCGCGATCAGATACGTCACCCCGCTGCGCGAGGGTGGGTCGCTGCCGGGTGTGGTGGAGGCCGACGACCTGGGCACGTACGTGGCGAAGTTCCGGGGTGCCGGGCAGGGGCCCAAGGCGCTGATCGCCGAGGTGATCTGCGGTGAGCTGGCCCGCCGGTTGGAGCTGCGGGTGCCGCCGCTGGTGGTCCTCGACATCGACCCGGTGATCGGGCGCGCCGAGCCCGACCAGGAGGTGCAGGAGCTGCTGCGCAACAGCGGCGGCGCCAACCTGGGGATGGACTTCCTCCCCGGGGCGCTGGGTTTCGACCCGGTGGCGCACCCGGTAGACCCGGTGCTGGCCTCCCGGGTGCTCTGGTTCGACGCGTACGTCGAAAACGTCGACCGGAGTTGGCGCAACCCCAACCTGCTCGTCTGGCATCGGGAGCTGTGGCTGATCGACCACGGTGCCTCGCTGTACTTCCACCACAACTGGCCACGGGCCGAGGCTGTGGTACACCGCGCCTACCGCGCCGAGGACCACGTGCTGGCGCCGTACGCGTCGCGGCTGGCCGAGGCCGACGCGGAGCTGGCCTCCCGGGTCACTCCGGAGCTGCTCGCCGAGGTGCTGGCGCTGGTGCCTGCGGCGTGGCTGACCGCCGCCGACTTCGAGACGGCCGACGCGGCGCGCGACGCGTACCTGCGGCACCTGTCGCGCCGCGTCAAGCGCACGGCCGACTGGCTGCCACCGGGGGGAGCGGCATGAGGCACCCCTTCGAGTACGCGCTGATCCGGCTCGTGCCCCGGATCGAGCGCGGCGAGCAGATCAACGTCGGGGTGTTGCTCTACTGCCAGCAGCGCGACTTCCTGGCCGCGCGGACCCAGCTCGACGCCGACCGGGTCCGCGCGCTCGCGCCCGACGTGGACCTGCCGGCGGTGGCCGCGGTGCTCGACTCCTGGGACCGGACCTGCTCCGGGGACGGGCCGGCAACCCGGATGCGGCTCGGCGAGCGGTTCCACTGGCTGGCCGCGCCGCGCAGCACGATGATCCAGACCGGCCCGGTACACACCGGTCTCACCGCCGATCCGGCGGCCGAGTTGGACCGGCTGATGGCGGCGCTGGTCAACTGAGTCAACCGGTGGCGGTCGGCGCCGTCCCGCTGGCGGTCCCCTGATCGCGCTTCGCCAGCACCATTGCCGGCGGAGCGCGATCCCCCGTTCAGGTCCCCCACGCGGGGCGGCAGACCGATCCGCCGACACCGATGGATTACAGGATCGCCGCCCGCGGGGGGCACCGGAGCAGAACGGTCGGGAAGTTGCGGAAAATTTGAGCCGAGAGTGTCCGGGCGGTGTCGTTAGAGCGGGTTCGCAGCGGGTAGTCGCGGGAGCTGATCCGAGACGAGAAGGGGACATCCGATGGCGGCCCAGACCAAGGTAGCGGTGATCTACTACAGCGCCACCGGCATCACGTACCAGATGGCGCAGGCCGTCTGTGAGGCCGCTGGGGATGCCGGTGCCGAGGTGCGCCTGCGCAAGGTGCGCGAGTTGGCGCCGGACGAGGCGATCCGCTCCAACTCCGGTTGGCAGGCCCACCGGCTGGAGACCCAGGATGTGCCCGAGGCGATGGTCGACGACCTGGCCTGGGCCGACGTGGCGATCCTCGGCGCGCCCACCCGGTACGGCATGGTCGCGGCCCAGCTGAAGCAGTTCATCGACACCACCGGCCCGCTCTGGGCCCAGGGTGCGCTGGCCAACAAGGTGTACTCCGCGTTCACCTCGACGGCGACCTCGCACGGCGGCCAGGAGACGACGCTGACCTCGCTGTTCAACGTCTTCTACCACTGGGGCGGGGTGGTGGTCGTGCCCGGTTACACCGACACCAGCCAGTTCATCGCCGGCAACCCGTACGGCCCCTCGCACACCAGCAACAACGGCGAGATCGCGCCGGACGCGGTGGCGCTCGAAGCCTGCGCGCTCACCGCACGACGCGCGGTGCAGATGGGGGCCGCGCTGAAGGCGGGCCTGGCCGCCGGCTGACTCGCGCTGGCGACCGGTGGCGCGGGCGGGGGCTCTCGGCCCGTCCGCGCCACCGGTCGATCCAGCCCTACCCCCGGGGCGGGGTGACTATGCGCGTCCGCCCGTCGCGGACAGCTCCTCCGCCCGCGCGGCCGGCAGCAGGTCGGTCACCAGCTCGGTCAGCACGGCGAGCCCGTCCGGGCTGAGCACCGACTCCGGGTGGAACTGGATCCCGGCGAAGCCACGCCCCCGCAGGGCGTGCACGGCGCCGTCGGCCGCGTCCCGGGCCAGCTCCACCGGGCCGTGCTCGGTGACCAGCCGGTCGGCGCCGGCGCGGGCGGTGAAGGTGGAGTAGAAGCCGACCCGGCGAGTTCGGCCGAACAACGACACCTCCCGCTGTAACCCCTGGTAGGGGGCCTCCCGGCGGTGCAGCGCCAGCCCCAGCAGCCCGGCCAGCACCTGGTGGCCGAGACAGACGGCGAGGACGGGACGACCACTCGCCAGCAGCTCGCCCAGCAGCCCGCGCAGCGCCACCACCTTCGGGTCGTCCACGCTGCCCGGGTCGCCCGGCCCGGGACCGGCCACCACCAGGTGGTAGCCGTCCACCGAGCCGGTCGCGTCCCAGGTCCGGGTGGTCACCGCGAGACCCAACGCACCGAGTTGGTGGGCCAGCATCCCGGTGAAGGTGTCCTCGGCGTCCACGATCAACACCCGGCGGCGACCAGTCCGGGTCGGCCGGGCGCCTCCGGCGCCCGCTGGTCCAGCCAGAACCGCGCCAGCGGGGCGTTGCGCGCGGCCAGCGCGTCGCGTACCGCCGGGCGTCGGCCAGCCGGGCGAGCGGCCCGCGGTCGCCGCCGGTCGCCGCCGGGCCGAGACCGAGCGCGGCCAGCACACCGGTGGCCTTGGCGTGCGTCTCGGCCACCTCTCCGGCGGCCGTCGAGTGCCGGACCAGGGTGGCGCCGACCGACACCCGCAGCTCGCCGGTGGGAGAGATCTCGGCGGTCCGGATCAGGATCGGAGCGTCGAGCGTCTGCTGGCCGGCGTCGTCGTGGCCGAGCAGGGCCAACACACCCCCGTAGTAGCCCCGGCCCCGGCGCTCGTTGCGGGCGATCACCCGGCAGGCGTTCTCCATCGGGCTGCCGGTGACGGTGGGCGCGAACATCGTCTCGCGCAGCACCTCCCGCACGTCCCGGGTGCTCCGCCCGGCCAGCAGGTACTCGGTGTGCGCCAGGTGCGACATCTCCTTCAGGTACGGGCCGATCACCTGCCCGCCCTGCTCGGCGACGGTGGCCATCATCTTCAGCTCCTCGTCGAGCACCATGTACAGCTCCTCGACCTCTTTCGGGTCGGCGAGGAAGCGCAGCAGGGCCGCCCGGTCGGGGTTGCCACCGGGGCAGCGGAAGGTGCCACTGATCGGGTTCATCATCACCAGCCCGTCGTCGACGCTGACGTGCCGCTCCGGGCTGGCGCCGACAAGCGTCCGCGTGCCGGTGTGCACCACGAACGTCCAGTACGCGCCGCGCTCGGCGACCAGCAGCCGGCGCAGCGCGGCCAGCGCGGCCCGCAGCGGTCGGCCCTGCACGGTGGCGCGCAGGGTGCGGTGGATGACGAAGTTCGCGCCCTCGCCGCGACCGATCTCCTCGGCGAGCACCCGCTGCACGGTCCGGGCGTACTCCTCGTCGGTGACGTCGAAACCGGCGTCGGCGGTGTGGACCGGTTCGTCGGGCAGCGTGGCGAGGGCGTCGGGCAGGGCGATCCGGCGGTGCTCGCGGATTTGGAGGTACTCCAGCGGGGCGGCGTCGTCGACGCAGGCGAAGCCCCGCTCGGTGACCTGCCGGTACGGCACCAGGGCCAGCGTCCGCGCGCCGGGCGAGCCCGGTGGCAGCGGAAGCTCCGCGAGCCGTTCGACGGTGTCGACCGGGCCGGTGAACAGTTCCAGTTCGTCGGCCCCGTCGCGGCGTAGCAGCGCGAAGGGACCAGTGTCGACTCCGTCGTCGACGGCGGCGAGCAGGTCGGTCAGGTGGGTCATCGGACTCTCCGTCGGGCCGGGCGTCGCCGTCGGGCGGCCGTGCAGCCGGGAGATCCGGCGACCGCCTCGATGGCGGCCGCGTGGAAGGAGCTACGCGCGGGAGATGCCCGCCGGGTCGGCGGGCCACCAACAAGTCAGCTGCGCGAGCATGTGATCCACCCTACGCGCCCGGCGCCGGCCCGGCACCGGGTAACTTGACCGGCGATGAACATTCTCGCGCTCGACCTGGGCACCTCCTCGGTGCGCGGGCTGGTGCTGGACGCGGAGACCCAGCCGCTGCCCGGTGCGCTGGCCCGACGCAAGGTCGACCTCGCCATCGGCGACGACGGCACCGGCACGCTGTCCGGCCCGGGCTACCTCGCGTGCCTGATCGAGTGCCTGGACGAGCTGGTTGAGGCGGGGCACCTGCACGACGTCGGCCTGGTCGCGGTCTCCGCCCAGTGGCACTCGGTGCTCCCGCTGGACCGCCAGGGCGTGCCGCTCGGCCCGGTGGTCACCTGGCTGGACACCCGGCCCGCGCCGGTCGGTCGCAGCGCCGGGCCGACCGCGCCTGACGACCTCCACCAGCGCACCGGCTGCTGGTGGCACCGCTCGTACTGGTCGATGCGGCTGCCCTGGCTGCGCGAGCAGTCCGGCACCCCGATCGCCCGGTTCGTCGGCCTACCCGAGTACGTGCTGGGTGAACTGCTCGACACGGCACCCATGTCGATCTCCCAGGCCTCCGGGACCGGTCTGCTGGACCTGCGCACGTTGCGCTGGGACGACGAGGCGCTGGCGCTGGCCGGGGCACGACCGGAGGAGCTGCCGCCCCTCGGCGGGCTGGACTGGCACGGCCGGCTCCGGGTCGATCTGGCCCGTCGGTGGCCCTCGCTGGCGCAGGCCCGCTGGTCACCGCCGGTGGGCGACGGTGGGGCGTCCAACGTCGGGTCGGGCTGCGTCGACCCGAGCCG
This sequence comes from Micromonospora tarensis, assembly GCF_016803395.1. GTDB lineage: Bacteria > Actinomycetota > Actinomycetes > Mycobacteriales > Micromonosporaceae > Micromonospora > Micromonospora tarensis. Next base: position 9,795 of record NZ_JAEVHL010000046.1, on the reverse strand, counting down.
GGCCGCCGTCACCGTCGGCACCTCCGCAGCCGTACGGCTGATGCAGCGGATCCCGGCCGGCGAACCGATGCCGCGCCTCCCCGAACGGCTGTGGCGTTACCGGGTCGACCACGACCACGTGGTGACCGGGGCGGCGTACGCCAACGGTGGCAACCTCTTCGCCTGGGCGGACCGGGAGCTGCGGTTGCCCCGGGGCGCCGAGTTGGACGCCGCGCTGGCGCTGGTGCCGACGGGCGGTGGCCGACCGGCTGACCCCCGCTTCGGCGGCGACCGGGCTCCCGGCCTGGCGCCGGCGGGCAGCGGCCAGGTGCGCGGCCTGAGCTTCAGCACCACGGCTGTCGACATCCTGGCCGGCCTGATGCAGGGGCTGTGTGACCTGGTCGCCGAGGATCTCGCGGTGCTGGAGTCCACCATCGACAAACCGGTGGGCGTGGTGCTGGGCGGGGGCGCGGTGGCCGCCTCGGTGTGGTGGCGGCAGGCCTTCGCCACCGCGCTCGCACCGCGACCGGTGTCGCACCAACGCAACCCCGAGATCGGTGCCACCGGCGCCGCGTTGGTGGCGTTGGGCCGGTTCGGCGACGCGATTCAGCTCGCCGACATCGGCCGGACGGACGAACTGGTCTTGCCGACCACGGCAGGACGTTCCCACCCGCAGTATCCTTCCTGAACTTCCGCGTCGCCCGGGCCGTTGACAGCGCTCCCGAGCCTGGTTGGATGGACTGCGCTCCCCGGACCGCGGTGGACGCGGCACACGGAGGAGGCAGGGTGGCGACAGGTTCCGAGCCGGCGAACGGCGCGGTGTCGAACCATCGCCGACGCCGCTTCGATGTCCGCGTCGTGGCGCACCGGCGGCGGTCGCCGTTCCGGTTGCGGGACTGGCGGATGAGCACGAAGCTCGCCACCGTGCTGGTGGTGCCGTCGATGGCGTTCCTCCTGCTCGCCGGGGTGCAGACCAGCACGCTGGTGGGGCGGACGACGGCACTCAACGACTTCTCCGGCCAGGTCGGCATCGGCCGGCAGATCACCGCGGCGGTGCACCAGCTCCAGCAGGAGCGGGACCGCTCGGCGGGGGAGTTGAGTGAGCTGCGTCGGGGCGGCGACCGGCAGGCCGCGGCGACCGTGCTGAGGCCGTTGCAGGCGTTGACCGACAAGGCCATCGTGGAGCTCCGCCGGGCCGCCGAGCCCCTGGCCGACGCCGACGCGTCGTGGCGGGTCGCGTTCTCGGAGGCACTGGAGGCGTACGACCAGGTGGTCGACGTCCGGCCGGCGATCCCGCCGGCGGTGCTCAGCAACAACACCATCCTGGGCAACTACCACCGGGCCGTCAGCGCGATGCTCGACCTGCTCGCCGAACCGACGCCCGGCCAGAACCAGCCGGCGTTGAACGACGCGGTGCTGCGCTACGTCCAACTGGCCCGGGTCAAGGAACTCTCCTCCCAGGTGCGGGCCCAGCTCTACGCCGCCGCCCGCGCGGGTCGCTACGGCACCGAGGACCGGGTGGTCCTCACCGACCTGCGCGCCCAGCAACTGACCGCACTCGGCGCGTTCCGGGTGGCCGCGACCACCGAGCAGATCCGCCGGTACGACGAGACCTCGCTGGCCCCGCTCTTCGTGGCCGCCACCCGGCTGGAGGAGCGCAGCCTGCCGGCCAGCGGCGCGGCGCGCGAGGTGCTGCCGGCGGAGCAGTGGTGGGAGGCCAGTCAGCAGCGTCAGGAGCTGCTGCGCCAGCTTGAGGCGGGCGTGCTGGACGACGCCGTCCAGCAGGCCGACGACGCCAGCAGCGGTCAGCTGCGGGCCACCCTGCTGGTCGTCGGTGGGGTCGTCACGGTCCTGCTGGTCGCACTGCTGATCTCGTTGGTCGTCGGGCGGTCGGTCGCCCGCTCGATGCGGCTGCTGCGCAGCCAGGCGCTCAAGATCGCCCAGGACGAGTTGCCGGACACCCTGGACCGGCTGAAGACGGTCACCGGCGGGGTGCCGAGCATCGAGGTCGCGCCGGCGGTGGTGCGTTCGCTCGACGAGATCGGTGAGTTGGCCGAGGCGTTCGTGGCGGTGCACCGCAGCGCGGTGACGGTCGCGGTCGAGCAGGCGCTCATGCGGCGCAACGTCAACGCGATGTTCGTCAACCTGGCCCGCCGCAGCCAGGTGCTGGTGGAGCGCCAGCTGGAGCTGCTGGACGACCTGGAGCGGGAGGAGAGCGACCCGGACCAGCTGGAGAACCTGTTCAAGCTCGACCACCTGGCCGCCCGGATGCGCCGCAACGACGAGAGTCTGCTGGTGCTCGCCGGCACCGAGTCGACCCGCCGGTGGAACCGGCCGGCCGGCCTCGGTGCGGTGCTGCTGGCCGCCGCCGCCGAGATCGAGCAGTACCAGCGGGTTCGCATCGAGTCGGTGGCCGACGTGTACGTGGTCGGGCACGCCGTCGGCGAGTTGGTCCACCTGCTGGCCGAGCTGCTGGAAAACGCCACCGCCTTCTCCCGCCCGGACACCGTCGTGGTGGTGACCGCCCGGACCGAGGGGACGGCAGCGCTCATCGAGATCGCCGACAGTGGCCTGGGCATGAGTCCGGCGGCGCTGGACCAGGCGAACGCGGTGCTGGCCAGCCCTCCGGCGGCGGACGTCGCGACAGTGGAGCGGATGGGCCACTTCGTGGTCAGCCACCTGGCCGCCCGGCTGGGCGTCCAGGTGCGGCTGCACGGTGGCGAGGGTGGGCTGGTCGCCCGGCTCGGCATGCCGGCGCTGCTGCTGGCCCCGCCGGGCCCGGGGGAGCTGGACCAACCAGCGCCGGCGCGGATGCTGGCGACGAGCGCGGCCCGGGGGGTGGTCGCGCAGCCCACGGCCGGGCTGGGCGCCGCCGCACGGGACCTGCCGGTGGCCGCGCCCGCCGAGCGTCGCCGTGCCACGCCAGGCCGCCCGGTGCCGGTACGCGCCGAGGACGTCCTGACCCCGGCGGCTGTCCGCGACGGCGGCGGCTGGTATTCACGGCAGGGCCCGACCGTGCCGGCGGTGCCCGCGCCGGTCGCCCCGCCGAGCGTTCCGGTGACCGCCGGCACCAACGAGCGAGGGCTGCCGGTGCGGGTGCCCATGGCGCAGTTGAGCGCGGTCACCCGTTCGGCACAACCGACGTCGGCACCGAACCGCACCGACCCGGACCCGGAGGCGGTCGGCGGCATGCTCTCGCGGCTCTACAGCGGAGTACGGCGCGCCGAGGCCGAGGACACCACCGAGATACCCGTGCCACCGTCCGGGGGGCACGACGAAGGGGGACGACAACAGTGACGACGTTGAGCCAGGAGGCGCGTGACCTCAGTTGGCTGGTGAGCGCGTTCGCGGAGCGGGTGCCGGGTGTGGCGCACGCGGTGGTGGTCTCCTCCGATGGGCTGTTGGTGGCCATCTCCGATCACCTGCCCCGCGACAACGCGGACAAGCTCGCCGCGGTGACCTCCGGGTTGATGAGCATCACGGCGGGCGCCGCCCAGATGTTCGACGGGGATGTCGTCAAGCAGACGGTGGTCGAGATGGGCCGCGGCTACTTCCTGGTGATGCAGATCCGCGACGGTTCGATCCTGGCCACGCTGGCCGCCGGCGACGCGGACATCGGCGTGGTGGGCTACGAGATGGCTCGGCTGGCCAAGCAGGCGGGGGAGATGCTCACCCCGGCGCTGCGGGCGGAGTTGCAGCAGGCGCTGCCCCGCTGACCTGGTTGGCCGAAGCCCGGACGGTCACCGGCTCACCGAAGCCGAGCCGTCCGGGCCCGGCTGTCCGGGTGGCGGCCGTTCAGAGGCCGCGTCGGCGATGACGGACCGGTACCAGGTGGCGCTCTTCTTGAGCACCCGCCGCTGGCTCGGGTAGTCCACATAGACCAGTCCCCACCGCTGGTCGTACCCCTCGGCCCACTCGAAGTTGTCCAGTAGGGACCAGACGTGGAAGCTCTCCAGCGGCACGCCGGCGGCCATCGCCCGGTGCGCGGCGGCGAGGTGGTCACGCAGGAAGGCGATCCGGCCGGCGTCGTCGACGGTGCCGTCCGGGCCCATGGTGTCCGGGGTGGGCAGCCCGTTCTCGGTGATGGTCAGCGGAATCGGGCCGTAGTCGCGGGTGACCCGGGTCAGGATGTCGTACATCCCCTCGGGGTAGATCTGCTGCCACTCGGCCTCGGAGGTCGCCCAGCGGTGCTCGGTGCCGCCGTCGGCGGTGACGTAGATCGGCGTGTAGTACTGCACGGCCAGCAGGTCGATCGGCGCGGAGATGATCGCCAGGTCGCCGTCGCGGATGCCCTGGACCATCCGGCTCCGCGGCCCCAGGTCGGCCAGCACGTCCGCCGGGTAGCTGCCCTTGAGCAGCGAGTCGAGGTAGAGGCGGTTCTCGTAGCCGTCGTAGAGCCGGGCAGCGGCGGCGGCCTGCGGGGAGTCCTCGGCCGGGTAGCAGGGGTGCAGGTTGAGGGCGGGGCCGATCCGGCTGTCGCTGCCGGTGGCCCGTAGCGCGTCGACCGCGAGCCCGTGTGCGAGTTGCAGGTGGTGGGCGACCAGGTACGCGGCGTCGGGGTCCTGCCGGCCGGGGGCGTGATGGCCGATGAGGTAGCCGTTCTGCACGACGGTCTTGGGTTCGTTGATGGTGAGCCAGGCCGGCACCCGGTCGCCGAGAGCGCGGAAGACCGCGTCGGCGTAGTCGGCGAAGCGGTAGGCGGTGTCGCGGGACTCCCAGCCCTCGGCGTCCTGCAACGCCTGGGGGAGGTCCCAGTGGAACAGGGTGGCCATCGGGCTGATGCCACGATCGTGCAGGCCGTCGATGAGGCGGCGGTAGAAGTCGAGCCCTCGCTGGTTGGGCGCGCCGGTGCCGTCGGGCTGGATCCGTGGCCAGGAGATGGAGAAGCGGTAGCTGCGCAACCCGAGGTCACGCATGAGGTCGAGGTCCTCGGCGTACCGGTGGTAGTGGTCGGCGGCCACGTCGCCGGTGTCACCGTTGCGGGTGCGACCCGGGACGCGACTGAAGGTGTCCCAGACCGACTCGCCGCGCCCGTCCTCCTTGGCGGCGCCCTCGATCTGGTACGCCGAGGTGGCCGCGCCCCAGCCAAAGTTGTCCGGGAAGCGCAGCGGGCCGGCGGGCCCGGTAGGTATCGACATGGATTCTCCTCATGGATACGGGGCCACCGCCGAAAGATTCGGGAGCGCTCCCATGATAGGGCAGGAGCTGCCGGCCGGTCAGCCGGCCGTGCTGGCGACCGGCGTTGGCGGGCTGGCGGCGGGTGTGGCCCCGAGCAGCGAACGAGGCCGTCCGGGCGGCGCGGCGCGCCTGTCCCGTCGGCCTCTTTTCCTATCGTGTACGGGGGTTTAGTGTGGGGACGGGGGAGGGCAACCCCCGTCCCCACCGTAACTGCACACACACGGGCGGAATTGGGTCCTGCCGTGTGTGTCGCGCGGGAGCCGGGCCACGCGAGTGGCTCTGGTTCCACCTCCCTCCGTGTGGCGGGACGATGGCTGACGACGGCGTCCGGGCTGGCCCGTCGTCGGCCCTCGGTCTGGTTCCCCGGGCCCGTCAGAGACGACCCCAGCGATCTTCTTGTTGGAACCTTGTCGATGGAAGCGCTCCCATCGACCGATGTTGCGACTGTAACGCCCGTCACGCCTTTGTGAAAGACCCAAAACGAGATCGAAACAACGAGCTGATCCGGCGCTCCGCGCGCTTGTTGTGGGAGCGCTTCCATGGCACACTGTCGATTCGACGCGACCGGAGCCACGTCGCGTGAGCGCGGGTCCACCGAGGGCAGCCGGCGGCACCACGCCGGTCACGGTTACCCGATCAGCCGACGGGATCCCTTCCGCTCGAGCCGCACCGCCCTACCCCGGCCGGCCCGGGGGAGACCACCACCTTCCCGGCGCCTCGAATCCCCCGCGGACCAGCACCCTCGCGGGCAGGCGCCCCGCCGGGACCATCCCGGCCTGGCCCGAGGAGACACCGCGCACATGAGACAACTGGCACGACGCCGTCGCGTGGCGATAGTCGCCGCCGCCGTGCTCGCCGTCGGCGGGGTGACCCTGCCTGCCGGCGCCGCACAGGCCGCGCCCGCCTGCGACGTGGTCTACGCGACGAACGACTGGAACACCGGCTTCACCGCCAACGTGACGATCAAGAACCTGGGCGACCCGATCAGCAACTGGACGCTCAAGTGGACCTTCCCGAACAGCAGCCAGCGGGTCGCCCAGGGCTGGTCGGCCCGGTTCAGCCAGTCCGGCAGCGAGGTCACCGCTACCAACGAGTCGTACAACGGCAACCTCGGCACCGGGGCCTCCACCACCATCGGCTTCAACGGCTCCCACTCGGGGAGCAATCCGAAGCCCACCTCGTTCACCCTCAACGGCACCCCGTGCAACGGCACCCCGGCCAACCAGCCGCCGACGGTCTCCCTCGGCCTGCCGACCGGGCCGTTCACCGCGCCGGCTGACGTGCCGCTGACCGCCACCGCCAGCGACCCGGACGGGACGATCAGCAAGGTCGAGTTCTACCGCAACGGCCTGCTGATCAACACCGACACCACCGCCCCGTACGAGTACACCCAGGAAGACCTGCCGGCCGGCAGCTACACCGTGCAGGCCAAGGCGTACGACAACGCCAACGGCATCGGGGTAGCCGAGAAGGCGTTCACGGTCACCGCCGCCACCGGGCCGACGCTGGTCGCCACCCCGTCCGCGGTGAGCGTCAGCGAGGGTGGCACCGCGACCTTCAACCTGAAACTCAGCGCCGCGCCGACGGCCAGCGTGCCGGTCACCCTCACCCGCACCGGCGACACCGACGTCACGGTCTCGCCGGCCACCGCCACGCTGACCCCGACCAACTGGAACACCGGGGTCACCGTCACGGTCGCCGCGGCGGAGGACACCGACACCGCCGGGGGCGCCGCCACCATCACCGCGTCCGCCACCGGTCTGGCTCCGCTGGCGGTCACCGCCACCGAGATCGACAACGACACGCCCGGTGGCGACAACACCTACGTCGCGCGCTTCCTGGAGCAGTACGGCAAGATCAAGAACTCGGGCTACTTCAGCCCCGAGGGCGTGCCGTACCACTCGGTGGAGACGCTGATCGTCGAGGCGCCCGACCACGGCCACGAGACCACGTCGGAGGCGTTCAGCTTCTGGCTCTGGTTGGAGGCGAACTACGGACGGGTCACCCAGAACTGGGCACCGTTCAACAACGCCTGGACCGTGATGGAGAAGTACATCATCCCGACGCACGCCGACCAGCCCACCGCTGGTTCCGCCGGGACGCCGCAGTACGCGGCGGAGTACAACCTGCCCAGCCAGTACCCCTCGGCACTGAACCCGAACGTCCCGGTCGGGCAGGACCCGCTCCGCTCGGAGTTGCAGTCCACCTACGGCACCGGCGACATCTACGGCATGCACTGGCTGATGGACGTCGACAACACCTACGGCTTCGGCCACTGCGGCGACGGCACCACCAAGCCGGCCTACATCAACACCTTCCAGCGGGGCACCCAGGAGTCGGTGTGGGAGACCGTTCCGCAGCCGTCCTGCGACACCTTCAAGCACGGCGGTCAGTACGGCTACCTCGACCTGTTCGTCAAGGACACCGGCGCGCCCGCCAAGCAGTGGAAGTACACCAACGCCCCGGACGCCGACGCCCGCGCGGTGCAGGCCGCGTACTGGGCGCTGACCTGGGCCAAGGCGCAGAACAAGCAGGCCGACGTGGCCGCCACCGTGGCCAAGGCCGCCAAGATGGGCGACTATCTGCGGTACGCGATGTTCGACAAGTACTTCAAGAAGATCGGCAACTGCGTCGGGGCCAGCACCTGCCCCGCCGGCAGCGGCAAGGACTCGGCGCACTACCTGCTGTCCTGGTACTACGCCTGGGGCGGCGCGTACGACACCAGCCAGAACTGGTCCTGGCGGATCGGCTCCAGCCACAACCACTTCGGCTACCAGAACCCGTTCGCGGCCTGGGCGCTGACCAACACGCCGGAGCTCAAGCCGCAGTCGCCGACCGCGGTCGCCGACTGGACCAAGAGCTTCGAACGGCAGCTGGAGTTCTACACCTGGCTGCAGTCCGCCGAGGGCGGCATCGCCGGTGGCGCGACCAACAGCTGGGACGGCAGCTACGCCCAGCCGCCGTCGGGCACCAGCACCTTCTACGGCATGTTCTACGACGTCGACCCGGTCTACAACGACCCGCCGTCCAACCAGTGGTTCGGCATGCAGGCCTGGTCGATGCAGCGGATCGCCGAGCTGTACCTGCAGACCGGCAACGCCAAGGCCAAGGCCCTGCTGGACAAGTGGGTGCCGTGGGCGATCGCCAACACCACCCTGGGGACCAGCTGGTCGATCCCGTCGGACATGGCGTGGACCGGTCAGCCGACCACCTGGAACCCGAGCAGCCCGCAACCCAACACCAACCTGCACGTCGAGGTCATCAGCAAGGGCCAGGACGTCGGTGTCGCCGCCGCCTACGCCCGGACCCTGATCGCGTACGCGGCCAAGTCGGGCAACACGGCGGCCAAGGACACCGCCAAGGGGCTGCTGGACGCGCTGCACGCGGCCAGCGACGCCAAGGGTGTCTCCACCACCGAGACGCGCGGCGACTACCGGCGCTTCGACGACACCTACAACGCGTCCACCGGGCAGGGCCTCTACGTCCCGTCCGGCTGGACCGGGAAGATGCCGAACGGCGACACCATCGCCGCCGGCAAGAGCTTCCTGGACATCCGGTCCTTCTACAAGAACGACCCGGACTGGCCCAAGGTGCAGGCATACCTGAACGGTGGTCCGGAACCGACCTTCAACTACCACCGGTTCTGGGCCCAGGCTGACGTCGCCATGGCGTACGCCGACTACGGCAGCCTGTTCCCGAACGGCTGAGGCAACCCGGGGTGGGTGGCGTGGACCGCCCACCCCGGGGGTCCGGCGGGGTCCGGGGAACGACGGACCCCGACCGGCGGACGGCCTGACACCCACGGTCAGGCCGGGGTGGGCCGGCCATCTGGCCGACGCAGCGGATCGGCTGGCCCACCCCACCGCCCGGACTGGAGCCAGCCGCAAAAAAGCCCAGAAATTCGGGCCGTCACGGGATCACACCGGGGTCCCCGACGGAGTAACGTACGTCACCGGAGAGGCCGCTCCCCCCGTGGCGGCCTCTCCACTTTTTTGCCCATGATCCGTCGTGCCGCGCCCGATTCAGCGCGGCGGTGCGACGCTCCCCCCGGCGGCCGGGCCCGCGGTCAGCGGGTGACGCAGACCCGGGTGCCGGCCGGCAGCGACCGCCGCAGCACCACCCAGCTCAGCGCGAGCGCCGCGGCGACCAGCGGCCAGGTCAACGCCACCCGGGCCACCACCAACGCGAGCACCTGCCCACCCAGGTACAGCGGCACGAACACCGTCAGCCGCAGCAGGTAGGTCGCCGTCCACACCCAACTGGCCCGGCCGTACCCGCGCAACAGCGCCGGGTCGCGCCGCCACCGGGCGCGCTGACCCAACGCCGCGCCGACCAGCACCCCGAGCAGTGGCCAGCGCACCACGATGCTGACCGTCCAGGCGAGCGCGCTCGCCGCGTTCGACAACACCTGGATCAGAAAGAAGTTCTCGGCCCGGCCGGTGCGTACCGCGATCAGCGCCGCGACGCAGACGGCCAGCAACCCGATCAGCACCGAGCGCGGCCGGTCACCCCGACGCAGCCGGACGCCGGCCACCACCGCGCCCACGGCGAGCGCCGCGCCGACCCCGAGGTGGCCGACCTGGCGTACGCCCCGGCGAGCGGGTCTGGCCTCGACCGGCGTGCCCTACATCCTCCGGT
>NZ_JAEVHL010000045.1 GCF_016803395.1 Micromonospora tarensis | reverse complement strand
CGCAGCCGAGCCGTGGGCACCCGGTGAGGTGTGGGGTCGCGCCGAGGCGGAGGCCGCCCAGTCCCGCGCGGGGCGGGAGGCGGACCGCAACGACGAGGCCTCCCCGCCCGCGCCAGCGCCAGCGTGCCCGGCAACGACGGGGCGCCCAACTGGGCCGCCAGCCCCGACAACGCCGTGCCCAGCACCCCCGGCGTGCCCGCAGCCGAGCCGTGGGCACCCGGTGAGGTGTGGGGTCGCGCCGAGGCGGAGGCCGCCCAGTCCCGCGCGGGGCGGGAGGCGGACCGCAACGACGAGGCACCGGCCTACCAGCCGGGGCCCGCTCCGGGCATCTCCCCGGCGAACGCCGTGCCACTGCCTCCGCAGGAACAACGCGTGCCGGGTGCCAGCCTGGCCGCCGCTCCGCCGGCCGACTACGCACCGCCGGCCCAGTTCGCGCCGATCCCCGAGCAGCCGGCCTACGCCGAACGGGAGACCCCGGACGCCGCCGCGCCGTACGAGCCGGAGCCGGCCGGTTGGGGCCGCGCCGAGGACGCTCCCGCCAGCGGTGCTGTGGTGCCCGCGCCGCGTACCTCTCCGGAGTCCGGAGCGGGCCGCGCGGTCGTACCGACGTCGGAGGCCGACTCGGCAGCCGGTGCGGCGAAGGCCACGGCGAGCGCTTCGGTGCCGCTGGCCAGCCGGGTGATGCCCCCGACCGACCAGGCCATCCGACCGACCGGCACGGCCACCCCACAACCTCGGGTGTACGGCCGCCCGGCTCGCCCGGAGCCGGAGGCCGAGCCGGAGCCGCAGGTGTTCCAGGGCGACCCCGGTGCCGACCGCCAGGGTGCCCCCGATTGGCCGAACGACCCGCCACGTCAGGCCGCCCCCGACTGGCAGAACGACGCCCAGCGGCAGGTCGGCCCCGGTTGGGGTGGCGGCGACTCCGCAGGCGACTCCCGCTTCGACGAGCGGCCGCCCGCACCGAACGCGTTCAACGAGCCGCCGGCGTTCCCGCCCGGTGTGCCGTCCTTCGTCGACGCGCCGGGCAACAACCGGCCGGTGAACGGCGTTCGGCCGCACGCCGGTGCCGAGTCGCCGGGCGAGCCGTTCGGCGGCCAGGGCGCGCCGGCCGCCGGTGCCGCCACTGTGAACGGCACGGCGGCCTTCGGTGGGCCGAACTTCGGCGGGCCGGGCTCCAACGGGCCGGGCTTCGGTGCCGGGCCGGCAACCGAGCCGGTTCCGGGCGGCGGCTTCCCACCGTCGTTCCCACCGCCGCAGCAACCCGCGCCGTCCTGGGGCAGCCAGGAGGCCGGCCAGTCGGACCAGGGCCGGTTCGACGCGTTCAAGCCGGATGCCGAGGAGCCGAAGGCGGAGCCACCGGCGCCGAAGGTCCGCAACGGTCGGGTGCTGGCGGCGGTGCTGATCGCCGCGGTGCTCATCCTGGCGGTGCCGCTCGGGTTGCTGCTGCTGCTCGGCAAGGTCGGCGGAAACGACACGCCGTCCTTCGACCCGGCGGTCGGCACCTGCGTGAAGCAGTCCGGGCAGGGCGGCGCCTCGGCGGCGGACTGCGGCGAGGCGGGTGCGTTCACCATCGTCTCGAAGGTGAGCGCGAAGGATAAGTGCACCGATCCGACGCAGCCCCACGTGGTGCTGCCGGGCGAGGGCACCAACCGGGTGCTCTGCCTCAAGCCGGCCACGAAGTAACCGACACCGACCACGTTGACCCGACCCGGATCGCGGCGACCCGCCCCCTCTGGCCCGACTCGGGCCGGTGGTCAGGCACGATGGGTGCATGAGCGCACGAGTACGGGCCCCCGAGCTACGCGGTCGGGGCTGGCTGAACACCGGTGGACGCGACCTCAAGCTCGCCGACCTTCGCGGCAAGATCGTGTTGGCGGATTTCTGGACCTTCTGCTGCATCAACTGCCTGCACGTGCTCGACGAGCTGCGCCCGCTGGAGGAGAAGTACGGCGACGTGCTCGTGGTGATCGGTGTGCACTCGCCGAAGTTCGAGCACGAGAAGGACGCCGACGCCCTCGCCGCCGCCGTCGAGCGGTACGGGGTGCACCACCCCGTCCTCGACGATCCTGAGATGGACATGTGGCAGCAGTACGCGGCTCGGGCCTGGCCGACCCTGTCGGTGATCGACCCTGAGGGCTACGTGGTCGCCACCATGGCCGGCGAGGGGCACGCCGAGGGGCTGGCCCGGCTGATCGACGAGCTGATCGCCACCCACGAGGCCAAGGGCACCCTGCACCGGGGCGACGGCCCGTACGTCCCCCCGCCGGCACCGGAGACCGCGTTGCGCTTCCCGGGTAAGGCGGCGCTGCTGCCGAACGGGAACCTGCTGGTCTCGGACTCGGCCCGACACTCGCTGGTCGAGGTCGCCCCGGACGGCGAGACGCCGGTGCGCCGGATCGGCTCGGGCGAGCGTGGCCGGGCCGACGGGCCGGGCAGCGCGGCGACCTTCTCCGAGCCGCAGGGGGTGTGCCTGCTGCCCACGCACGTCGCCGAGATCGCCGGCTACGACCTGGTGGTGGCCGACACGGTCAACCACCTGCTGCGCGGCGTACGGCTGGAGTCCGGTGAGGTGGTGACGGTGGCCGGCAGTGGCCGGCAGTGGCGCGCCTCGGTCGACGACCACGCCCACGACGCGCTGGCCGTGGACCTCTCCTCCCCGTGGGACCTGGCCTGGTACGACGACAAGCTGATCATCGCGATGGCGGGCATCCACCAGCTTTGGTGGTTCGACCCGATCAAGCGGACCGCCGGCATGTACGCCGGTACGACGGTGGAGGCGCTGCGCGACGGGCCACTGGCCGAGGCGTGGATGGCGCAGCCGTCGGGGTTGTCCGTCTCGGCCGACGGCACCCGACTCTGGGTGGCCGACAGCGAGACCAGCGCCGTCCGGTACGTCGAGAACGGGGTGCTGGGCACCGCCGTCGGGCAGGGCCTGTTCGACTTCGGGCACGTGGATGGTCCGGCGGAGTCGGCGCTGCTCCAGCACCCGTTGGGGGTGTGCGCGCTGCCGGACGGTTCGGTGCTGATCGCGGACACGTACAACGGCGCGGTGCGCCGCTTCGACCCGGTGAGCAACCAGGTCTCCACCGTCGCGGACGGGTTGGCGGAGCCGAGCGACCTGGTGCTCACCCCGTCCGGTGAGGTGCTGGTGGTGGAGTCCGCCGCGCACCGGTTGACCCGGCTCGCACCGGGCGCGCTGTCGGCGGCGGGTGCCAGCACTGTCGACGGGCCTCGGCACCGCACCGAGCGCAAGCCGACCGACGTCGCGGCCGGTGAGGTCACCCTGGACATCGTCTTCACCCCGGCGCCGGGGCAGAAGCTGGACGAGACGTACGGGCCGTCGACCCGGTTGGTGGTCTCCGCGTCGCCACCGGAGTTGCTTGTGGACGGTGCCGGCACGGGCACCGAGCTGTCCCGCCGGTTGGTGCTCAACGGCGAGGTCACCGCCGGTGTGTTGCAGGTGACCGCCCAGGCGGCGACCTGCGACGCGGACGTCGAGCACGCGGCGTGCCACCTGACCCGGCAAGACTGGGGGGTACCGGTCCGGGTGGTCGACGGTGCGGTGACCCGGCTACCGCTGGTGCTCCGCGGCCTGGACGCCTGAGGTGTGCGGAGGGGCCCATGGGCCCCTCCGGTCCAGCCCGGCCCGCGCCGCACCGCACAGTCACGCGAACGGGGCCAGCTGGACGCCGGCGTCGATCAGGGTGGCGCGCACGAGTTCGGCGGCGGAGACCGCGCCCGGGGTGTCGCCGTGCACGCAGATCGAGTCGACCGAGCAGGGGATGGCGGTGCCGTCGATGGCCACCACGATGCGTTCGGTCGCCATCCGGGCCGCCCGCTCGGCGACCTGCTCGGGGTCGCTGATCACCGCGCCGGGGGTGCCGCGCGGCACCAGCGCCCCGGTGGGCAGGTAGGCGCGGTCGGCGAAGGCCTCGGCGACGACCGGCAGGCCCGCGCCGACGCAGAGTTGGGCGAGCGTCGAGCCGGGTAGGCAGAGCACCGGCAGCTCGGGGTCGTAGCCGGTGACAGCGGCGACCACCGCCGCCGCCTGGGATTCGTCGGTGCTGGCCGCGTGGTAGAGCGCGCCGTGCGGCTTGAGGTAGCGGACCCGGGTGCCGAACAGCCGGCAGAACGCGTCCAACGCCCCCAGCTGGTAGGTCACCTCGTCGCGCAGCTCGGCGAAGTCGTACTCGATGTGCCGCCGGCCGAAGCCGGCCAGGTCCCGGTAGCCGACCTGCGCGCCCACCGCTACCCCGCGGCGCGCGGCACCCTCGCAGACCCGCCGCATGGTGGACGGGTCGCCGCCGTGGAAGCCGCAGGCGACGTTGGCGGAGGTGACGAGGCTCAGCAGCGCCTCGTCGTCGCCGAGCCGCCAGATGCCGAATCCCTCGCCCAGGTCAGCGTTGAGGTCCATGGAATCTGACGGTAGTCCCTGGCCGCGCCTGCGCGAGCGGTGTCACGTCGGTGACCACCCCGATGACCGGGTATCCGCCGGTGGTCGGGTGGTCGGCGAGGAAGATCAGCGGTTGCCCGTCCGCCGGCACCTGCACCGCGCCGAGCACGATGCCCTCGCTGGGCAGCTCGCCGGCCACCGCGCGGGGCAGTGCCGCGCCGGCGAGCCGCGCGCCGACCCGGTTGCTCACCGGGCTGATGGTGTACGCGGTGCCGAACAGCCGGTCGAACGCGGTGGGCGTGAACCAGTCGTCGCGGGGGCCGGGGTGCAGCGTCAGGCGCAGTTCCGGCGCGGGGGCGGGGCAGAGGGTCAGGTCGACCGCGCGGGTGCCCTGGGCGGCTCACCGAGCGGCAGCAGGTCGCCGTCGCGCAGCGCAGGCGGACCGAGCCCGGAGAGGGTGTCGGTGGAGCGGCTGCCGAGCACCGGCGGCACCTCGATGCCGCCGGCCACCGCCAACCAGCTCCGTACGCCCCGCCGGGCCGGACCGATCCGCAGCACCGTCCCGGCGGGCACGGTGAGTGGGCGTCCGGTGTCGCCGGGGCGGTCGCCGGCCCGGACCGGCACCTCGGCGCCGGTGACCGCCACGGTGGTGGCCCGGGTCAGCCGCAGGGTGCAGCCGGTCAGGGTGATCTCCAGGCCGGCGGCGTGCTCCGGATTGCCCACCAGCCGGTTGGCCAGCCGCAGCGCGGCCGGGTCGAGAGCACCGGACCGGGGTACGCCCAAATGTGCCCAGCCGGGCCGGCCCAGGTCCTGCACTGTGCTGAGCGCGCCGGCCCGCAGCACCTCGATGGCCGACCGGGTCACGCCGGCACCATCCGGACCGTGGTGCCCGGGGCCAGGCGGGTCGGCGGGTCGGCGGCCACGTCGAAGAGGACCAGGTCGGTCCGCCCGACCAGCAGCCAGCCGCCGGGGGACGCGCCCGGATAGATGCCCGCGTACGGGCCGGCGAGCGCGACCGAGCCGGCCGGCACCCGGGGGCGGGGGGTGGCCAGCCGGGGCAGCGCCAGCTCGGCGGGGAGCCCGGTCAGGTAGGGGAAGCCGGGGGCGAAGCCGCAGAACGCGACCCGGAACGAGGTGCCGGTCAGCCGGTCGGCCACGGCCGGCTCGGGCACGCCCCAGTGTTCGGCCACCGCCGGCAGGTCCGGTCCGTCGAAGACGACAGGGACCACCACGTCCGCCGCGTCGACGGCGGCGGCGGTGTTCGTTCGGGCGTCGTCTCCAGCGGCGCTGCCTGTTCGGGCGCTGGCTGCGGCGGAGGTGGCGTCGGCTCCGGCTTCGGCTCCGGCTTCGGCGCGGCGGGCGGTCGCGGCGACCTCTGGTGCCCATCGGGCCAACCGCTCGGCCGTCGCGCCCGGGTCAGGCAGGCCGTCGAGAAGGATGGTTCGGGCCGCCGGCACGATCTCGACGGCGACCAGGTCACCCCGCTCCCGACGCCGCCACAGCTCGGCCCGCCATGCTTCGACAAGCGCGGATTCGGAGACGTCGGGGTGGTCGATGCAGTCGAGGAGCAGGGCGTGCGCCCCGACGGGTCGGATCCGCATCCGCTCATCCTCGCCGATGTCGGCTCGCCGCGGTGTTCACGGTGCCGGTGCCAGGTGTCACCAACGCCACTACTGCCAAGTAACCTACGGTGTCGTAACCTGACCTGGTGACCACCTCCGCCCCGCTTCGCCTGAAGCCGGTCGACATCGGTAAGCCCCGGATGCGCGGCTGGCTGCACACGTACGCCTTCTTCGTCGCCCTGGTCTGCGGCATCGTGCTCTGCTCGATCGCTGCCACCCGCCCGGGTTGGGCACCCCTGGTCAGTTGTCTCATCTACAGCCTGACGGTGTGCGGGCTCTTCGGCACGAGCGCGCTGTACCACCGTCGGGTGTGGTCGGAACGCGGCTACCAGGTGATGCGCCGGATGGACCACTCGATGATCTTCGTGTTCATCGCCGGCACGTACACGCCGTTCTGCGTGCTGCTGCTCGCACCCCGGCCGGCCACCGTGATGCTGGCCCTGGTCTGGGGCGGCGCGCTGGCCGGCGTGGCGGTCAAGCTGGTCTGGCCGCACGCGCCGCGCTGGGTGTCCGCGCCGCTCTACCTGGCGCTGGGCTGGGTGGCGGTGGCCATGTTGCCGGAGATCCTGCACGGCGGCGGCGTCCCGGCGCTGGTCCTGCTGATCACCGGCGGCGCGATCTACAGCATCGGCGCGGTCTGCTACGCGCTGCGGCGGCCCAATCCGTGGCCGACCGTCTTCGGTCACCACGAGTTCTTCCACGCCTGCACGCTGCTGGCGGCGCTCTGCCACCACATCGCGATCTACTTCGCGCTGTTCGCCTGACCTCGCGGGCTGGGGTCAGACGCGAGCCGGCCCCGCGACGCTGCGGGACCCCGGAGTGTGCGAGCGGAGATCAGACCGGGTGGCCCGGCCGACGCACCTCGCGGTACTCCCGTACGACCCGGTCGTCCTGGACGGGCACGACCCGGTCGGCCACCACGCGCTCCTCGCGCACCGGGGCGGCGACCACCGCCCGGCGGCGGCTGCTCCAGAAGTAGAGGGTGGCGAGCAGGCCGGCGACGCCGGCCAGCATCAGCACCCAGCCGACCACGGCAAGGTCCAACCAACCCAGATCGGCTTCCACTGCGAACGCGAAGATCGCGCCCAGCGCGATCAGGAAGATGCTGCCACCAATGCCCATGTCTCGCTCCTCGGCTCTAACCTGGCGTACGCCGCGCCGCGGCCGTCGGTAGGGGTGCGGCACCCATCGACTTACCCCGGCAGGGAGATCGCCAATCGGGCAAGCTGAGGGCATGACGGACGCCGACCCTGAGACCCGCACACTGGTGTTGCTGCGGCATGCGAAGGCCGAGCAGGGCAGTGACGCGACCGACGACGCCGAGCGGCCGTTGAGCACCCGCGGGAACGCTGACGCGGCGGCGGCCGGCGCCTGGCTGGCGCACCACGGACTGCTGCCCGACGTGGTGATCTGCTCGACGGCCAGACGCACCAGGCAGACCTGGCACGGTGTGGCGATGGGGATGACCGGTTCGCCGCCGGAGGGTGGGCCGACCGGCCCCCGCCCCACCGTCCGTTACGAGCCGGGGGCGTACGACGCCCACCCCGAGGAGCTGTTGTCGCTGGTCCGCACGGTGGACCCGACGGCCCGCACCGCGCTACTCATTGCCCACAATCCGGGCATATCGCTACTCTCCGCGCTCCTCGACCCGGAAGGGGTGGACGAGGAGGGGCTACGCACCGCCGAGCTGGCGGTGCACCGCTGCCCGGACGGGTGGATGGGGTTGGCCCGGGCGGGAGCGCCGATCACGGCCCGGCACACCGCACGCGACTGAGCCACCCGCCGATCGGGCGGGTGGCTCAGCGCTACGCGTCCAGGTCGTCCGGGATCAGGACGGCGGGGCGGTCGGTGGTGGCGGGTCCGGCGGCGGCGGCATCATCGCCGTCGGGTGCGACAGCCGGTTCTCCTCCACGATCAGGGTTCGGGCCCGCTTGCGCCGGTCCTGCCAGAACCACAGCGTGGTCAGCAGCACGGCCAGCCCGGCCAGGATGAACACCCAGCCGACCGCCCGCACGTCGATCCACCAGACGTTGGCTCTCAGCGCGAAGGTCAGGATCGCGCCGATCGCGATGAGAAAAATCCCGCTTCCTACACCCATGTGCGCTGCACTCCCCCGTGCGGTGGCTCTGGGCGTTCCCTTTCGAGGTCACGCGACGGTTACCCGCCACGCCGCCGGCATACCCGGCGGGGCTCGGTCAATGCGGCACCCGCCCAGCCCCCGGGGCGACCGCCCGGGCCCGCACTGCGGCCGACCACGCAGACCGCGATCATCGCCCGCCTGACGGCCGGTCACCCAAGCCCGGACACGGCGACGGCCGGCGGGGCAGCCTCACCCCGCCGGCGTCGGTGCCGGGTGGTGCGACCCGGAACCGTCAGGCGTGCCGTGGCACGGTCAGAAGGCCTCCTCCGGGAGGTCCATGATGTCGAGGTCGGCGCCCTCGATGATCCGCCGGTCGGCGCCGATGCGGGGCAGCACCTCGCGGGCGAAGAAACGGGCAGCGGCCACCTTGCCGGTATAGAACGCCTTGTCGCTGGCGGAGACGTCGCCGGCGAGCGCCTTCAGCGCCACGTCGGCCTGCCGCTGGAGCAGCCAACCGACCACCAGGTCACCGATCGCCAGCAGGAAACGCCGGCTGCTCAGCCCGACCTTGTAGAGCGCGCGGGCGTCGCCGGCCTGCGCCTCGCCCAGCCAGCCGGTCAGCACGCCGAGGATGTTCTGGATCTCGCCGAGTGCCTTGCCGAGCGCCTGCCGCTCCTCCTTGAGCTGGCCGTTGCCCGCCTCGGACGAGATGAACTCCTGGATCTCGCCGGAGACCGCCAGCAGCGCCCGACCGTTGTCCCGAACGATCTTGCGGAAGATCAGGTCGAGGCTCTGGATGGCGGTGGTGCCCTCGTACAGGGTGTCGATCTTCGCGTCGCGGACGTACTGCTCCAGCGGGTAGTCCTGGAGGAACCCGGAGCCGCCGAAGGTCTGTAGCGCCTCGTGCCCGAGCATCTCGTAGGCCCGCTCCGAGCCGACGCCCTTGACCAGCGGCAGCAGCAGGTCGTTGACCCGCTTGGCCAGCTTGGTGGCCTTCTCGTCGCCGGCGGCCTCGGCGAGCGCGACCTTGTCCTGCCAGGTGGCGGTGTAGAGGACCAGGGCGCGGAGACCCTCGGCGTACGACTTCTGCAGCAGCAGCGAGCGGCGGACGTCCGGGTGGTGGGTGATGGTGACCCGGGGGGCGGTCTTGTCCGCCTGCTGGACCAGGTCGGCGCCCTGCACCCGGTTCTTCGCGTACTCCAGGGCGTTCAGGTAGCCGGTGGAGAGGGTGGCGATCGCCTTGGTGCCGACCATCATCCGGGCGTACTCAATGATCATGAACATCTGCCGGATGCCATCGTGCTTGTCGCCCAGCAGCCAGCCCTTGGCCGGTACGCCGTGCTCGCCGAAGGTCACCTCGCAGGTGTTGGAGACCTTCAGACCCATCTTGTGCTCGACGTTCGTGGCGTAGACGCCGTTGCGCTCGCCAAGCTCGCCGGTGGTCTCGTCGAAGTGGAACTTCGGCACCACGAAGAGCGACAGGCCCTTCGTGCCGGGGCCACCGACGCCCGCCACGCCGACCGGGCGGGCCAGCACGTAGTGCACGATGTTGTCGCTCAGGTCGTGCTCACCAGAGGTGATGAAGCGCTTCACGCCCTCGATGTGCCAGCTGCCGTCGGGCTGCTGGATCGCCCGGGTGCGGCCCGCGCCCACGTCCGAGCCGGCGTCCGGCTCGGTGAGCACCATCGTGGAGCCCCACTGCTTGTCGATGAAGAGCTTGGCCCACTTCTGCTGCCGCTCGGTGCCCTCGACGTGCAGCACGTGCGCGAAGGACGGGCCGGAGGCGTACATCCAGACCGGGGCGTTCGAGCCGAGCACCAGCTCGGCGAGCGCCCACCAGAGGGCACGCGGGGCGTTGGTGCCGCCCAGCGCCGGCGGCAGGTCAAGGCGCCAGAACTCGGAGTCCATGAACGCCTGGTAGGACTTCTTGAACGATTCCGGCAGCGGCGCCGTGTGCGTGGCCGGATCGAAGACCGGTGGGTTGCGGTCGCTGTCCGTGTAGCTGGCGGCCAGGTCCTCGCGGGCCAGCCGGTCGACCTCGGCGAGGAAGCTGCGGGCGGTGTCGGTGTCGAGATCCGAGTACGGCTCCTGGCCGAACGCCCGGTCCGCGCCGAAGACCTCGAAAAGGTTGAACTCGAGATCCCGGAGGTTGCTCTTGTAGTGGGTCATGCTCGCTGGCCCCCGCTTCCGGACAGGTGTTACCGATCAGTAACCCCGACTGTATTACTCGTGGGTAGGCAGCGACAAGCGGATCACCCAAGTGACGGCGGTTACACAGCTTCGGGCCGCGCCGGCCGGATCAGCTCTCGGCGGCGCCGACCTCCCAGCTCGGGACGGCCACCGCGGCGCCGCGACGGTCGCCCACGTACTCCATCAGGACCAGCGCGATGTCGTCGTCGAGCCGACCATGGACCCACTCGACCAGGGCGGTCTCCAACGAGGCCAGACCGTCGGCGACAGTGCCGTGGCCGAGCAGTCGCCAGGCCCGGTCGGCGGTGGGGAAGAACTCGCCGTCCCGGCGCGCCTCGCCGAGGCCGTCGGTGAACAGCAGCAGCCGGTCTCCGGGCTCCAGGCGTTCGACCCGGGGGCGGACCACCGGCATGAACCCGAGCGGGGGCGCCGGCGCCGGCGGCTCCAGCGGGATCACCGCGCCGCGGCGCAGCAACAGCGGTGGCGGATGCCCACAGTTGACGATGGTGAGGGTGCCGCCGCGCTCCTCGACCAGGGCCGCGGTGACGAAGTCCTCGTCGCCGACATTGCGGGCCACCGCGCGGTCCAGGTCGGCGACGACGGCCCGCAGGTCGGCCCGCTCGTACGCGACGTGCCGATAGGAGCCGAGCACGATGCTGGCCAGCCGGACCGCGTCGAGGCCCTTGCCGCGTACATCGCCGATGATCATGCGTACGCCGTAGGGCGTGTCGATCGCCTCGTACAGGTCACCGCCGATCTCGGCCGTCGCTGTGGACGAGATGTAGCGGCCCGCGACCGAGAGCGTGCCGACCTGGGGCCCGAGCGGACGCAGCACCGCCTGCTGGGCCACCGAGGCGAGCTTGGTCAGCTCGACGATCCGTTCGGCCTGCCGCTGCCGGGCCCAGGCCACCCCCGCCGCCAGCCCGGTGGCGACCGCGACCGCCACCACGTTGACCGAGGTGACCAGCCACATCTTCGGCTCGACCAGCGCGAAGCCGACCCCGACCACTGTCGCCACGATGCCCACGCCCAGGACCACCAGCCAGGACGCCAGGGCGGAGGCCAGGAACGGCACCGCCGCCAGCAGCGCGATGTAGTGCGCCTTGCGGCCGTCCGCCGCCTCCACCGCCGACACGATCGTGAGCAGAACAAGGGCCGCGCCGAGGCCGGCGCGGGATCCGGGGCTCAGCGGGCGACGGCCCGACTGGAGGAGTCGCGTGGGTACGACTGACAGTTTGCCTGATGGACGTGAACGGGTGAATGAACCTGACCCGTCGTTCGAGAGAGTTCTGTCCGGCCAGCCCAGTCGGCCGGCCGAATCGGCCTCGCCCGTCCCGGTCAGCCGAGGACCTCGTAGCGGACGGTGAGCGCTCCGACGTCGACCGAGGCGATGCTGGCGAAGGCGGCCCGGGAGAGATCCAGGCAGCGGCCGTCGATGAACGGGCCGCGGTCGTTGATCCGCACCGTCACCGACTTGCCGTTGGCCGGGTTGGTCACCCGCACCCTGGTGTTGAACGGCAGCGTCTTGTGCGCGGCGGTCAGCGCGCCGGGGTTGAACGACTCACCGTTGGCGGTGAGCTGACCGTCGGAGTAGAACGAGGCGCCGCACGATCCGCTCTCCAACACCTTCGCCGCGGCGGTGGTCTTCTTGGCGGTCGGGCTCGGCTTCGGGGACGCGGTGCGGGTCCTGCCCCGGGAGGCCGCCTGCTGCGATCGGGTCGCCGACGGGCTGGCGGTCACGCTCGGCGAGGCGCTGACGCTCGGGGAGGCGGCCGGGGAGCTGGGGGTGGGGCTGCTCGCGGCGGTGGTCGGGGGGAATTCGAGAGCCGTCTGCTCCGCCGGGTCGGAGCCGGACGTCAGCTGCACGGCACCGACAGTGCCCCCGACGGCGAGGGCGACACCGACCGCCGCGGTGGCCACGATGCCGCCGGCGAGGAGAAGATGCGGGTACGGGAGTGCTTGCCTGCCACCGGCCCGGTCCTTTCGTCGTCTGAACAAACCGGGTCGGACCGTAACGAGAGAAGCACTTCCGAAGTCAACGTGATCATTGTGGTATGCCCGTATTTGCACGGGTACGTGTAGCCGATCATCCGACCCGGGGTGGGCCGGCCGGCCCGGGTGCCGGCGCGCCGACCACCCGTACCGCAGGATGAGCGGATGTCCGCTGAGCTGACCCGACGCCTGACCGCCCTGTTCCAGTGGATCGACCCCGGACCGGGCGCCAGCCACCTGGTCAGCGACATCTCCGGTTGGTGGCGGGACCCGGCCGTGCTGGCCGCGTTGGGCCCGGCCCTGGTGGCGCCGTACCGGGCCGCCCGGCCGACGGTGGTGCTCGCCCCGGCCGTCACCGGGCTGCTGCTCGGGCCGTTGGCCGCCACCGCACTCGGGGTCGGCTTCGTGGCCGCACACAAACCCGGCGACGGACGACTGCCGGCCGGGCCGCTGACCTGGGCGCAGAGCCCACCGGACTACCGGGGCCGACAGGTGGACCTGGCCGTGCGGGACCGGCACGTCGGCCCCGGCGACCGGGTGCTGGTGGTGGACGACTGGGTGCGCACCGGCGCCCAACTGCGCGCCATCTACGACATCTGCGCGGCGCGCGGCGCCGAGGTGCTGGGCAGCTCGGTGGTCGCCGTGGACTGCCCGCCCGAGGTCGTGGCCGCGCTACGGATCACCGGCCTGATCAACGCGGCGGAGCTGCCGGCTTGACCTCAAGCGAGGTTCAACACCGACGATCGATTGATGACTGACGGAATCCTGGACGAGGCGTACGAGCGGCTGCACCGCACCGGCCCCGAGTTCGAGGGCTGGTTGTCCAACCACGGGCCGATGGCCGTCGAGGCGCTGGTCCGGCACGGGCACCAGCAACGAGTGCACCGCTGGCTCGACGACTACCTGGGCCGACTCGACGAGCTGCCCCGGGGGCTGCACCCGATCGACGACTGGCGGGAGGCGCTGGGCGACCCGAAACGGGCCGGTGACTGGCTGGCGTACTTCGACCGGCAGCTACGCGAACACCCGTGGCGCGACGTGCTCGGCACCTGGTGGCCCCGGCTGCTGCCGGGCATCGCCGCCGGCGCCACCCACGGGGTGATCCGGGTCGGGCACGCCGTACGGGCACTCGACAGAGCAGACGCCAACCCACGGCGGCTCGCCGAGTTGGGCCAGGCGCTCGGCTACTGGGCGGCCCGCTGGCTGCCCGTCCCCGGCACCGAACAGCTCTTCGCCGAGGATCCGGGCCGGCCGGAAACGGACGGAACCGACGTGGACGTGGACGCCGCGCTGGCCGGGCTGCCCCGGATCGACGACCAGACCGGGGGCGTCCGGGATCGGCTGGGCCGGCTGCCGGCCGTACCCCGGTGGGAGCCGGCGCTCACCACCCTGCGCCCCGCGCGGAGCCCGGCCGAGGCGCAGCGTGGGCTCACCACGTTGGTGCACCGGGCCGGCCTGGACTACCTGCGGTTCGGGCACGCCGAACCGGTCATGCTGGTGCACGCGGTAACCGCGCCGACCGCGGTGCTGCGTACCCTGCCGGCACTGGACCGGGCGCTGTGGGCGCCGAGCCTCGCCGCGGCCTGGGCCGCGACGGCGGCCATCACCTCGGTGTACGCCCCGACCGACGGGATCGCGCCGCCGGCCGTGACCCCCGGGACCCCGGCCGAGGTCTTCGCCCGCGCGGCGCGGCACGGCGACGAGCACGTGGTCAAGCTGGCCGACGCGGTCCTCGACGCGCATGCCACCACCGCGGACGACCGGTTGCTCACCGCACCCGGCTACGCCGGCCAGCTGATCTGAGCAGGGCCAATCGTATTGCGGCGGCGGCTCGGGCCGGGCTGGCCTAGCCTCGGCAGGATGTGGCCTCGGATCGGCGAACTACGCACCCTCGCCCTCGGCACCCCCGGCGAGTTGCGAGCAACCCTCAACACGCTGGTGCTGGCCGGCGTGAAGACCGCGACCGCCGGCCGGCTCGCCGAGTACGCGGAGGAAGGCGAGGAGTTGGAGCGCGTCGGCGAACGACTGGCCCTGGTCGACGACGACGACGCACTGGCCGGCGTCGTCGAGATCACCGGAGTCGAGGTGGTCCGGTTCGCCGACGTGCCCTGGGAGTTCGCCCGCGCCGAGGGTGAGGGTGACCGCTCGATCGAGGAGTGGCGGGCCGGGCACTCGGCCCACTGGGCGCGGCTCGGCACGCCGGTGGACGGCGACACCCCGATCGTCTGCCTCCGGCTACGCCTGGTCTCCGCCGGTGCGGGCGGCGTGGCGAGCGGCGACCTCGGCACCTGAGGCGGCGCCCCGGCCGGGTGCGGCTGCTGGGTTTCCGCCGGGGATGGCTGCGGCGTGCTCAGCCGCGCAGTTGTGGCAGCAGTCGCGTCGCCACGTCCACCAGGATGGCCTCGTCGCCGGCGTACCAACTGCTGGCCCGGGGCCAGTGCGTCACCACGTCGGTGAAGCCCAGCTCGGCGGCCCGGCCCACCTGGTCGGCGAAGAACTGCGCGCTGCTGAGCGAGAAGACCGGTGCCGCGTCCAGCGACAGGTAGCGGTCGAGGCTGGCCGGGTCGCGACCGGCCTCGTCCAGTGCCCGGTCCATCCGCGCGGACAGCGCCGACACGCTGGCCCACCAGCCCGCCAGGTCGTTGTCGTCACCCGTGCCGGTGGTCACCCACCCCTGCCCGAAGCGGGCCACCAACCGCATCGACCGGGGGCCGTTGGCGGCCACCACGAACGGCACCCGGGGCCGCTGCACGCAGCCGGGGTTGTTGCGGGCGTCCACCGCGGCGAACCAGTCACCACGCCAGGTGGTGCCGTCCTCCCGCAGGATCAGGTCCAGCAGTTCGATGAACTCGGCGAACCGGTCGACCCGCTGCCGAGGCGGCAGTGTCTCGCCGCCGAGCACCGCCGAGTCGAAGCCGATGCCGCCCGCGCCCAGACCGAGCAGCAGTCGACCGGCGGAGACGTCGTCCACAGTGGTGATCTGCCGGGCGAACGCGGCCGGATGCCGGAAGTTCGGCGACGCCACGAGGGTGCCCAGCCGAATCCGGGACGTCACCGTGGCCGCGGCGGTCAGCGTGGACATCGAGTCGAACCACGGGCCGTCGACCAGGTCCCGCCAGCCCAGGTGGTCGTACGTCCAGGCGTGGTCGAAGCCCCACTCGTCGACCTGCCGCCAACGACGCTGCGACTCCGTCCAACGCTGGTCCGGCAGGATCACGATGCCAATCCGCATGATCGCCAGCCTAGCCGTGGCGGACCTGGCCGCCCTAGCATCACGGTCATGCCGAGGACCGGGCCGGCCGTGCGGCCGGCGAGCCCTTCCGACCTGCCGGCGCTGGTGGAACTGCGCCTGGCGAACGCCGAGGCGCACCTCGCCCTCGACCCCGACACCTACCGGTTGCCGCAGCGCGAGGCGGTCATCAAGCACTTCACCGCCGTCCTCGGCGAGGAGGCCGGCCGGAACGCCGTTCTCGTGGCCGAGCACTGCGGGCAGGTCCTCGGGATGGTCGAGGTGCTGCGCCTGCCCGAACCGCCCGCACACCAGATCCTGCGCCCCGAGCCGTCGGCGCAGATCCACACGGTGGTGCTGAGCGAGGCCCGGGGCCGGGGGGTCGGCTCGGCGCTGCTCGACGCGGCGGACCGGTGGGCGAGCCAACACGGGATCATGAACCTGTCGGCGGGCATCCACCACCAGAACGCCGACGCGGTGCGCTTCTACCGCCGCCACGGCTACGCGCCATCCGGCACCTCGTGGCTCAGGCAACCCGCCGGCTAGACCGGCCGTTCCGCATCCCGACCGGCCCCGGTCCGCGGATTACCGCGACTGGCCGCCCCGGCCCGAGGAGCTGCCGCGGGTGCGCTGGTCACGCGACCCGGAACGCGCCGGTACGTGGTGCCTGGCAGCCGAGGTCGCGAGTGACCCACGTCACACGGCTTCCCGGTAGGGTCGTCCCGTTCGGTTCCGACCCCTCGGTGAGTGACACCTGAACAGGTGCCACCAGAGGAAAGGACCAACCGCGATGACGAAGGTGACCGCACAGCTGTCGGTGTCGGTGGACGGGTTCTACGCCGGCCCACGCTTCGACGGCGAGGGCGACGGCGACTGGATGGAGTCGACCGAGGCTGCCGGCTTCTTCCGGGTCACCCGCTGGGTGAGCAACGCGATGGCCTGGCGAGAACGACAGGGCTTCGCCGGTGGCGACCAGGACGCCAACTCGGAGGTGGTCGCCGAGTCGTTCTCGGCCGCCGGCGCGTACGTGATGGGGCGTCGGATGTTCGACGGGGGTGAGCTGCCCTGGGGCGAGGTGCCGCCGTTCCGCGCACCGGTCTTCGTCGTCACCCACCGCCCACGCCAGCCGCTGCTGCGCGGTGGGGGCACCAGCTTCACCTACGTCACGGATGGCGTGGCCAGCGCCGTCGAGCAGGCGCGCGCGGTAGCCGGCGGCAAGAACGTCGCGGTGGCCGGGGGCGGCAGCCTGGTACGGCAGGTGATCAAGGCTGGTCTGCTCGACGAGTTGGAGCTGCACATCGTCCCGGTCGTGCTCGGCACCGGTCTGCGACTGTTCGACGCGGACCTCGACCTGGGCGACAAGGAGGCGATCGAGCTGAACCCCACTTGCGTCATCCACGACCCGGAGGTCACCCACATCCGGTACGCGGTGCGTGGTCGCGCCCCGCTCCTGCTCGACGATCGGGGCAGCGGCGGCGGGCCGACGAAGACCATCAACTGACCACGGCTCATCGAACCGAAGGAGGGACACCATGCCGCAACTGTTACGGGTGCAGTGCTTCAACGTTTCGCGCGACGGGTTCGGCACCGGGGAGGGGCAGAGCCTGGAACGACCCTTCGGCCACGCGGACCCCGACCCGTTGTTCTCCTGGCGTTCGGCCACCGCCAGCTTCGTGTATCGCACCGAGCCGGGTGGCAGTCGCGGCCTGGACGACTACCTGACCCGCGACGCCGAGTGCAACATCGGTGCCGAGATCATGGGTCGCAACAAGTTCGGCCCCCAGCGTGGCCCCTGGGAGAACCACGAGTGGCAGGGGTGGTGGGGGGACAACCCCCCGTTCCACACGCCGGTCTTCGTGCTCACCCACCACGAGCGGCCGTCGTTCACCCTGGCCGACACCACGTTCCACTTCCTCGACGCCAGCCCGGCCGAGGCGCTGGCCCAGGCGAAGCAGGCAGCCGCCGGTCGGGACGTACGCCTCGGTGGTGGGGTGGCGACCATCCGCGAGTTCATCGAGGCCGATCTGGTCGACACGATGCACATCGTCGTCGCGCCCGTCGACCTGCACCGGGGCGAACGCCTGTGGGACAGCCCCAGCGAGTTGCTCGACCGCTTCCACCTCGAATCGGTGCCCAGCCCCAGCGGAGTAACCCACCTGCTGTTCTGGAAACGGTGACGGCCGTCGTGATCACGGCAGGCGGGACAGCACCAACAGGCGGTTGCCGTCGGGGTCCGTGACCCGGGCGGACCGCTCACCCCACGGCTGGTCGACCGGCTCTTCGGTGACCCTCGCACCGCCTGCGCGCAGGGTGTTCACGGCGGCATCGCAGTCGTCGGCGTAGACGCACAGCTCCCACCGGTGCGAGTCGGCCGGCCCGCCGGCCTCCGGGTTGGCGGCCAGGCCGAGTTCGCTGCTGCCCAGCCGGAGGGCGACGAACTCCGGAACGCCCTCCTCGGGGAACCGGTAGGTCAGCTCGAAGCCGACCACGTCCTGGTAGAACGCGATCAGTCGCGGCAGGTCAGGTGTCGTCACGATCGGGAAGGCCTCGGTGAACACGGACCACCTCCACGCCGGACACTAGTCCGAGCGGAGGTGCGGCCGGAACCACCCGACGCGCCGCCGCGGGCCCGAACCGGCGTCAGTGACCGTGTCAGGACCATGTCAGGGGGGTGACAGGTCGGCCACCGATGGTGGTCACATGACGAGTTCAGCGATTGCGGTCTCCGGACTGCGGAAGGCCTACCAGGACAAGGTCGTGCTCGATGGCATCGACCTGGACGTCCAGGCGGGCACGATCTTCTCCCTACTCGGCCCGAACGGCGCAGGTAAGACGACGACGGTGAACGTGCTGACGACGTTGGTGCGGGCCGACGCCGGGACCGTACGTGTGGCCGGGCACGACGCCGCCACCCAGGCCAAGGCGGTACGCGCGGCGATCGGCGTCACCGGCCAGTTCGCGGCGGTGGACGAGTTGCTGACCGGCCAGGAGAACCTGCAACTGATGGTGGACCTCGGTCAGTTGCCCGCCAGGGACGGCAAGCGGGTCGTCGCGGAGCTGCTGGAGCGGTTCGACCTGGTCGGGTCGGCACAGAAGCCGGTGTCGACCTACTCCGGCGGGATGCGCCGCAAGCTGGATCTGGCGATGACGCTGGTCGGCGACCCGCGCATCATCTTCCTGGACGAGCCGACGACGGGCCTCGACCCGCGGAGCCGCCGCACCATGTGGTCGATCATCCGGGACCTGGTGGACGACGGAGTGACGATCTTCCTCACCACCCAGTACCTCGAGGAAGCCGACCAGCTCGCCGACCGGATCGCCGTGCTCGACCAGGGCCGCCTGGTCGCCCAGGGCACGCCCGACGAGCTCAAGCGCCAGATCCCCGGCACGCACGTTCGACTCCGGTTCGCCACCGTCGCGGAACTCGACGCGGCAGCCCGGGTGCTCACCGGCTCCACGCGCGACGACGACGCGCTGGCCCTGCGGGTTCCCAGCGACGGCGGGACGGCCTCGCTGCGTGCCCTGCTGGACCGGCTCGACGAGTACGCGATCAACGCCGAGGGATTTTCCGTGCAGACCCCGGACCTCGACGACGTCTTCCTCGCCCTGACGGGCAACCGCACCCAGGAGGTTTCCGCGAAATGAGCGCCAAGTCCCACTCGATCGTCATGTTGCGTCGCAACTTCAAGCACATCGCCCGCAACCCGACCTCGGTGTTCAACGCGGTCCTGATGCCGATCGTCATCATGTTGATGTTCGTCTACATGTTCGGTGACGCCTTCAACGTCGGCGTCGACTACATCGACTACGCCACTCCCGGCCTGATGCTGTTGGCGGTCTGCTACGGGTTGGGGTCCACCGCGACGGCGGTCAACTCCGACATGACGAAGGGCATCATCAACCGGTTCAAGGTCATGCACGTCTCCCGTGGCGCGGTGCTGACCGGCCACGTCGTCGCCAGCGTGCTGACCAACCTGGTCGCCATCGCGGCCCTGGTCGGGGTGGCGTTCCTGCTCGGGTTCAGCCCGGCGGCGAGCCTTGTCGGCTGGCTCGGCGCGATCGGCGTCATCGTGCTGCTCGGCGTCGCCGCGGGTTGGCTGACGGTCGCCCTGGGCCTGTCGGCGAAGTCGCCGGAGACGGCCGGGCTGGCCTCCGTACCGTTGGTCATGCTGCCGTTCTTCAGCAGCGCGATCGTGCCGGCGGACAAGATGGGGCCCGGTCTCCGGGAGTTCGCGGAGTACCAGCCCTTCACGCCGATCATCGAGACGCTGCGGGGACTCCTCAACGGCACGCCGTCGGCCGGCGACGTGATCCCCGCCCTGGCCTGGTGCGTCGCCATCGCACTCGTCGGCTACCTGTGGGCGCGGTCCACCTTCACCAAGCGAGCGTGACCGCGACCAACTCCCTCCAGCTCGTCCGAGTGCCCTCGAGCGCCGCCTCCGCGAAGCCCTCTTCGCCGAGGCGGCGCCGCACCGCCTGCTCGATCCGGGCCACGTCCGGCTGGGAGTGATCCGGCCGGCCCCGCACGGCGGTGCCCGCCGCGAGCAGCCGCGCGGCCTCCACGTACCGGTCCCGGCGCAGCGCGAGATCCGCGACTCCGACGAGTACCCGTGCGATCGAGGGCGCGTGCCCCGTCTCGGCCGCCGCCTCGCACGACGAAAGATGATGCCGTCGCGCCTCGTCGAGATCGTCGCTCAGGTATCCGAGCACCGCCGTGGTGCGTGACCTCACGGGCCACAGCGACCTGACCGACGCGCGGGTGGTCGCCGGCGACGTCACCGACGCCGCGAGCATCGCGCGGGCGGTCGCCGGACACGACGCCGCCATCGGGGCCGCCGTGGACCTGTCGATGCCACCACACGACTTCTTCACCGCGTCGTCCCGCGCCCTGGCCACCGGTCTGGCGAAAGCGGACGTCCGCCGCCTGGTGGTGGTCGGCCTCGCCGCGATCCTGCCCGGGGAGTCTGGCGCGGCGCTGATGGACGAGCCCGGCTACCCGAACGAGTACCGGTCCTTCTACCTCGGCCACGCCGCGGGCCTGGAGGAACTGAGGACCTGCGACCTCGACTGGGCCTACCTGGCCCCCGCCGGCGACTTCGACCACCACGGCGCGCGCACCGGCCGCTACCTGTTCGCCGACCACGGCGACCCGACCAGCCGGATCAGTTATCCGGACTTCGCCATCGCGCTGCTCGACGAGATCGAGGCAGCCCGCCACCACCGTGCCGTCGCGATCGTGCGGGAGGCGTGATGCCCACTGTCCACCACAGCCCGAACGCCTGGGTCGCAACGCACATCCCTCGTTTCGAGGAGACCGGCGGCCAGCCCCGACCCGGCGTCAACGACCTGCTCCTGACCACCCGGGGCCGGCGGAGCGGCGAGCTGCGCCACACCGCGCTCGTCTACGAACGCGACGGCGACCGCTACGTCGTGGCCGCCTCCAACCGGGGCGCGGACCAGCACCCCGCGTGGTACCTCAACCTGCTCGTCCACCCGTACGTCACGGTGCAGGTCGGCCCAGAGAATTTCACCGCGTACGCGTGTCCCACCACTGCCGAGGAACGTCCACGGCTGTGGCGGTTGATGGTGTCGGCCAGGTCGGAGTACGCGGCGTACCAGCAGCGCAGCAGCCGGCAGATCCCGGTGGTGCTCCTGAACCGCGCGCTGCCGACGGATGGTGCATAGATCGCTGGGGCTTCTGGCCGGCATACCTGCCAGCCGGGCCGACCTCCCCATCGTCTCCGACCTGTTGGCCGGCGCTCGCCGCGAGCGGTGACGACAGCGCTCACACCTTCTGTACGAACTTGACCTGGTGACCGTCGGGGTCGCGGACCCACGCGTAGTGGAGCCGCCCGTCAGGCGAGTCCATCGGCGCCACGACGCTCGTCGCACCTGCCGCCATGGCCCGGTCGCGCCCCGGCCGGCTGCCGGCCCACGCACCTCGATTGCACTCGGCGCTACCGGGTGCGCCGGCCCGGAGTCCCCGCTACCCGCGCCAGCTGCCGGGCGCGTCGCATGGCGGGCGTGGGAGCGGCAGCGGCCCGGGGATCACATCCGGTGCTGCGACCTTCCCTGGAGGGCAGCCCGTTAATGGCCCATCCCTGTTCCAGCACGACCTAGAACCACAAAAGCCCCTGGCAGGACAGCTGTCCTGACCAGGGCGTTCCGTACGTGGAGCGGGTGACGGGAATCGAACCCGCACTGTCAGCTTGGGAAGCTGATGTTCTGCCATTGAACTACACCCGCAAGCGGCACCACTGTACCCGAGTCGTCGGACCTGTGCACCCAGGCACCCCTGCCCGCCGCTGATCCACTCGGGTTCCTGAAAGTCGGGGCCTCCGAACCGCCGGGACACCGCGACTTCCTTGAAACCGAGTCGATCATGCCCGGGCCGGACGGGCGGGGCGGGCAGGGGCGTGCCGGCTCCGTCTGGACGGAGCCGGCACCAGGCGGCATCGGGGAGTCAGGCGGCCGTGCAGTGGACGTCACGGTTGAGGCGGGCCGGGCGGGTCTGCGGCACGGCGACCGGGGTGGCCACCGCCGACGGGGCGTGTGGGTCGAGCCAGACCCGGACGGCCGGGCGGGCGGGCGCGAGACCCGGGATGCCCGCGGTGTGCTGCTCGCGGCGGGTGAGCATCGCCACGTCGATGGTGAACTCGAACAGCCGCCAGTCGACCTGCGGCTCCGCCCGGGCGCTCTGGGCGAGTCGGGCCACCCGCACCGGGTCGGTGACCGGCCGGGCGCGCCCCGCCACGTACGCCTCGTCGTCGCTCTCCTCCGGCGGGAACGAGTGCAGCGCGTAACGACCGTCGCGTTCGAGGTCGCGGCGCTTCGGAGAGTCGATGACGAAGCAGAAGAGACCCTCGTCGGTGATCACCGGGGAGACCGGATGGACGCGGGGCCCGCCGTCGGCGCGGACCGTGGCCAGGTAGCCGAAGCCCGGCCCGTACTGCTGGAGGAGAACGCGGATCCCGTCGGCGAGTCGGGGCTCGTCGGCGGCGAATTCGGACCAGGAAGCCATGCGGGCATTCTATCGAACAAATGTACTAGCAGCGACCTCGACGCGCTGGTCACCGGCACCGAATCCGGCCGCTCACGGGAACGCTATGGTTGTCCGATGCTGCTCTCCGACCGCGACCTGGTCTCCGAGATCAAGGCCGGCACGCTGGGCCTGGAACCGTTCGAGCCCACCCTGGTCCAACCGTCGAGCATCGACGTCCGACTTGACCGGCTGTTCCGGGTCTTCAACAACCACCTCTACACCCACATCGACCCCGCGATGCAGCAGGACGACCTGACCTCGGTGGTCGAGGTGCCGGACGGCGAGCCGTTCGTGCTGCACCCGGGCGAGTTCGTGCTCGCCTCGACGCTGGAGGTCATCTCGCTGGGTGACCAGCTCGCCGGCCGACTGGAGGGCAAGAGCTCACTGGGCCGGCTCGGGCTGCTCACGCACTCCACCGCCGGCTTCATCGACCCCGGCTTCTCCGGTCACGTCACGCTGGAACTCTCGAACGTGGCGAACCTGCCGATCACCCTCTGGCCGGGGATGAAGATCGGCCAGCTCTGCATCTTCCGGCTCTCCTCGCCGGCCGAGCACCCGTACGGTTCGGTGGTCTACGGTTCGCGCTACCAGGGTCAGCGCGGGCCGACGCCCAGCCGCGCCTGGCAGCACTGGCGCACCTGGCCCACCCGCTGACCGGTCAGGACAGGACGAGGGCCCGCTGCGATCCGTCGCGGCGGGCCCTCGTCATCACCCGGTCAGCCCGGGCGGCCGTAGCTGTGGATCGGGCCGTCGTCGACCTTCTTCATCTTGATCGGTTGGCCGGCCTGCGAGGCGTGCACCACCCAGCCGCCGCCGACGTACATGCCGACGTGGTGGATGTCGCTGTAGTAGAAGACCAGGTCGCCCGGGCGCAGGTCGCCCCTGCTGACGTCCTTGGTGACCCGGCTCTGCGCGGCGGCGTTGTGCGGCAGCGACACGCCGGCCTTCGCCCAGGCCGCCAGCATCAACCCGGAGCAGTCGTACGAGTTCGGACCCTCGGCACCCCAGACGTAGGGCTTGCCGATCTGCGCGCAGGCGAACTTGACAGCGGTGCCCGCGGCGCCGCCGGGATAGCTGCCCGGGCAGGGCGCCGGACGCAGCGGGCCGCCGCCACCGTTGCCGTACACCTTGAGGCGCAGCTTCTGTAGGCGGTCGATCTCCTCGTTGATCTGCTTCTTCTTCGCCGCCAGCTGGGCCTCGGTGCGGGTCAGCTGGGCCACCATCTCGTCCAGCGGCGCCTTCTGCGCGGCCAGCTCGTCGCGCAGGTCGGCCACCTGGCGGACGTCCTTCTGCTGGTTGTGCGCGAACCGGTCGAGCATTTCGAGCTGGACGACCACCTCGCTGGGTGACCGGCTGCCCAGCATCGCGTTGACGGTCGAGACGTTCTCGCCCTTGTAGGCGCGCACGGCCAAGGCGCTGACCTTGTCCATCGCGGCGTCGACCTGACGCTCCAGCGGCGCGATCCGGGCGGCCAGCGCGTCCGCCTGCCTGCGCTTGACGGCGAGGTCGGCCCGGGTGGCGTTGTGCCGTTCGATGATCGGTTCGAGCTTGTTCCAGTCGGCGTCGATCTGGCGCTCGATCTCGGCGACGGACGGGTCGGCGTGGGCGGCCGTGGCGCTGCCGGTGAGCACGACGGCGAGGCCGGCCAGCGCGGCGAGAACTGTGGTGAAGCGGGACCAGCGTGGGCGCGGCACGATCGACGGCGGTCGGCTGGTGCCGACCGCCCGGACGACGGCCGCGGGGCATGGAGTGCCACCGGGGTTCCGTACTCCTTCTTCCTGACCGCCTACCGGGTTAGCTGACGGGTTCGGGCGGGAAGTCGGCGCCCTACCGCAGTGGCTGCGGATTCACCCCGAGGGACCTGGGTCCCCGGTTCGCTCGGAAACGACTCGGCGGTGTCGGTCCGTTACCGCCCGGGCTGGGCGGAGCTGCTGTCGGGCCGACGAATGACCAGAGTAGAGACGCTCGTTACCGATCCGCAACCCGCGCGGCCGTGACACTCCGTACCGATTAGGTGCGGTCACCGACCGTGCGTGAAGATTTTTTTCCACACGCTTCGGTAAATAGAAAGGTATTGACGTGGCCTCCCGCGCGGCGCGATGGTGACCTGACCCTGTCCGAGAATCTAGGGGGCTCGATGCACCATTCAACCCTGACGACCCGCTCGCGCGCGCTGCTCGCCGTGGCCGTGGTCGCTGCCGGTGGCGCGATGCCACTGTCCAGCGGCCCGGCGGTCGCCGCCGCGCCCACCACCGACCGCCAGCAGCAGTACGCCGCCGCGGCGACCGAGCACGGCGTACCGCCCGTCGTGCTACTCGGCGTCTCCTATCTGGAGTCCCGCTGGAACAGCAACGCCGGCACACCGAGCACCAGTGGCGGCTACGGCCCGATGCACCTGACCGACGCCCGGCACGTGGCTGCCCTACCCGGGCGCGGCCACCACGACACCGCCGCCGAGGACCCACGCGGCGACGAGTCCCGGCCGGCCCGGGTGCCCACCCCCCGGCCGGTCGAGGCTCCCGGGCCGTCCACCGCCGCGTTGCAGACCGTGGACGCCGCGGCCACGCTGACCGGCGCCGCCCCCGACGCACTGCGCACCGATCCGGACGTCAACATCCGGGGTGGGGCCGCGCTGCTGAGCGCGTACCAACGGGAGCTGGGCGCGCCGGTCGGCGCCGACACCGATCCGGCCGCCTGGTACGGCGCGGTGGCCCGCTACTCCGGCGCGGACAGCGCCGACGCCGCCGCGGCCTTCGCCGACGAGGTCTTCACCACCATCGGCGCGGGCGAGTCCCGGGTGACCGACGACGGCCAGCGGGTCACCCTGGCGGCGCGCGCGGTACGGCCCGACCGTTCCTGGTTGGACCGGTTGGGCCTGCGCCGCCTGGCCCGCCCGGACGGGCTGGAGTGCCCACGCACCATCTCCTGCGAGTGGATCCCCGCGCCCTACCAGGCGTTCGGCGACGGGGACTACGGCAACCACGACCTGTCCGACCGGCCCGCACGGCAGAAGATCGAATACATAGTCATCCACGACACCGAGGCGAGTTGGGCGACGACACTGAAACTCGTCCAGGACCCGACCTACGTGAGCTGGCACTACTCGCTGCGGTCGGTGGACGGGCACGTCGCCCAGCACGTGCAGACCAAGGACGTCGCCTGGCACGCCGGCAACTGGTACGTCAACGCCAAGGCGATCGGTCTGGAGCACGAGGGTTTCGCGGCGCAGGGCACCTGGTACACCGAGGCGATGTACCGGACCTCGGCGAAACTGGTCCGGCACCTGGCGCTCCGGTTGGGCATTCCGCTGGACCGCCAGCACATCATCGGCCACGACAACGTGCCCGGCACCGTCGCCTCGACGGTACGGGGAATGCACTGGGACCCGGGCCCGTACTGGGACTGGACGCACTATTTCGACCTGTTGCACGCGCCTCGACTCGACACCGGCACCCCGGCCACCGGGCTGGTCCGGATCGACCCCGACTACGCCACCAACCAGCCGGCGTTCACCGGCTGCGTCACCCCCGGTGTGGCGTGCCCGGCGCGCGGCTCCTCGTCGGTGCTGCTGCGTAGCGCGCCGTCCGCCGACGC
Source organism: Micromonospora tarensis (assembly GCF_016803395.1). Lineage (GTDB taxonomy): Bacteria > Actinomycetota > Actinomycetes > Mycobacteriales > Micromonosporaceae > Micromonospora > Micromonospora tarensis. The sequence goes on along the minus strand of NZ_JAEVHL010000045.1, from coordinate 8,048 downwards.
GCCGCTGGTCAACGACATCGCGCTCCGCCCGGACGGCACCCCGAACACGATGGAGGTGTCGGACCACGGTGCCCGGGCCTCCGCCGGGCAGACGTACGCGCTGGCCGGACGGCAGGGCGACTGGACAGCCATCTGGTACCTCGGGCAGCGGGCCTGGTTCCACAACCCGCCGTCCGCGCCGACCGCCAGTTGGACAGTCGGCGTGGTGGCCACCCCGAAGCCCGGCCGGGCCACCGTTCCGGTGTACGGACGGGCGTACCCGGAGCAGGCGGCGTACCCGGACGGGGTGCCCTACCAGACGATCTCGCCGTTGCAGTACACGCTGGCCGCCGGGCAGCGGTACGCCGTCGGCGCGGTGCTGGCCGGTGAGTACTACCGGGCCAGCACGATCGACGGCTCCTCGCCCGGTGACTGGACGGTGATCCGCGGCAAGAACCGCTACGCGCAGATCCAGTTCGGCCACCGGATCATGTACGTCGACCTCGCCGACGTGCAGCTGCTGCCGTCCCCGTTGGGCGCGCCCCGCTGAAGACCAGAACGCCCCCGTCGAGGACCGGGGGCCGTTCTGCTGCGCGAGGTGGATCAGCCGGGTCTGCGGAACCCGGCGACGGGCATCGTGTTGATGCTGGACACCTGCACCGGTTTGCCGGCACGTGGTGCGTGCACCATCTGGTTGTTGCCCAGATAGAGCCCGACATGACTCAGGCCGGAGAAGAAGAAGACCAGGTCACCGGGGCGGGCGTCGGCCCGCGAGATGGCCTTGCCCTCGTTCCACTGGTCACCGGTGTGGTGGGTGAGGTAGATGCCGGCGGCCTTGTAGGCGAACTGGGTCAACCCCGAGCAGTCGAACGAGTTCGGGCCGGTGGCACCCCAGACGTACGGCTTGCCGACCTTGCCGCAGGCGGTCCTGATCGCGGTCCGGGCGGCGGCGCTGACCACTCCGTTGATGGTCGGGCAGGCCGCGGTCACCACAGTGGTCTTCGGCATCGACGCCTCGAGCTGCTTGATCTCGGCGTCGATCTGCTTCTTCTTGGCCGCCAGCTCGTTCTGCTGCTTGGTCTGGGTGGTGATCAGCGTGTCCAGCTTCTGCTTCTCGCCGTCGTACTTGGCCCGCACGGCCAGCACACCCTCGACCTCCTTGCGCTCCTGCGCGGCCAATCGGTCGAGGAGGGTGAGCTGCTCGGTGAGCGTGTCCGGCTTGGCGCTGACCAGCAGCGCGCCGATGTCGTACGACGGGCCCGAGATGTAGTAGCGGGACGCGAGATCGCCGACGCGGTTCAGCGCCAGCTCACTCTGTAGCGCCAACGGCTCGATCTTCTTCTGCAGGTCCGCCGACTTCTGCCGATTGACCTTCAGCTGCGCCCGGACCTTGTTGTACTGCTCGATAGTGGGCTCCAACTGCTCCCACTTCTTGTCGATCTGCGCCTCGATCTCGTCGACCGTGGGCTCGGCCTGTGCCGGCGCGGCCAGCAGACCGGCTCCGACCGCGGCGGCGGCGACCAGGACGAGCAGACGGTGGGCGACGCGACGCAGACCACCGGAGCGAGCAGACGCATTCAGGTCGTGACGATGAGGGGGCATGGTTGCCACCGGCACCGACTCCTTTGCAACCGACCGCCGGGCGCCTCGCGTGCGGAAGGGCCGAGGCAGACGACCCACAGCGGTCGGTGCCTCACATTAGGGAAGCTCCGGTCGGTAATCAAGGCGAGGGCCGGAACCATCACTGTCGTGCAACCGCTTGCGCACCAAGGGTATCGGTCTGTCAACCAACGATTGCGGTCAATACATCATCGAGGGTGACCACCCCGAGAGGCCGCCGGCCGTCGCTGACCAGCACCATGTGCCGCCGCTCGCGACGCATGGCCAGCAGCAGGTCGGCCAGCGTACGTTCCGGCGGCACCACCGCCAGCGGGCGGTAGACGCGGGCCGGCACCGGGGACCGGCGGGCCTGCCCGGCGTACCCGAGCACGTCCTTGACGTGCACGAAGCCGAGCACCCGACGGGTCGACCGCTGCACCACCGGGAAGCGGGACCGGCCGGTCCGGGTCGCCAACACCTCCAGCGACGCCGGTGAGACGTCCTCGGCCACCGTCACCACCGTCGACCACTGTTGCAGCGCGTCGGCCGCGGTCCGCGCGTGCAGGGCCAGCGCTCCGGTGATCCGGGCGTGCTGCTCCGCGTCGAGCAGCCCCTCGGTACGCGCCTGGGAGACCAGGCCGGCCAACTCGGCGGCGGTGAACACCGTCTTGACCGCCTCGGACGCCTCGATGCGCCAGAGTGCGAGCACCCGACGGGCCGCCCATTTCATCGCCAGCAGCAGCGGTTTGGTGGCCACGCAGAACGCCAGCATCGCCGGGCCGAGCCAGAGCGCGGAGACCTCCGGACCGGCCAGCGTGATGTTCTTCGGCACCATCTCGCCGACGACGGTGTGCAGGAACACCACCAGGCCCAGCGCCAGCACGAAGGCCACCGGGTGCACCGCCCGCTCGGGCAGACCGGCCGCGTGGAACGGCGGCTCCAGCAGGTGCGCCAGCGCCGGCTCGGCGATCGCGCCCAGACCCAGCGAGCAGACCGTGATGCCGAGCTGCGCCCCGGCGATCATCAACGGGATCTGGTTCATCGCCGACAACGCCCAGCGGGCGCGTTTCGATCCGACGGCCAGCGGCTCGAGCACCGTCCGGCGGGACGCGATGAGCGCGAACTCGCTGCCCACGAAGAACCCGTTGCCGAGCAGCAGCAGCACGGTCACCAGCAGTTCAGTCATCGTCGTCCGGATCCGCCGGGCGCACCACGCGGACCTGCTCGATCCGGTGCCGCTCCACCTCCACCACGGTGAACTCCCAGCCCTCCGCCTCGACCGTCTCGCCGGCCAGCGGAATGTGCCCGAGCCGGGCCATCAGGAAGCCGGCCAACGTCTCGTACGGCCCCTCGGGCAGCCGGAAGCCGGTCTGCTCGACCACCTCGTCGGAGCGGAGCACCCCGTCGACCAGCAGGGTGCGTTCCCCGCCGGGCACCGTCAACTCGACCGGCCCGGTGTCGTCCACGCTCGCCGGGTCGAACTCGTCGGCGATCTCCCCGACCAGCTCCTCGACCAGGTCCTCGATCGTCACCACCCCGTCGGTGCCGCCGTACTCGTCGACCACGATGGCCAGGTCGGCCCCGGCCGCCCTGAGCGCGGCCAGGACACCGTCCAGGTTCAGGCTCTCCGGCACGTACACCGGCTCCCGGGCCACCGACCCGACCCGGGTGGACGACCGGGCGGCCACCGGCACGCCGAGCGCGTCGGGCACCCCGGCCACCCCGGTCACCAGGTCCAGCGTCTCCTCGTACACCGGGAAGCGGGTCCGCCCGGTCCGCCGGGACTCCTCAAGCAGCTCGGCCACGGTGGCCGTGGCGCGCAGCGCGACCACGTCCACCCGGGGGGTCATCGCCTCCGCGGCCCGTTTGTCGCCGAAGCGGATGGTCCGGCGCAGCAGCATCGCGGTGTCCGTGGGCAGCGCGCCGGCGCGGGCCGAGATGGCCGCCAGCAGGCCCAGCTCCTCCGGCGATCGGGCGCTGGCCAGCTCCTCCTGCGGCTCGACGCCGAGCATCCGGACCAGCCGGTTCGCCGAGCCGTTCAGCGCCCGGATCACCCAACCGAGCGTCCGGGAGAAGGTGTGCATCGGGCCCGCCGTGGCCAGCGCCGCCGGCATGGGCCGGGCCAGCGCGGCGTTCTTCGGCACCAGCTCGCCGAAGAGCATGGAGATCAGCGTCGCCAGGGCCAACGCGAGGAACGGGGTGAACCGCTCGGTGCTCTCCCCGGCCAGCGGGCGCAGCAGCGGGGCGAAGAGCCGGGCCAGTGCGGGTTCGGCCAGATAGCCGGTGAGCAGGGCGGTGATGGTGATGCCGAGCTGCGCCCCGGAGAGCTGGAAGGAGAGTTCGCGCAGTGCTGTGCGTACCGTCAGAGCGGCCTGGTCGCCGGCGGCGGCCCGCCTGTCGATCTCCGCGCGGTCGACGGTGACCAGGGCGAACTCGGCCGCGACGAAGAACGCGTTGCCCGCGGTCAGCGCGACGAAGCCGACCAGCGGCAACAGCGTCGTCCAGAGCAGGCCGTCGATATCGCCTCACCTCGGCGAGATTCTTACACGGCGGCGGCGGCCCGCAGGGACCGCCGCCGTCGATGTTCGAAAACCAGGTGTACGCGTCTCAGCCGGCGATCGCCGTGGTCTCCTGGCTGCCCCGCGGCTGCTCCGGCTTGACCGAACGGAGCAGCACGCTCGCCACGTCGATCACCTCGACCTGCTCGCCGGCGCCCTTGCCGTTGACCCCGTCGTTGAGCATGGTCGAACAGAACGGGCAGCCGACGGCGACCGTCTTCGCCCCGGTCGCCATTGCCTCCTCGACCCGGTCCACGTTGATCCGCTTGCCGATCTTCTCTTCCATCCACATCCGGGCACCGCCGGCACCGCAGCAGAAGGAGCGCTCGCTGTTTCTCGGCATCTCGGTGATCTCGCCCTCGACGGCGTCACCGAGAACCTCGCGGGGAGCGGCGAAGATGCGGTTGTGCCGGCCCAGGTAGCAGGGGTCGTGGTAGGTGACCCCGCCATCGACCGGCTGCACCGGGGTGAGCTTGCCGGTGGCGACCAGGTGGGCCAGCAGCTGGGTGTGGTGGACCACCTCGAACTCGCCGCCGAGCTGGCCGTACTCGTTGCCCAGGGTGTTGAAGCAGTGCGGGCAGGTCGCGACGATCTTGCGCTTGGCCTGCTCCCGACCCTCGAACGCCTCGTTCAGCGTCTCCACGTTCTGCTGGGCGAGCATCTGGAAGACGAACTCGTTGCCGATCCGGCGGGCCGGGTCACCGGAGCAGGTCTCGCCCTCGCCGAGGATCGCGAAGCTCACGCCGGCCTCGTTGAGCAGCGTGGCGACCGCGCGGGTGGTCTTCTTGGCCCGGTCCTCGAACGCGCCGGCGCAGCCGACCCAGAACAGGTACTCGAAGTCGTCCACCTCGCCGACCCGGGGCACCTCGAAGTCGAGACCCTTGGTCCAGTCCTCGCGGGTGTTCTGCGGCGCGCCCCACGGGTTGCCCTTGTTCTCCAGGTTGCGCAGCATCACGCCGGCCTCGGAGGGGAAGCTCGACTCGATCAGCACCTGGTAGCGGCGCATGTCGACGATGTGGTCCACGTGCTCGATGTCCACCGGGCACTGCTCGACGCAGGCGCCGCAGGTGGTGCAGGACCACAGCACGTCCGGGTCGATGACGCCGCCTTCTTCGGCGGTGCCGATCAGCGGCTTGTCACCCTCGGCGAGCGACAGCACGTCCAGGTGGGCGAGCTGCGCCTGGGTGGCCTTCTCCGCACCGGTGAGGTCCTTGCCGCCACCGGCCAGCAGGTAGGGCGCCTTGGCGTAGGCGTGGTCGCGTAGGCTCAGCACGAGCAGCTTGGGCGAGAGCGGCTTGCCGGTGTTCCAGGCCGGGCACTGCGACTGGCAGCGACCGCACTCGGTGCAGGTGCTGAAGTCGAGCAGACCCTTCCAGCTGAACTGTTCGACCTGGGCGACGCCGAACTGGTCCTTCTCCGGGTCGGCCTCCTCGAAGTCGAGCGGCTTGCCCTGGCTGGTCATCGGGCGCAGCGCGCCGAGGCCGGAACCGGCCGGTTTGGCCGGCTCACGCTTGAAGAAGATGTTGGGGAACGCCAGGAAGCGGTGCCAGGCGACGCCCATGGTGACGTTCAGCGAGATGACGATCAGCCAGGTCATCGAGATGGCGATCTTGATGAGTGCGGCGACGCTCGCCCCGTCCGACCAGTCGGGCAGCACCGCGCCGACCGCGTGACTGACCGGGGTGGCCCAGAGCGGGTACTCGAAGTGGTCGGTGGCGACCTTGAAGCCGCGGATCAGCAGGCCGAAGATCAGGACCAGCAGCACGATCCACTCGACGAAGTAGCCCTGCCACATCGTCGAGCCGGTGAACCGGGACCGTCCGCCCGGCCGGGTCGGCCGGTTGCGCAGCCGGATCGCCATCAGCACGAGGATGCCGACCAGGCCCAGTACGGTGATGATCTCGGTGGCCAACCCGAAGACCGTCCAGTGCCCGATGATCGGCAGACCGCCGGTCGGGGTGACCACCTCGAAGTACGCCTCGAGCACCAGCAGCGACAGCACGACGAAGCCGACCATCACGAACCAGTGCGCGGCGCCCACCACGCCCCACTTGAGCATCCGGGTGTGGCCGGCCGTCTCGACCAGCATCGTCCTGGTGCGGGCGATCTTGTCGGTGAACCGCTCCGGCGCGGGCTGACCGAGCCGGATGACTGCCACCATCTTCAGGACCGCACGAGCCGCGAGCCACACCGCCACGGCGGTGATGGCGGCCGCGAGGATCGTGGTGACGATCTGGACGCTGCCCATCGAGTTGGCCTCCCCCGGTCTGCTACCTGATGACCTCGTCCTGCTTGGTCATGCAGTGCAGCCTACGCGAAGGCTACCCATCAGTAACGTGAGTCATCTCGCAGTAGGCCACCCTGCCTGCGGACACCATAGGGGGCCCCGGCCGATCCTGCCGGACAGGGGCTCGGTGGGGTGACGTGGAACCGCCGATGCGACGGCCGGTCGGCTCAGCGCCAGCGAGAGAGCAACGCCAGCGAGGCGACCATCGCTCCGAAGCCGACCGCGAGGTTCCAGTAACCCCACGCCATGACCGGGTACTCCTGCTCAGACAGGTAGTAGACGACCAGCCAGCCGATCCCGGCGACGATCAAGGCAACCGCGGTGATCGGCAACCACACCGGGCTAGGCTTGCGCGACGACGACGCCGTCGTCGGACGGACGTCCGTCGGCGGGGTGTACACCTTCTTCTTACGGACCTGAGACTTGGGCACGACGCTCTCCAGAGGGGTGACGACCTCGTCCGGCCTGACAACCGGGCGCGGGGGCGACGGTCCATGGCCAATAATGTTCGACAGTTAGCGTAGTCCCGATTGCCCGTCCGGACCACGAATGGGGTCAGGCCGGTGCGCGGAGTGACCGAAAGAGGCGGGACTGTTCGCATCACCGGCCCGGCCGGAGCGGACCGTTCCCCGACACGCGGAAGGAACGCTCGGTGGAGTACACATCCGGCGCAACCTCCTGGCAGAAGGTCCTCCGACGGGCCGCCGCCGGGCTGCTGCCCCGGCGACCACGCCAACGCCGCCCGGGCTGGTCGATCGGGGTGCCCCTGATCGCCGCCGCGGCTGGACTGCTCTTCACCACCTCCGCGACCACCGCCGACGGCACCGCCCTGCGCGAGGACCGGCGACCCCAGCTCAACCAACTCATCGAGGACCGGCGCGAGCAGGTCGCGGCCAGCGAACGCCGGGCCGCCACGCTACGCGACGAGGTCGAGCAACGGACCAACACGCTGGCCGACTCGGACGCCCCGATCAAGGATCAGCAGAATCGCGCCCAGGGCAGCCTCCAGGCCGCCGGGTTCACCGCGCTCAGCGGCCCCGGGGTCACCGTCGAGCTGAACGACGCGCCACAGCTGGACCAGACCCAGTCGGACGCCAGCAACGACGACCTGGTGGTGCATCAGGGGGACGTGCAGGCGGTGGTCAACGCGCTGTGGGCCGGCGGAGCCGAGGCCATGTCAATCATGAACGTCCGCGTGCTCACCACCAGCGCGGTACGCTGCGTCGGTAACACCCTGCTGCTCCATGGCCGGGTGTACTCCCCACCGTTCAAGATCGTAGCAATCGGCGATCCCGCTGCCCTCCAGCAGGCCCTCGCCAGCTCTGAGGGAGTCCGGTTGTTCAAGGACGCGGTCGACGACTACCAACTCGGCTACAAGGAGACAACCTCGACGGTGCGAGTGCCGGCATTCGAGGACTCAACCGCTCTGCGCTTCGCGACGGTGCCCAAGTGAGCGGGCCGGACGAGCGCCGCGACGGGCGGCACCGGGACCAGGCCAACGAGCCGACCGCGTTCCTGCCCAAGCTCGACCGGCCCGAGCCGGCGCCCGCCCGCCCACCGTCGGCCGGCGACTGGCCCGAGCCGGTGCCGCAACCACCGCGCGCCGCCCAACCGCCGCGCGCCGA
>NZ_JAEVHL010000044.1 GCF_016803395.1 Micromonospora tarensis | reverse complement strand
ATCCGGCTCCAGCCCGGCCTGACCATCCGCCAGGCCAACGCCCGGCTGGCCCGCTACCGCCGCCGGCTCGGCCCGGACCCGGCCAGCGAGGCGGCCTGCACGGTGGGCGGCATGGTGGCCAACAACTCCAGCGGAATGACCTGCGGCACCACCGACAACGCGTACCGCACCATGGAGTCGCTGCGCTTCGTGCTCCCGTCCGGCACCGTCGTCGACTCCGGCGCGCGTGACGCCGACGACCGGCTGCGGGCCGACGAGCCCGAACTACACGCCGGGCTGCTGCGGTTGCGCGACCGGGTGCGCTCGACACCGGAGTCGCGCGCCACCATCGAGCGGCTGTTCGCGATGAAGAACACCATGGGGTACGGACTCAACTCGCTGCTCGACCACGACAGCCCGGTCGACATGCTGGCCCACCTGATGATCGGCAGCGAGGGCACCCTCGGCTTCGTCGCCGAGGCGGTGTTCCGGACCGTCGAGATCCACGACCACGCCGCCACCGGCCTGCTGATCCTGCCCCGCCTCACCGACGCCACCGACGCGCTGCCCGCCCTGCTCGCCGCCGGCGCCCGTACCGCCGAGTTGCTGGACGCGGCCGCGCTGCGGGTCAGCCAGCGCGACCCGGACGCCAGCCCGGCCCTGCGCGGCCTGCCGGTCGCCGGGCACGCCGCGCTGCTCGTGGAGTTCGCCGAGGAGAGCGCGGAGCGGCTGGCCGACACGCTGGCCGGCGCCCGGACAGTGCTCGACCGGCTGCCCGCCGTCACCGGCACCGAGCTGACCCGCGACCCCCGCGAACGGGCCCGACTCTGGCACCTGCGCAAGGGCCTCTACACCGCCGTCGCCGGTGCCCGCACCCCCGGCACCACCGCCCTGCTGGAGGACATCGCGGTGCCCATGCCGCGGCTGACCGGCACCTGCGACGGCCTGATCGACCTGTTCGACAGGCACGGTTACCCCGACGCGGTGATCTTCGGACACGCCCGCGACGGCAACCTGCACTTCATGCTCACCCAGTCCTTCGACACACCGGCCGAGATCGACCGCTACGCGCGGTTCACCGACGACATGGTCGACCTCGTGCTCGCCGAGGGCGGGACCCTCAAGGCGGAGCACGGCACCGGCCGGGCCATGGCCCCCTTCGTCCGCCGGCAGTACGGCGACGAGTTGTACGACGTGATGCGCGAACTCAAACGGTTGTGCGACCCGAGCGGGCTGCTCAACCCCGGTGTGTTGCTCAACGACGACCCGGCCGTGCACCTGCGGCAGCTCAAGGCGGTCCCGACCGTCGACCCCGAACTCGACGCCTGCGTCGAGTGTGGCTACTGCGAACCGGTCTGCCCCACCGCCGACGTCACCACCACCCCCCGGCAGCGCATCGTCCTGCGGCGGCAGATCGCCCTCGCCGCCGCCGCCGGCGACGAGGAGCGCCACCGGGAGCTGAGCACCGACTACGGGTACGCCGCGGTGGACAGCTGCGCGGCGGACAGCCTCTGTGTCACCGCCTGCCCGGTCGGCATCGACACCGGGGCGGCGATGAAGCGGCTACGCACCGAGCGGCACGGCCCCCGGGCCCAGCGCACCGCCGTTGGTGCCGCCCGGCACTGGAAGGCCGCCGTGACCGGCGTCCGGGTGGGACTGAACCTCGCGCACGCCGTGCCCACGCCGCTGCCCCGCGCCGCCACCGGGATGCTCCGTGGACTCGGCGCCACCGACCTCGTCCCGCGATGGAGCGACGACATGCCGCGTGGTGGTGCTCCCCGCCCGGCACCCCGCGACGCGCCGGACGCGCGGGCGGTGTTCTTCGCCGCCTGCATCGGCAGCGTGTTCGCACCGGAGGCCGGCCGGTCCGGCGGCTCGGCGGCGGCGTTCCTGCGCCTGTGCGACCTGGCCGGGGTGTCCGTCGTCGTGCCGAGCGGCACGGCTGGCCTGTGCTGCGGGACGCCCTGGCAGTCCAAGGGCTACCCCGCCGGCCACCGCGAGATGGCCGAGCGGACCCTGGCCGCGCTCTGGGTCGCCAGCGACCAGGGCCGGCTGCCCATCGTGTGCGACGCGTCGTCCTGTACCCACGGACTGGCCCAGCTCAGCGGCGCGCTGGCCGAGGAGGACCAGGCCCGGTACCGCGCGCTGCGCTTCGTCGACAGTGTCACCTTCACCGCCGAGCACCTCCTGCCGGCGCTGCCGCAGCCCCGGCGGCTGGGCTCGCTGGCCCTGCACCCCACCTGCTCCACAGTGCACCTGGGCGGCGTCGACGACCTGCACGCCGTGGCCCGAGCGGTCGCCGACACCGTCACCGTGCCGGACAGCTGGGGCTGCTGCGCCTTCGCCGGCGACCGGGGACTGCTGCACCCCGAGGTCACCGCCGGTGCCACAGCGGCCCAGGCCGCCGAGGTCAACCGGCGTGACCACGACGCCTACGCCTCCTGCAACCGCACCTGCGAGATGGGCATGAGCCGGGCCACCGGCCAGCCGTACCGACACCTGCTCGAGGTCCTCGTCGAGGCGATCGAGCCGCCGGGGTAGCCGGTGCCCGACCGGTACGGCCGGTACCATCGTCCGGACCCAGCAGGCTCGGCCCGAGCACCGGTCGATGCCCCGGCAGACCGACAGCAGGACGATGGGGGCGGCGTGAGCGGTTCGCGGCGGTTGACACAACTGCTCACCCTGATCGTCGCCCTGGGTGGGCTCAGCGCGTGCGGCGGCGAGCCGGACTCGCCCCCGGCCTCGACGACACCTACACCGTCCGCCTCGACAGCGGCCAGCCCGACCTGGCCGCCACCGCGCCCGACCATCAGAACAGACCAGGAGGCATGCGGCGGTTCGACCTTCAACCCGAAGGCGGTACGCCCCTACAACCCGGACGGTCCGGCCTACGCCGGGGCTGGCGTGCACCTGGCGGCGCTGTTCGTCATGCACTCGTACGCGCCTGTGGAGTTGGAGTCCGAGCTGCCCACCGAGTGGCAGGCCCAGTGGCAGCCGGGCATGTACCCGGAGCAGAACACCCAGCTCGTCATCTGCGAGTACTTCGACGACGACTACCCGAGCAGGAAGGTGGAGACGTGCACCTACCGCGGCAGCGACGGCACCAGGACGACCGCCGAACTGCGCTCGGCGCGCTTCATCTACCGGGTGTTCGAGGCCAGGACCGGGAAGCAGGTCAGCCGGTTCACGCTGCCGGGCCGGGTGAACTCCTGTCGGGCGGTCGTCTACGGCGTGGCCCGTGGGACGTACTACCAACTGGTGCTCGCCGAGGAACTCACGGCCAAGCTCCGTCCCCTCGTCCTGGCCCGTCGACCCGGCTAGTTGCCATGGTCGTCGCGGAGCGTCCCGGGCGGTGGCGCGCATACCCAGGTAGCAGACCTGGGTGCCGTCGGTGAGAGTGCTGGAGACCACCGGCAGGTGGTCCTCGCTGAACGACGGGCCCGCGCCGGAGGCGGCGAAGACCATGTCGGTCCTTCTCCTCGGGAAGACACCAAGACCGTAGGAGCGGTGTTCGGCTCCCGGCGGGCCGGTCCGACGTGATCGGTCACCGCGTCACGGGCAGGGGGTGCCCGCGCAGACGTCGATGACAGTGCCGGTGAGCAGGAAGACCGCCTTCTGTTCCTGGGCACCGGGCTGCGCGCGGGGGAACTCGTGCGGATCGTCGCCGAACTCCGGCCCGGCCGGCGCCAGGTTGGTCGGCGGCGGCGCGTGGGCCGCGCCGCTGTTCCAGATCACGATCGCCGACCCCCGGTACGGGTAGCCGCGGATCGGCGCGATGCCCCAGTACGGCCGCTCGTCCAGTGACCAGCCGTCGGCGAGCGCGGGGGTGTGCAGGCGCGCGCCGATGGTGCGGGCCTGCACCTCCGCCGCCGCGGGTGACACCTGGTGGTCGCCGAAGGCCACGTGCATCAGCACCTGGTGCGCCGGGGTACCGGGCAGCGGCCGGTCGGTCACGTGCTGGGCGTACCCGTTGGCCTCGGACCGGTCCCACAGCATCTGCAGCAGCGCGAGGATCAGTTGCTGGTCGACCCGGTCCGGGTAGTTGCCGTCCAGCACGGCCTGGAACGGAGCGAAGTCCACACTGCGTTGCAGCAGCGTGGAATAGTTCATCGCCGGCACGCCGAGCGCCGACCGGGTCCAGTCCTGGGCGATGGCGGTGAGCGCGCCACCGTTGATGCCGCCCTGACTGTTGCCGTCGTAGTGCAGCCCACCAGCCCGGTTGATCAGCGGCCGGGCGGTGCCGTCCCGGAACGCCGGATGGGCGGCGAACCCACCCGGATGGATCATCGCGCGGCCCAGGAAGAGGAAGTTCAGGAAGCTCTGCTGCAACCGGTCCGCCACCGCGGGAAAGGCGCTGAGATCGGTGAAGGCTCCGGCCACGTAGGGCACGTCGGCGGCGGCCATGCCGATCCAGCTGGTCGCGCAGAAGGTGAAGTTGTGAGTGTTCGACATGGTTCTGACGTTGCCGGCGTTGATCTCGGTCGGCTTGCCGAGCAGCCCGTGGCCGTAGAGGGAGAGGTGCGCCGGCTTCGCCGCCGAGGCGCTACGCGGGATGTTGCAGACGAAGTCGGCCGCCACCGTGGTGCCGGACGGGGTGGGTAGAGCGTTCGGCGTCGGCGGCGTTCCCGCGCCGCCGGCCGGCCCGTAGTGCAGCCGGGAGCCGGGACCGCCGTCGCCGGTCAGGTAGGACGGCACGCCGATGGTGCCGGTCACCTGCCGAGCGATCAGCGGCTCCTGCTCCGGCGCGTAGTCGGTCACCTGGGTGACGGTGAACGACGGCGCGGCCCGGCCGAGGTCGGCGAAGGCGCCGTCCCGGACCGCGAGCATCCGCCCGGTCAGACCGTGCCGGCTGGCCACCGTGAAATCCCAGGCAAGGTAGAGACCGTGCCGCCCGACACCGGCCCGGGCCAGGTCGGCGACGATGCGCCTCAGCTGCGGCGCACGACTGTCCCGGTGAGCCGGGCCGGCGTCATCGACGTACGCCCGGAACGCCTCTGGCGCCGGGATCAACGCCCCGCTGCCGTCGCGTAGCCCACGCAGAGCGACCACGTAGCGGGTGCCCTCGGCCAACGCCACGGCCGGCCGGATGATCAGCAGCTGCCGGTCGGGTTGGCCGGCGGCGTGCGCGTCCAGCTCCGCCCAGTACGGCGTGCGCCTACCGGTCCGGGCGTCGAGCAGCACGATCGGCGCGTCCGGCGCCAGGGAGCGGCCGATGTCGGTGACCGGCGCGATGCCGGTCGCCACGGGGTCGAGGCCGGGCACCCGCACCAGGATCGGCGAGCCGGGGCTGAACCCGTCCTGGCGGTTCCATTCCGTCGGCTCGATCGGCACCCCCTGCACGTTGCTGGGCATGGCGGTCGCCGCGAACCGCACCCGTTTGCCGGTGGGGCTGGTCCGGTCCGCGACGGTGAAGTAGTCGTTCGGGAACGGCAGCAGGCAGGCCGTCGGGTCGATCGGATCGCAGGTGCGCTGCCCGGCGGGTTCGGGGGTGGCGGCCGGTGCGGCGGTGGCGGACGGGCCGATCAGGACGGTGCTCGCCGTCACCAGCAGGGACACCACGAGCCGGAGCCTTCTGGGGGTGGTCACACGCATCTCCTTCGAACCTGACCGGCGGATCAGCGCCGGGGTCGACGGTGGTGGTGTTCTTCTTACGCTCGTGCGGAGGTCTCAGCAAGCGCTGTCAGACCAGGCGAGCGCCTGCGGCTGGACCGGGGATCGACAGGACTGCCGCTAGCCGGGGCGGTCGGTGGCAGCGTCCTGCTCGCCGTACTCGCCCCGGATGGGGAGGTAGTAGGCGGGCAGGAAGCCGGCGATGATGGCGACACCAGCGATCGGCACGAACGCGCCGACGAGGGTGCCGGAGCCGATCCAGAGCAGCGCGAGCGCGAACCGACGGCGGATGGCCCGGACACCGAAGGGGCCGAGGCCGGGCTCCAGCAGCTCGGCCCGGCCGAGGTAGGCCCAGATGAGGTTGAACAGGGCCGCTGCCGTCCACAGTGTGCAGCCGTAGCCGACGACCGCCGTACGCAGGCCCTGCCCCGCGCGGAGCGCGTCGGCGAGGAGCGACGTGGAGAACGGTAGGAACGCGATGACCATCAGGAGCAGCGTGTTGAGGAACAGGACCGCACGGTCGACGTGCCGGACCCGGTCGAACATGACGTGGTGGTTGACCCACACCTGCCCGATGAGCAGGAAGCTCAGCGCGTAGGCCAGGTACGACGGCCACAACCCGCCGAGGCCCGGTAGCAGGTGCCCGAAATCCCGCGGCGGTTGGATCTCCAGCACGAGCAGCGTCACGGCGATGGCGAAGACGGCGTCGCTGAAGGACACCAGTCGGCCCGGCTGACGCACGAGCGGAGGATTGCCGCTTTCGGGAGGCATGCGATGAGTATGGGACATATCTACCCCAGCCGGCACGATCCGCCGCGTCGCCAGCCTGCCGGCCGTCGATTGTCGCCTCGCTCCAGAGCGGACCGGCTACCCGACAGCACCGCACAGGGCAGCGCAGGTCGGCCGCCAACACGCCTTGACAGTCATCAATGTTAACGCCAACACTAAGACCGCTACCGGGCCGCAACACCACCGTCACCCAGCCGGCTCGCGCCTCTCCCTGGCGCGGCGTGGCCGCGAACCGGGTCGCTGCACGCGGTCGGCTGGCACCACCCCTGCGCCGACCGCTGGTCGCCCACCAACCGCACGGAGGACAGATGCCGCTGCCACCGGACCACACCGATCCCCCCGCCCGGCGGACCGCCGAACCCGGCTCCGACGGCAACCATCGCCCCCGGCGCCTGCGCTCCCTGGTGGCGGCGGTGCTGGTGGTCCTCGCCGTCCCCGCCGGACTGCCGGTGGCCGGGCCGGCCCAGGCCGCACCGGCGGTCAGTTACACCAACCCGCTGGTGAACCAGCGGGCCGACCCGCACATCTTCCGGCACACCGACGGCTACTACTACCTGACCGCGACCGTCCCGCAGTACGACCGGATCGTGCTGCGCCGGGCGACCACCCTGCAGGGGCTGGCGACGGCGGCGGAGACGACCATCTGGACCCGGCACACCAGCGGGGAGATGGGCGCCCACATCTGGGCACCGGAGATCCACTTCATAAACAACAGGTGGTACGTCTACTTCGCCGCGGGCCGGACCGATGACGTGTGGCGGATCCGGATGTACGTGCTGGAGAACGCCAACGCCAACCCGCTCACCGGTTCCTGGACCGAACGCGGCCGGATCACGACCCCCTGGGACACCTTCAGCCTGGACGCCTCGACCTTCGTCGTCAACGGCGTGCGCTACCTGACCTGGGCGCAGCAGGAGCCGGGCATCTCCACCAACTCCAACGTCTACCTCGCCCGGATGGGCGCCAACCCCTGGCAGATCACCGGCACGGTGACCCGACTCGTCGTGCCGACGTACGACTGGGAGACCCGCGGTTACCGGGTGGCCGAGGGACCGACGGTGGTACAACGCAACGGCCGCGTCTTCCTGACCTACTCGGCCAGCGCCACGGACGCCAACTACTGCCTCGGCATGCTGACCGCCTCCGCCACCGCGAACCTGCTCGACGCCGCCTCGTGGAGCAAGTCCGCCAGCCCGGTGTTCACCAGCAACGCGGCCACCGGCCAGTACGGCCCCGGTCACAACTCGTTCACCGTCTCCGAGGACGGACAGAGCGACATTCTCGTCTATCACGACCGCAACTACCGCGACATCAGCGGCGACCCACTCAACGACCCGAACCGGCGGACCCGGCTGCAGAAGCTGTACTGGAACGCCGACGGCACCCCGAACTTCGGCATCCCGGTGCCCGACGGGGCCACCCCGGTCCGGCTGCGGTCACACGACCAGACCAACAGCTACATCCGGCACTACGACTACCGGGCCCGGCTGGAGCCGAACGTGGCCAACCTGGCCGACTCGCAGTTCCGCATCGTCACCGGCCTCGCCGGCGGCGCGACGGTGTCGCTGGAGTCGACCAACTTCCCGGGCTACTACCTACGGCACCGTGGCTACGCCCTGTACGTCGAGCGCAACGACGGCTCGTCCCTCTTCGGCGCCGACGCGAGCTTCCACCGCCGCTCCGGCCTGGCCGCCAGCGCCGGGCTCTCCCTGGAGGCACAGAACTTCCCGGGCCGCTACGTGCGCCACCGCGACGGGCTGCTCTACCTGGACGCGCTGACGTCGAGCACCGAGCACCCCTCCGCCACCTTCCACCTGGAATAGAGGACACATGCCCTCCACCACCAGCAGACCGGTCAGCGGCGGACCATCCCGCCGGGGTCGGCGTACCGCGATGCTCCTGGCCATGATCACCACGCTGGTCGGCGCGGTCGGCGCCGTCGTGGTCGGCGCGCCCGCGGCGACGGCGGCCACCATCGACACCAGCGCCTACTACGTGCTGGTCAACCGCAACAGCGGCAAGGTCCTCGACGTCCGGGACACCTCCACCGCCGACGGCGCGGTGATCCAGCAGTGGTCCCGCAACGACGGCCAGTGGCAGCAGTTCCAGTTCGTCTCCTCCGGCAGCGGCTACTACCGGCTCAGGGCGCGACACAGCGGCAAGGTCGTCGACCTCTGGGAGTGGAACACCGCCGACGGCGCCGAGTTCCGGCAGTGGTCCGATCTCAACGCCACCAACCAGCAGTTCCAGGTCCTCGACTCCGACGGCGGCTACATCCGGCTGATCAACCGGCACTCCGCCAAGGCACTCGAGGTCTGGGAGCGGTCCACCGCCGACGGCGGACGCGTCAGTCAGTACGCCGACCTCAACGGCACGAACCAGCAGTGGCAGCTGGTCGCCGTCGGTGGCGGCAGCACGCCACCACCGAGCAGCGGCTGCGGCAGCGGGTCCACCAACGCCGAGGCCGTGCTGAACGGAAGCACCTGGACGGCGCGCAACGGCTCGTCCACTGTCTACTCGGGCTCGGACATGTTGTCCGCCATGCAGGCGGCGGTGAACTCGCTGTCGGCGGGTCGGACGTCGAAGCAGCGGGTGGTCGTGCGCGGCTCCGGGTCGGTGAGCGCGGGTTCCCGGTTGTCGCTGCCGTCGTACACCACAGTGGCGGTGTGCGGCACGATCACGTGACCGGCTCGGGCTCGGGCGACCAGGCGCCGGTGTACTCGCGGGGCACCACCGACGTCGAGGTGCAGAACCTGACGCTGACCGGCTCGCCGTTGTACGGCATCTTCATGCGCAACGTGAACAACCTGACCCTCGGGCAGATCGACATGCGGCTCTCGGCGGGGCTGGGCATCCGCATCGACAACCACGGTGGGGACCGGGCGGTGAAGGTACGCAACGTCCGCATCGACACCGTGTACGTGTCGGGGACCGGCACCCACGGGGTGGAGACGTATGGCGTGGACGGTCTGACCATCGGCACGGTCACCGCGCGCAACACCCGGGACTCCGGCCTGCTGCTCAACGACACGATCAACGCCACCGTGGGCACCGTCGACGCGCAGAACGCCGGGGCCGGGACCGGGTACGCGGCGTTCCGGATGGCCAACCGCAACGGCCGGGTGGGCAGCTCGTACCCGACGAACATCCGGGTCGGGAACGTGATCGCGTCCGGGGGTGGTCGGGGGATCTTCTGCGTGTCCGAGTCCGGTGGCGCGGTCATCGACCGGGTGACGATCTCGAACACCGGGAACAACGCGATCCTGGTGGAGAACTGCTACAACGTCGTCATCGCCGGGGTGTCCGGGACGGTGACCGGCGGTGGCGAGGTGCGGATCGCCGCGCGGACCGAGTTCCCGATCTCCTCGGGCATCCGGTTGCAGAACCTGACCGTCAGCGGCACCAACATCACCCAGAGCCCCTGCGGTGGCGCGAACAACACGATCAGCAACGTCACGCGGATCAACTCGACACTGACCTGGTGTTGAGCGGCAGCCCGGCCGGGAGCGGACGGTGGCACACGCGTCTCGCTCCCGGCCGGGCGGCGACGTCAGCCGCGGTGTGGGCCCGGTGTCGGCAGCCGGGTCGGCCGCGCCACCTTGGCACGGGTCGACCGGCCAGGCGGGGTGCGGCGGCGGCACCCGGTAGGTCAGTCGGTGATCACCGGCCAGGCGTAGGCGAGCAGGGCACAGGCGGCACCCAGCAGCGCGAGCGAGACGCCACGAGTGCGCAGCGGCAGGGCCGCGAGCACGATCAGGATGATCGCGACGAGGTAGAGAAGTGCCTGGACCGACATGGGGTTCTCCTCCGGTGCGGGTTGGCGGCGGACGACTCCGACGGGGCCTCCGCGAGATGGGCGATGACGAGGGCGAACGGCAATGGCCGCCGGGCGGGCGGACCCCACCGGTCACCTGAGATACCCCCTGTGGCGGCAATCCACTCCGCACCCGTCGCCGATGGTGGGACTCCCACGGGCAGCCATCGATGCCGATAACCGGTATCGTCGTCAGCGGCGGCTCACCCGGGTCGTGTCGACAACGGCACACAAGCCGGAAGTTGGCCTGCCCCAACGGTTTGGCGGCCGCGCGCGCCTCGGCGCCGACGTCGGCGGCGCACTCCTGGCGGACGATCGCCGGGCACCGCTGGTGCCGCCAGCACACAGGACGGAGAACACATGCGACGGCTCCTCACCGCGCTGCTGACGACCGCGGCGGCGGTCATCCTGATCCCCGGCGCGCGTCCGCGTCGCCCACCGAGGCGACACAGTCGTGCGGTGCGATCCAGCTGACCGGCAGCCTCACGGCTCCGCCACCCGGCTCGGTGGTCCGCCAGTCGATCTCCATCGGCGCCGACTGTCGGGTCGTCACCGGTCCGGCTGAGATCCTTCCCGCGCCGGCCGGCAAGGCGCGGCTCGCGGCGGCGTCCTACCACACCTACTCCGAGATGTACGACTGCTGCGGCATCGTCATGTCGGCGCTCTACACCGACAGCACCAGCACCACGGCCGGCGGAGCGGTGACCTCGTCGTCCACCTCGTTCTCGACGCACGTCAACCGCGAGCCGTGGAACGCCGGCTGGTCGGTGCGCACGGCGACGAGCAGCGGCGGATGTGCCACCGCATGCCCGTCCGCCAGCTACGACCACCACGCGGAGTTCTCCTACCAGGGCATCTTCGACACCACCGGCGACTGGTACTACAACGTGCACGACTCCAGGGTCGTGCTCAACGGTGACGGTACGGCCACCTGCCAGCAGAGCGTGAATCTGCGGCACACCTTCATCGGCTGGAACTGGGTGCACGGCTGCGGGTGACCGCCGCCGAGATCGCCGGCGACCGCCGCGCAGCCGCGGTCGCCGGCAGCCGCACCAACGTCAGCAGCACCACGAGCTGCCCGGCCGGTGCTGCTCGCGTTGGTCACCGTCGCCGACGAGGGCCATCGTCGGCGGGTCGCTCACCGCGCGGCCGGTCAGCCTTCGGCGGCTTTCTGGATCGACGGACGCGGGCTCGCCGCTGCGATCCGGTCCAGCAGTGCCTGGGCGGCTGCCAGGCCCGCCCGCTGGCCGTGTCGTTCGTACACCGCGATCGCCTGGCGGCACGTTTGATCGGCCTCGGCGACCGCGCCCTCGGCCAGTTCGATCGCGGCGAGACGGCGCAGCACAGGGCCGTGGTGCAGCCAGAACTTACGCCGTCGCACGAGTGCGTCGGCCTCGGTCGCGTGCCCCCGGGCCGACGGCAGCTCGCCCAGCTCACACTCGGCGGCAGACAGTTGGACAAGCGCCTCGATCTCGCCGTTCAGGTAGTCGATCTCGACAGCCAGGGACCGCGCCTGCAGGCAACAGCGGCGCGCGCCCTGCGGATCCCGCAGGGCGAGCAGGCACGCGGCGAGGGCGTTGAGCGCCTCGGCTTCGGTGCGGCGATGGTTGATCGTGCGCGCCACCTGGAGCGCCTCCTCGGCGAACCGTCGAGCGAGCTCGAAGTTGCCGAGGTCGAAATGCGTGCCGGAGACAGCCACCGCGGTCCGACCCTCGCCGAGTCGCGAGCCGAGACCCCGGAACTGGGCGAGCGTCCCCAGCAGCTGCTCCAGAGCCTGGGCCGGCCGACCCTGCTCCCGGTACGTGCAGCCGAGGTCCAGCCGGACGCCGACGACGGAGTAGTCCCGACCGAGCCGGTTGCTGGATTCGGCCGCCTCCGTGAGCAGCTCGGCGCTGCGAGCCAGCTCGCCCTGGTACCGGTAGGCGATGCCCAGGCCATGCGCCGAGGCGACCTCGTAGAAGGCGGAGACCGGCGAGGTGTTCAGCTCCCGGATCTGCTCGAAGCTCCGTACCGCGACGTCGAGCTGGCCGATCCACAGTGCCGCCATGCCGAGCGCGTTCACGCACACCACCTGGTATTGCCGGTCGCCGAGGCGGTGGTAGAGCTCGGCGGCGCGGCTCAGGTGGTCGACGCCGAGCTGCTGCCGCCCGGCGGTGATGTACGCGTGCCCCAGGCTGAGCCGCATGATGGCCTCGCCCTGCTCGTTCCCCGCACGCAGGGCCGCCTTGAGACCCAGCCGGGTGACGGCGATCCATTCGGTGTAACGCTCCGTCAACGCCAGTGGCGAGGTCAGCGCGTCGCCGAGGTGCCAGGCGGACTCCAGCGGCCCGAAGGAGGCCGCGTACGCCACCGCGGCGTGCAGGTTGTCCCGTTCGTCGTCGATCCAGGCGATCGCCGCGTCGCGGTCGCCGAACTCCGGTGGCGGCACCGAGGTCGAGCTGGCGGGCATCCGGGGCAGCGGCCGGTGCGGTTCGATGACGTGCGAGGCGACGCTTGTGGTGTGCGCGTAGAAGTCGAGGTCGCGACGGATGACCGCGGCCTGTTCGGTCTCGGTCTCCTCGGTCCGGACGAGCTGGACGGCATAGACCCGGAGCAGGTCGTGCAGGCGGTATCGTCCGCCGTCGTTGTCGACCAGGTTGGCGGCGGCCAGGCTGCCGAGCATGGCGCTCGCCTCGGTCAGCGACGCGTCCAGCAGCGCGGCGGCGGCGTGCACCGTGATGGTGGGGCCCGGATGGAGGGCGAGCAGCCGGAACCAGCGTCGCTGCTCCGCCGGCAACGCCTGGTAGGAGTGCTCGAAGGTAGCGCGTACCGCGCTGTGCCGGTCACCCTCGAGGGAGAAGGCAGAGAGCCGGTCGTCCCCGTCGAGCTGGGCCACGAAGGTGGCGATGGACGCGTGCGGGCGGGCCGCCACCATCGCACCGGCGATCCGCAGGGCGAGCGGCAGGAAACCGCAGAGATTGGCCAGCCGGCGCACCGCAGCCGGCTCCGCGACCGCCCGGTCCGCCCCGATCATGCTGGTCAACAGCTCCTCTGCCGCGCGTTCCCGCAGCGGGTCGAGGTTGAACCGGCGGGCTCCCTGCATGGCGATCAGCCCCTGCATGTGCGCCCGGCTGGTGATGAGGACCGCGCACCGGCTGGTGGCCGGTAGGAGGGGCCGGATCTGCTCCGGGTTACGCGCGTTGTCGAGCACGATGAGCACGCGTTTGTCAGCGAGCAGCGAGCGGTACAGCATGATCTGCTCGTCGAGGTCGAGCGGGATGGTGTCGGGCGCCGCCCCGAGGCCCCGCAGCAGGCGCGGCAGCAGCTCGCCCGGGTTCATGGCCGGGCCGACCCCGAAACCACGGAGGTCGGCGAAGAGTTGCCCGTCCGGGAAGTGTTCCCGCACCGCGTGGCCGACGTGCACGGCCAGGGCTGACTTGCCGACCGCCGGCATTCCGGAGAGCACCACGATCGGTGGCGCGGCGCCGTCGTGATCGGCTACGAGTATGTCGACCACGGTCGACACCAGGTGGCGGCGCCCGACGAAGTCGATGACGTCGGGAGGCAGCTGGGACGGTGCCACGGAGGCGCGGGCGTGCATCGGCGGTGGAGCCGCCAGTGGCTCGGCGAGCGTCGGGTCCCGATTCAAGACCCGCTGGTACAGCCGCTGCAACTCCGCGCCGGGATCGATTCCTGTCTCGGCGGCGAGAACGCCGCGCGCCTCGTGATATGCCGCCAGCGCGTCGCGTTGCGACCGTCCCGGTACAACGCCAGGATCAGCTGCGACCAGAAGCCCTCATGCAGCGGATGTTCACCGGTGAGCCGCCGCAGCCTGCTGATCACCTCGGCATGGGCACCCCGCTGGAGGTCGGCGTCGATCCGGCGCTCCAGGGCGGCCAGCCGCTCCTCCGCCAGGCCACTGAGCTCGTAGCGCTGTAGGTACTCGGAGGGGACATCGGGCAGCGGCGTGCCCCGCCAGAGCTGTAGCGCCTTCCGCAGCACCTCGGACTTGGTCGCCGGATCGTCGGCGTGTTCGGGCCGCTCCGCCTCGACGACCAGCGCCCGGAACTGGTGCAGGTCGACGTGCTCGCGGTCGACCGCCAACCGGTAGCCGCTGGCCGTCGTCGCGATAGCCTCCTCGCCGAGGAGCCGCCGCAATCGCCGGACGTAATTGTGCACGGCGGCCTTCGGATCCACGGGAAGATCCTCATCCCAGAGAGCCGCGTACAACTCGGCCAGCGACACCGCACTCCCGGCCCGCAGAGCCAACAGGGCGATGAGCGCACGCTGCTTCGAAGCCCGGACGACAATCGGCTCGCCCCCGTCGCGGATCTCGAGCGGCCCCAAGACCCCGAATCGCAGATCCATATTCCCCCGCCGTCAACGCCGTCTAACGCTGTGGATGGACGACTACACGATCTTAGCCACTCGGGTTGAGCGCCGGGTACCCGTGCGATCATGATCTGCGGTGGGCCGAAACGGCACCGGATCACCGAACCCCGGATCCAATGCTCGAAAACACCCTGGACAATCGATCAGCGGACAGTTCCACTCATATGCGTGACGTTCCGCCGGTTATTGCTTCGGGGTGACTCGCGCGGCCGCGCGATGCCGCCGGCCGCCCTGCGGCAGCTCGTGGCGGAGGAGGCACCGCAGATCGCGCGGCTCGACGAGCGCCCGGTGGCCGTCGGGACGGTGGCGCAGGTGCATCGTGCGGTCTGGCCGGACGGCCGGGCGGTGGCGGTCAAGGTGCACCGACCCGACGCCCGCGCCGTGCTGAGCGACGAGCTCGCCCGGGTACGACTCAGCTTCCGCGCACTCCACCTGGCGCTTCCCGGTCACCCGGTGGCACCGCTGTGGGAGGAGTTCCACCGACACGCGGTGACCGAACTGGACTGTCCCGGTGAGGCCGAGCACCAGCGTGCCTTCGCCGCGGCATACCGCGGGGACCCGGACATCCTCGTCCCGGAGGTCCGCCTCGCCGGCCGACGACTGCTGGTGACGGACTGGGTGGACGGCGAGCCGGTCACCGCCATCGCTGCCGCCGGCGACCAGCGGCGCTGCGACGACGTGGCGGCCCTGGTGACGGCCTTCCAACTCAGCGCTCCGGCCCGGGCCGGCCTGCTGCACGCGGACCCGGCCAGCGAGAACTTCCGGATCACTCCGGACGGCAGGCTCGCGGTGCTCGACTTCGGCGCCGTCGCCGCGTACCCCGACGGGCTTCCCCGAGAATTCGGGCACCTGCTGCGTGCGATCGTCGACCGTGATGCCGAGCGACTGGAGGCGACTCTCCGCGAGCTGGGCGCGGTGGGCGCGCGGGGCGGCAGCGCGTCGCGTCGGCTGCTGGCCCTCGCCGAGGCGGCGGTACTGCCGGTGCTCGCGCCCGACTTCCGGTTCGACCGGCACTGGCTGCGCCGGCAGGCCGGCACGCTGACCATCAGCGCCGGCCTGGCTGTCGCCCAGGGGGTGCGCCTGCCGCCGGGGCATCTGCCGTTGCTGCGCATGGTCGTGGGGACGGTACGGCTGTTCTGTCGGCTCAACGCCCAGGCGGATTACGACAGCGCACTGGCCAGCTGGCTGCCCGGTTTCCGGCCAGCGTGAACCCGGCCCGAGGGTCGCGTCGACGGGGCCGACCGACGGCGATAGCGGCGCGATAGCGATCGGATCACCACCGTGCCACAAGCTCGAGGAGCGAGGCGGTCAGCAAGATCAGGTTGACGACCCGCATCCACACAACCGGGGGATGATCCGATGCACGAGCGAGAGTTAAGAGCATTCGTCGCCATCGTCGAGGCCGGGCGGATGGACTACGCCGCCACCTCACTCGGCTATTCACAGCCCGCTATCAGCTACCAAATTAAGTGCCTGGAGCAACAATTGGGCGCGCGACTGTTCTTTCGGCACCCGGACGGCGCTCAACTGACCCCGGAGGGCGCCATGGTACTGCCGTCCGCGCGGGCCGTCCTGGCGCTTCTGGACGGAATCAAGGAAGTAACCGGCCGGCAGAATCGGACGGCAGCCGTGGAAGAACTCCGGGTCGCCGGATGACGCACACGCCCGTCCTGCCCCCTGCGGGCGGAGCCGCCACCGGCCTCGCGCCGGCGAGGCGCGCGGATATCCGTGCCTGCGTCGACTCCTTCGACCCGACCCTGGCCTCGACGGTCCGCTCGGCGATGGCGGAGATGGAGGCCGAGCTACGCCGCCGGGTCGTCGCACCCGGTGACCCGTGGTTGAGCGAGGCGGCCGGTCACCTGATCCGGGCCGGCGGCAAGCGACTTCGACCCCTGCTGGTCATTCTCGCCGCGCAGACCAGCCGTCCCGATCCGGGCCGGGTGCTCCGGGCCGGGATCGCCGTCGAGTTGATGCACGTGGCCACGCTGCACCACGACGACGTGATGGACAACGCGACCCTTCGGCACGGTGTGCCGAGTGCCAACGCGCGCTGGGGAAACCGCCTGGCCGTGCTGGTCGGCGACCACCTCATGGCGGTCGCCTGCATGACCGCGCTCGAGGTCGACACCACACTGGTCCGTCGGCAGGGGTGGACGCTCACCAGACTGGTGCGTGGTCAGGCCATGGAGGGTTCGGTGTTACGCACCGACCAGAGTGCCGTGGAGCAGTATCTGCAGGTGGCGTCGGACAAGTCCGCATCCCTCTTCGCGCTCTGCGGCTGGGCCGGGGCTGTTTGCGGCGGCGCCGACGAGGCGGTGGCGGAGGCTCTCGCCGACTACGGCGAGGCGCTCGGCATCGCCTTCCAGATCTCGGACGACCTGCTCGACATCGTGGCCGACTCGGCAGCCTCCGGCAAGACCCGCGGGATCGACCTGCAGAAGGGGGTCCGAACCCTGCCGATCCTGCACGCGCTCGCCGCGGGGGATCAGCACGCGGAGCGGCTCGCCGACATCCTGGCCAACGGCGCGGTCGACGACCCCGCACTGCGCCACGAGGCACTCGAGCGGCTGCGGGCGTCGCCGGGGCTGGAGCGAAGCTACGAGGATCTGCGCCGGCACGCCGCGGTCGCGGAGAACGCTCTGGCTCGCGTCCCGGACGGTCCCGCCAGGGACGCGTTGCTGACCGTGTCCGACTTCGTGGTCAAACGCACGTACTGACCCGACCGCATCAGTGCAATCGACAATGGAGTGACGTAGATCACAGTAGGGACAAATGATCACTTTCGCGTCTCATGTCCAGGCTGTCGCACCACATTAGAATGTTGAATAACGGCAGCCCGGAGTATGGATGCCGGAGTCAATTGGTGTGACACGTGACCACTCAGGCCGCCCGGGTGACCGGGCGGCCTGGAATGCGTGGCAGGTTGTTGCGGACCCCTCGCCAACCAATTAACCTTCGTGAGGATCGATCGATCGATCGACATGGCTGGGGTCAACCAGCCCAACGAAACCGGGGGATTTTAAGGATGCTTCATCCGCCACGAACAGCGATTCGGCCTGCACCAAATCCGGTCCCGCCGCCTCACGCTGGCGATCCCCGGCGTCACTGAGCTCCAGAGCCAGGCCCGGGGGCTAATCCCCGGCGAGCCGCCACCGGAACTCGTCTGACCCACCCCGGCTGTCATTCCATCGACACGCCGTTCCATCGCAGTCCCGCTCGCACTTTCAGCCTGCCCGACGCATCCACCCGCCGATGGCCGTCGCGATAAGCGGAGCTCGCACGACATGAGATCAACGAAGACCTACCACGTCCGTGCCCAGCTGCAGGCCGACTACGAGGTCGTCTGCACTGACAATATTCTCGACCCGGCGAGCGACGAACTCGTCGGCCGAGGTCGACAGCCCGGGACCCATGCGCAACGCAGATTCATTGTCCTGGACCAAGCAGTTGACGCGATCTACGGAAATAGCATACGCGCCTATTTCGAACACCATCGTGTCGAGTGTCGGTATCTGGTGCTGCCCGGCGGCGAACAACGCAAGGTGATGGATTCGGTGGTCGCCGTCGCCGCGGCACTCGACAGCTTCGGCATCGACCGCCGCCGGGAACCGGTCATCTCCATCGGCGGCGGAGTTCTGCTGGACCTGGTCGGCGTCGCCACCACGCTGTACCGACGGGGCATACCGCACCTGCGGGTGCCGACCACCCTGATCGGTCTCGTGGACGCGGCCATCGGCGTCAAGACCGGCGTCAACCACGGCTGCCACAAGAACCGCCTCGGCACCTTCCAGTCACCGACCGCGGTGCTGCTGGACCGTCGGTTCCTCGCCTCACTCGACGAGCGGCATCTCCGCAACGGCGCCGCCGAGATGATCAAACTGGCGATCGTCCGTGACGAGCGCCTCTTCGAGCTGCTCGAAGAGGACGGTGACCGGTTGGTCGAGGAGAGGTTCCAGGGCCGCTCACCGGCCGGTGAGCGGGTCGCCTCGGAGGTGCTGCACCGTTCGGTGCGGGGAATGCTCGCCGAGTTGGAACCCAATCTGTGGGAACGCGAGCTGGACCGTCTCGTCGACTTCGGCCATTCCGTCGGGCCGGCGATCGAGATGCTGGCCGGCGGCGACCTGCTGCACGGCGAGTCGGTGGCTATCGACATGGCCGTCTTCACGACCGTGGCAGCACACCGCGGACTGCTCGACGACAAGGCCGCTCGCCGCATCATCGAACTGCTGCACCGGTTCGCGCTGCCCACCGACCACGCCCTGCTCGACGAAGAGGTGGCGGGCCGGGCGCTGGCCGACACGGTCCGCCACCGCGACGGCCGCCAACGACTGCCCGTGCCAACGGGTATCGGCAAGGCCGTGTTCCTGAACGACGTGACGCAGGACGAGCTTCGGTCCGCACTGCGCCACAACCGGGCGGAGGCGATCTCTTGATGATCATCGCCGACACGTCGGCACCCGCCGAGGTCCACGGCGTCCACGGCGCCGCGGGAACCTCGTGGTGGAAGTGTTTCGTCCGGGGCGCCGAGCTGACCGGAGCCTGGGAGGCGGTCGAGTGGGCCCGGCTGCCACCGGGTGGGCTCAGCGGGGAGCATCTGCACACCCGCACCGAAGAGGTCTACATCCTGCTCGCCGGGTCCGGCCAGATCCTCCTCAACGGCCGAGCCACGCCCGTCCGGGCCGGCGATGTCGTGCTCACCGGTATCGGCACCCGGCACGGACTGCTCAACACCGGTCCGGATCGGCTGAGTTGGCTGGTGGTCGAGCTGCTGGGACCGGACACGGCGGCCGTGTTCGGCCGTGCGCCGACCGCCGGCGGGCCGGCCGCACCAGCGGAAAGGAACACGGACATGCCCGCTGCCCAGGTCTTCCACCTACAGGAACCCGGCGAGATCGACCCACGCGGTGTACTCACCGGACCGCTGCGCCGGATAGCGCGCCGACGACTGGCCCCGGACCAGGAAGACACCGTGCTCGCGGTCGGCCGCGAGTTCACTCTCTTCGTGGTCGCCGGCTCCGGCACTATCACCTCCGGCCAGGCATCCGCCCCGCTCGGGCCGGAGGTGTCCGTGACCCTGCCGTTGGGCAGCACCGCGACACTCACCGCCGGACCGGACGGTCTGGAGCTGTTCGCCCTGGAGTTGGTCGTCCCGGACGGAGCTCCGGCGTGATCGTCGAGACCGGACCGGCGCCCGCCCGCCGCACCGACGGAGCCGGACCGGATCGCCAGCTACGCTGCCTGGCCCGCCGCGGCATGCTGCACAGTGAGTGCCAGGCGATCGACCACCTGCGGCTGGCCACCGGTGACCACCTCGACCTGACCGAGGCCGCCGGCCACGAGACCGCCTGGGTGGTGTGCCGGGGACGGGCGAGCCTGACCGGACAGCCGGGCCAACTCACCGCCGGCGACGTGGTCGTGGTTCCGGTCGGATCCCGGCCGGGGCTCACCGTCCTCAGCGGTCCACTGGAGCTGCTCCGGGTCGCCGTGCTGACCGCCGAGGCCGCCCGTCGCCTGCCGCAGCGGAGGCCAGTGGCATGATCGGCACCCGCCAACCGGCCACCTCGCCGACCCTCGCGCCCTGGCCCGACGGCACGATGCGGGCGATCGCGCTGGTCGGCCCGCACACCGTCGCGGAGATCAGCCTCCCGATACCGTCCCCCGCGGCCGGGACGGTGCTCATCCGCCCCCGCCACGTCGGGCTCTGCGGGACGGACCTCGAACTGTTCCACGGCGACTCCGGCTACCTGCGGTCCGGGCGTGCCCACTATCCGCACGTCTTCGGCCACGAGTGGTGGGGGGAGGTCGTCGCGGTCGCTCCGGACGTGCGCGACCTCGCGCCCGGCGACCCCGTCGTCGGGCAGACCATGATTCCCTGCGGCGGATGCGGCAGTTGCCTGCGCGGCCGCCGCCAGCAGTGCCGCCGGATGACCGAGGTCGGCCTGTACGGGCAGCAGGGTGCCACGGCCGACTTCATCCGGCTGCCCGCGCACGCCGTGCACCGGCTCCCGCCCCGCCTGGCCGAACCCTGGGCGATACTCGTCGAACCCGCTGTCACCGTGGTCGAAGCCCTCCATCGGGCCGGGGCGCGGGCGACCGACCGGGTGGCCGTCCTCGGCACCGGCACCATCGGGCTGCTCGCGGTTCAGCTGGCCCTGCGGGTGACCGCATCGGTGACGGCGCTGGGCGTGCAACCATCAGGCCTGGCCGCGGCGGCCCGGTACGGTGCCGTGCCGCACCTGGTGGACGACGTGCCGAAGGCGGACTTCTCGCTGGTGATCGAGGCCTCGGGTGCTGCGGAGGCGTTCCCACACGCCCTCGACCTCACCGAGCGCGGTGGCCGGGTCGCCCTGGTCGGCGTGGCGTACGAGCAGGTGGCGGTCACTCCCGGGGAGCTGGCGTTGCGCGGGCTGTCCGTGCTCGGCATCCAGCACGGCATCGACCACTACCCGGACGTGATCGGGCTCTTCGAGCACGGGGCGCTCGACGGTCCGGGGCTGCTCGCGGCCGCGGTGCCGCTCGACCGGGCGGTGGACGCCTTCGAGATGCTCGCCGCCGATCGGGGCGGTCGGCCCAAGGTCGTCCTCGAGCTCCCCCGGCGGCGGGAGGGGACGGCGTGAACGTGCTGACGCGCGGCGGTGCCAGCACCGAACGGTTGACCGGTCGCCACGGATACGTGGAGGTGTGCGGGCTGGCGCCCGGAGCGGCGCTGCCAGCCGGCGCCGCGGACACCGAATCCGCCGTGGTCGTCCTCGCCGGGACGCTGTCCGGCCTCGACCGGGGGGCATCGCTGTTCCTAGCCGTGGGCGAGCCGAGCGACCTGGTGGCGGGGCCGGAAGGGGCGCGCCTGCTGCTCGTACGGGCCCGGGGCGGCGGACGGTCGCCGACGGTGGGGTCCCGATCGGACGACGTCGACCACGTGTCGTCGGCGGTGCTCACCGCCGGTGGCGGCTTCACCGACATGCGGGTGCGCTGGCTCGTCAGCGGCGCCGACCCGGGCAGCACCCGGCTGGTCGTGGCGACATCGACGTTCGCGCCGGACGGCCACCACGAACTGCATCGACACTCGAACGCCGAAGAGTTCTTCATGGTGCTCGACGGCGGCGGCGAGCACCTCACCGAGACCGACGCGGTCCGACTCGGTCCGGGCGACGTCGTGCTGGTGGAGGCCGGCGAGTGGCACGGCTACCGGACCGACAGTGGGGTCACCACGACGACGGTCTACGGCTATCTCGGGGCGGCGAGCCTCGACGAGGCGGGATACGAGGTGCGCTCGTGAACAACCGGAACGTGATCGTGACCGGTGCCAGCTCCGGGATCGGCAAGGCGACCGCGCTGTGTCTGGCGGAGCGGGGTTTCGACGTCGGCATCGGGTACCAGCGCGGGCGAGCGGCCGCCGAGGACGTCGCCGCGACGATCCGCGCGATCGGGCGGCGCGCGGTCCCCTTCGCGCTCGACCATCGCGAGCCCGCCCGGGCCGCGGCGGCCGTGGTCGAGGCCGCCGACGAGCTGGGCGGGCTCGACGGGTTCGTCAACAACGCCGCGGTCAACCGGCGGTCCGCCTTCCTGGAGGAGACCGTCGAGGAGTGGAACGAGCTGCTGACGGTCGACCTCACCGGGCCGTTCGCCTGTGCGCAGGCCGCCGCGCGGGTGCTGGTGGCGCAGGGCCGGGGCGGACGGATCGTCAACGTCAGCTCGGTGCACGACTCGGTCCCGATCCGTGGCGGCTCGGCGTACTGCGCCGCCAAGGGCGGGCTACTGATGCTGACCCGCGTGATGGCGCTGGAGTTGGCCGAGCACGGCATCAGCGTCACCGCCGTCAGCCCCGGTGAGACGGCGACGCCGATGAACGGCGTACCCGACGACGTGGACGCCGCCGAGATCACCCGGCCGGCCATTCCGGCCGGCCGGCCTGGACGCGCCCGCGAGGTGGCGGCCCTGGTGGCGTACCTGCTCCAGCCGGAGGCGGGCTACCTGACCGGCACGACGATCACCATCGACGGCGGACTGACCCTGATGAGCGCCATCCCCAACCAGGAGTACGCACATGGCATCTGACGAACGCCACCCGATCGGCATTCCGGGCGCGCGCGCCGTGCACCACGTCGCCTACACCGTGCCCGACCTCCAGCAGGCGGTCCAGTTCTTCGTCGAGGTGATCGGCGCCGAGCTGGCGTACCAGCTCGACCGGGTGGCCGACCCGGACGGTGACTGGATGACGCGCAAGCTCGGCGTGCACCCGGCGGCGGTGGCCCGGATCGCGATGCTGCGCCTCGGGCCGGTCACCAACCTGGAACTGTTCGAGTACGACTCCCCCGAGCAACGGCGGACGCTGCCGCGCAACAGCGACTGGGGCGGACATCACCTGGCGATCCACGTCGACGACGTGGACCGGGCGGTGGCGTACCTCGAACAGCAGCCCGGGGTACGGATCCTCGGCAAGCCGGAGACCATCGAGGACGGTCCGATCGCCGGGGACCGGTGGGTCTACTTCACCACCCCCTGGGGCATGCACCTGGAGCTGATCAACCTGCCGGCCGGGGCACCCTTCGAGCAGCAGACCGACGCCCGGCTCTACCGACCGGACCAGCACTGGACCAACCGGTGAACCAGACCGGCCGGAGCGGTCGCTCCCTGGTTGGCGACATCGGGCTGCTGGTCCGGCTGGGCCGACCGAAGTTCCTCCTGGAAAGTGTGCTGATGGTGACCTGCGGCGTCGCCGTGACGGTCTACCTGGGCCATCCGTTCCTGATCGGTCCGTGGCTGGCTGCCCAGGCGTTCGTCACCACCACGCACCTGATGACCCAGTACTGCAACGAGTACTTCGATCTGGAGGCGGACAGCGCGCACACCGGGCCGACCGCGTGGACCGGAGGCAGCCAGGTGCTCGCCCAGGGCCTGCTGCCCGCGTCGGCCAGCCTGGCAGCCGCCTTCGTGCTGCTGTTCCTGTCCGTCGTTCAGATCGCGGTCATGCCCACAGTGGCCGCCCGGCTCCTGTGCGTGCTGATCGTGGCGCTGGCCTGGTTCTACACGGCACCGCCGGTCCGGCTGAACTACCGGGCGCTCGGCGAGGTGACGACCGGGGCGGTCCTCATCCTGCTCTGCCCCGCCCTGGCCGCTCTGCTCCAGATCGGCACGCTGCCGCCGCTGCTGTTCGCCGTCACCACTCCGCTGTTCCTGGTCATGACGGCTCGGATGATCGTGATGAACTACTGCGACCGGGACTCGGACCGGTCGGTCGGCAAGCTGACCCTGCCGAACACCCTCGGTCCGCGCCGGGCCGCGTGGGTGTTCACCGCGTTGCAGGCGACCGGGTACGCCGTTCTCGTGGTGGTCACGGCGACCGGGACCCTGCCTCTCCCGGTGGGGGTCGCGCTGGTGGCGACCGTACCGTGGGCCGTCATGCTCTGCCGGCGGCTGCTGGTCGAGCCCCCACGGCCGGTGACGCGCCACGCGGAAACCAACTGGCGCGGAGCGCGACGGTGCACGCCGCCGCCACGGGCTACCTCGCGCCGGCCGCCCTGCTGGCCGCCGCCGCGGTCCGGCACGGGCTCGGCGACGCGGTGATCGGCGCCTCGCTGCCGTTGCTGGCCTACACCGTTTTGTTCGTGGCGCAGTGGTTCGGCGAGCGTCGCGCCGCGTCTCCCCAGCGGATAACGGAGGTGTCCCGCGCATGAACTCGTCGGTCCTGGCAGCTCTGCCCCCGGTCATGGATTCTCGGCAACACGCGGACGCGCTGGTGCCGACGATCGCCTTCGGCGTGGTGGGCATCTGCACGTTCGCGGTCTACATCATGATGCTGCGCCGGCAGATCATCGAGAAGGTGCCGGCGATCCCCGTGCTGGCGTTGTGCGCCAACATCTCGTGGGAGATCACCTACGCCTTCATCTACCCGATCTACCCGCAGATGCGGATCACCCTCTACTTCTGGATCCCACTCAACCTGGTGATCCTCTACCTGGCCGTACGCTATGGACGGCGCGACTTCCCCTCCCTGTCCCGCCGCGCGTACGGTTGGCTGATCGCCGGGTGGAGCCTGTTCGCCCTGACCTTCATGCCGTTGGCGACCCGCGAGTTCGACGACCGGCTGGGTGTCTACACGACGGTGTTCGTGGTCGTGTTCATGGATGCCGCGTTCGTCGTCATGCTCTGGAACCGCCGGTCCACGATCGGGCAGACGATGTACATCGCCGTCCTCAAGATGGTGGTGGACGTCTCCGGCGCGGTGGGTCTGATCATCTGGTTCCCGGACCGGTGGCTGCTGCATCAGATGATTGCCGCCGAGGTGGTACTCGGCGCGCTCTACATCGTGCTGCTGTACCGACGTTTCCGAGCGGAAGGCGTTTCGCCGTGGCGCAAGATCTGACCGACCGAGGGATCATCCCGTTGAGAATCCGCGCGCTCGCGCTGTTGACAGCCACGACCGTGATCCTGACCGGGTGCACCGGGCAGGCCGAGCGCGGCGGCGGCGACAGCGCCACCCCGCGCGCGGGCGGCACCCTCACCTTCGCGACGGACAGCGACCCCGGCTGTCTCGATCCGCATCAGTCGCCGGCGGCGGCGGCGCTACTCACCGGCCGTGGTGTGGTCGACTCCCTGGTGGCCCAGGACCCTAAGACGGGTGACGTCGTCCCGTGGCTCGCCGAGTCCTGGACCACTGACGAGCGGGCCACCACGTACACCTTCAAACTGCGCGGTGACGCCACCTTCAGCGATGGATCGCCGGTCGACGCGGCCGCGGTCAAGGCGAACTTCGACCGGATCGTCGCCCCCACGACCAAGTCGCTGCTGGCGGCGGGATTCCTCGCCGGCTACACGGGCACCACGGTCACCGCCGATCGGACGCTGGAGGTGCGTTTCGGTCAGCCGAACGCCGGCTTCCTCCAGGCCGCGACCACGGCGTTCCTCGGGATCCAGTCCCCCGGCTCGTTCGCCGCCGGGCCGCCGGCCAGCTGTCGCAAGATCGTGGGCAGCGGACCGTTCACGGTGACCGAGTACATCCCCCAGCAGCGCGTGACGCTCGCCCGCCGGGCCGGTTACCGCTGGGCGCCGCGGACGGCCGCGCATCAGGGCGACGCCTTCCTGGAGAAGGTCGTGCTCTCGATCGCGCCCGACAACGGTGTTCGCAGCGGCAGCCTGCGCAGCGGCCAGGTGGAGGCGGTCGGTAACGTGACCCCACGGGACGCGGTGGCCTTGGAGAAGGCGGGATTCGACGTGCAACGGCGGGAGCAGGCCGGCATCGCGTACAGCCTCTTCGTCAACAGCGCGAAGGAACCCTGGACCGATGCCCGCCTGCGCCAGGCGGTGGCGAAGGCGATCGACAGTGCCGAGGTCGTCAAGACGCTCTACCAGGACAAGTACGCGCGCGCCACGAGCGTGCTCACCCCGACGACACCGGGATACCGGGCGAGCGAGACCAGCACGTCGGTTGCCGAGGCGACCGGACTGCTCGACGCGGCGGGCTGGCAGGCCGGGTCCGACGGCATCCGCAGCAAGGACGGTAAGCGGCTGTCGCTGCGCTGGACGTACGTGTCGCCCGCCCGGGAACAACGCGACCTGCTGGCCCAGCTGGTGCAGCAGCAGCTCCGGAAGGTCGGGGTGGAGGTGCTCCTCGACCCGGCGCCGGCCGGTGACGTGATCCGCCGGCAGACCAGCGGCGACTGGCAGCTGAACGACATCAGCTTCCTGCGCGCCGACGCGGACGTGCTGCGCACCGTCCTCCAGTCGTCGGCCGGTGGCCGTCCCCCGATGGTCCCCGACAGCGCTCTCGCCGCCGCGCTCGCCGAAGGCGCCGGCACCCTGGAGCCGGACGTCCGGAAGGCGAGCTACGCCCGGGCTCAGCAGCGGATCGCCGAGGAGGCACTGGCCATCCCCATCTACAACCCGACGTACCTGATGGGCACCAGCGACCGGGTGCGGGCGGCGACGTTCGACGCGCAGGGCCTCCCCCAGTTCTACGACACCTGGCTGGACCGCTGAATGAGCTGGGCCCGGAGCGGCGACCGGTCCGGCATCCGCAGCACGATGGTACGGCGACGGCTCCTCTCCGCGGTGACCGTGCTGATCGGCGTGGTGACCGTCGCCTTCGCCGTGGTTCACCTGATCCCCGGCGACCCGGTACAGACCATGCTGGGCACCGGGGGCGCGTTCGTCGACCCGGCCCAGGAAGCCGCCCTGCGCCACGAGCTCCGACTGGACCGCTCGCTACCCGACCAGTATTTCGCCTTCCTCGCCTCGGCGGCCCGGGGTGACTTCGGCACCTCCTTCCAGACCGGTGAACCGGTCACCCGCCTGATCGCCGAGGCGGCACCGGCGAGCCTCTCCCTGGCCGGGGCGGCTCTGCTGCTCGGCGCGCTGATCGGCACGGCGATCGCCGTGCTCTCGCGACTGACCGACTCACGCGTTCTGGGATCGGTGCTGGCGGTGCTACCCGTGTTGGCGATGTCGCTGCCGGCGTACTGGGTCGCGGCGGTGCTGTTGCAGTTCTTCTCGTTCCGGCTCGGCCTGGTCCCGGCGCTGGGCGGGACGGGCATCCGGGGGCTCATCCTGCCCGCCCTGACCATGTCCCTGCCGACGGCGGGCGTCGTCGCGCAGGTGCTCGCCTCCGGGCTACGCGCCGCGGAACACGAGTCGTACGTGCTGATGGCGCGGGCCAAGGGGGCCACCCGGGCGAGGGTGGTGTGGCGACACATGCTCCGCAACACCGCGCTGCCGGCCATCACGCTGACCGGGACGACGGTGGGCAGCCTGCTCGGCGCCGCCGTGGTGACCGAGACGATCTTCGGGCGACCCGGTCTGGGTCGTCTGATCATCACCTCGCTCAACGCCCACGACTACCCGGTGATCCAGGGCGTGGCCGCCGTGCTCGGCGCCACCATGATCCTGATCAGCCTGCTCGTGGACCTGCTGTTCACGTACCTCGATCCACGCGTGGTGTCGACGGCGGTCTGGCGATGACGCTGTTGGCGGTGCTCCAGCGTCGCGTCGGCGGGCCGGGACGACGGATGCCACCGGTCACGGTGATCGCGGCGACGCTGATCCTGCTCGCCGGGCTCGCCTGCGTCGTCGTCCCCGGCCACCTGGCTCCGCACCCGCCCGACGCGGTGGCACCCGAGGCGGCCCTGCTGCCACCGGGCTGGGGTCATCCACTCGGCACCGACGAACTCGGCCGCGACCTGCTGAGCCGCGTGATCCACGGCTCCCGCCTCTCCCTGCTGGTCGGGGCAGCCGCGACGTTGCTCGCCCTGCTGGGTGGCGCCGCCATCGGCCTGGTCGCCGGTCTCTTCGGCGGCCTCGTCGACGCGGTGCTGATGCGGGTGGTCGACGTCATGCTCGCCTTTCCCGCGTTGCTGCTGGCCCTCGGCGCGATCTCGGTGCTCGGCAGCTCCCCGACCCGACTGGCGATCGCGGTGGGCGTCTCCAACGTCGCCACGTTCGCCCGGCTGATCCGGGGTGACGTGCTGCGGGTACGCGGGCTCGCCTACGTCACAGCGGCCACGGTCAGCGGAGTGCGGCCGGCCGGGCTGCTGCTGCGGTACGTGGTGCCGAACGTCTGCGGCCCCGCGCTCGCCCTGGCGGTGCTCGGCTTCGGCGTCGCCATGCTGGAGTCGTCCTCGTTGAGCTTCCTGGGGTTCGGGCCGCAGCCGCCGGTGGCCGACTGGGGGATGTTGGCCGCTGCCGGACGCGACAACCTGGCGGACGCCTGGTGGCTGAGCACCTTCCCCGGTGTCGCCGTGGCCGTCACCGTACTCGCTGCCACTATCATCGGCAAAGCGGTCCAGGACCGACGGGGGGTGCAGTGAGTCCGGAACCCCTGCTGCGGATCCGCGGCCTCACCGTCTCGTACCCCGGGGCCGAGCGGGCGATCCTGACCGGTGTCGACCTCGACGCACCAGCCGGCGCGACAGTGGCCGTCCTCGGCCCGTCCGGGGCCGGAAAGAGCACGCTGGTGGTGGCGATCGCCGGCCTGCTGCCGGCGGGTGCGCGGGTCGGCGGCGAGATGTGGTTCGACGGTGTCGCCCTGCACCGCCTCGACGAGGGCGCCCGACGCCGGTTGCGGGGCCGGCACATCGCCACCATTCCGCAGGACCCGGCGGTCGCCCTCAATCCGGTCCTCCCGATCGGTGTCCAGGTCGCCGAGGCGCTGCTCATCCACGGCATGGCCGGCCGCCAGCAGGCCGCCCGCCGGGCCCTGGAACTACTGCGCTCCGCCGGGCTGCCCGACCCCGAGACGGTGGCCGCCCGCTACCCGCACAACCTGTCCGGCGGGATGCGCCAGCGGGCCCTCGTCGCCTGCGCGCTGGCCGCCGAGCCCCGACTCGTCCTGGCCGACGAGCCGACCAGCGCCGTCGACGCGGTGTCCCAGGCCGGGGTGCTCGACGACCTGGCCAGCGTGACCACCGGCACCGGACGCACCCTCATCCTGGTCACCCACGACATCGGTCTGGCGATCGAGCGGGCGGACTGGGGCGTCGTGCTCGACCAGGGTCGCACTGTCGAGAGCGGCCCCATCCGCCGCCTGGCCGCCGCCGCGCAGCACCCGGTCACCCGGGCACTTGTCGCCGCGGCGCCGCACTCGCGTACCGCCCGACTGCGGCCACGGACCGACCCCGCGCCGTCGGGCACCGCGCGGGAACCGGCCGAGACCGGGCAGTTGCTGCGGCTGGAGCGGGTCAGTGTGGTCTACCGCCCCACCGGGCGGCGATTTGAACCGGTGCGGGCGGTCGTCGAGGTCGACGCGCACGTCCGTCGCGGCGAGACGCTGGGGGTGGTGGGCGAGTCCGGGGCCGGCAAGTCCACGCTGGCGGCGCTCGCCCTGCGACTCGTCCCGCCGACCGCGGGCCGGGTGCTCTTCGACGACGCGGATCTGGCCGGCCTGCGCGGTTCCGCCCTGCGCGCCTTCCGCCGCCGGGCACAACTGGTGTTCCAGGACGCGTACGCGGCGCTGAATCCGCAGATGACGGCCGGCACCGCGATCGCCGAGCCGCTGCGGGCGCTCCGCCTGGCCAACCGGGCGGAGCGCGCGATCCGGGTCCGCGAAGCGGCGGACCTGGTCGGCCTGCCGGCGTCCACCCTGGACCGGCGGCCGAGGGAGCTGTCCGGTGGGGAATGCCAGCGGGTCGTCCTGGCCCGCGCCCTCGTGCTCCGCCCCGACCTGCTGATCTGCGACGAGCCCGCCTCGGCGCTCGACGCCGCCATGCAGGCCCAGGTGCTGCAACTGCTCGTCGACGTGCAGGCCGAACTCGAC
Source organism: Micromonospora tarensis (assembly GCF_016803395.1). Lineage (GTDB taxonomy): Bacteria > Actinomycetota > Actinomycetes > Mycobacteriales > Micromonosporaceae > Micromonospora > Micromonospora tarensis. The sequence goes on along the minus strand of NZ_JAEVHL010000044.1, from coordinate 4,625 downwards.
CTCGGCTACCTGTTCATCTCCCACGACCTGGCCGCGGTCCGACAGGTCGCCGACCGGGTCCTGGTCCTCCGGCACGGCCGGGTCGTCGAACAGGGGGTCGCCGCCGACGTGCTCGAACGCCCGGCGCATGCCTACACCAGGGCCCTCGTCGAAGCGACCCCCGGGCACCGGACCGCACCGAAGCTCCCCGTGCACCACGTTCCAACAGGAGGTATGTAACACATGTCCGTCAACCCCCGCGCCGCCTCGCCTGTCGACGTCGAGCAGTACGGCCCCTACCTGCCGAAGAACCGGGCCGGTGAGGTGCTCCAGCGCAGCGAGCCGGCGTTCCGCGCCCGGATCACCGCGGACGGCTCCAGCGGCCACCCGGCCGAGCCCGGGCGGTACCACCTGTACGTGGCGGCCCCCTGCCCCTTCTCGCAGCGCTCCACCATCGTGCTGCACCTCAAGGGACTTCAGGACGTGGTGACGGTCTCGGTCGCCGACCCGCTCCGCGACGGGCGCGGCTGGGCGTTCCGCGAGGGGACGGGCCACGGGCTGGACGAGGTCAACGGCTTCCCGTTCCTCTCCGAGGCGTACACCGCGACCGACCCCGAGTACGACAGCCACGTCTCGGTACCGGCGCTCTGGGACCGCCAGACCGGGCGGATCGTCTGCAACGACTACCGGGTGCTCAGCACGGACCTGGCCACCGCGTTCGACAAGTACGCGACGAACGACATCGATCTCTACCCGGAGGAGCTGCGCGCCGAGATCGACGAGTTGAACGAGTTCCTCTACACCCGGGTGCACGACGGGCCGTACCGGTGCGGCTTCGCCCGCGGCCAGGAGGCGTACGAGCGGGAGGTCGCGGACCTGTTCGAGGCGCTGGACCAGCTCGACGACCGGTTGGCTGACCGGCGTTACCTCTTCGGCGACCGGCTCACCGAATCCGACATCCGCCTCTACGTCACGCTGGCGCGTTTCGACCCGGTCTACTTCACCCACTTCAAGGCGAACCTGCGGCGGATCGCGGACTATCCCCGGCTGAGCGCGTACTTCCGCGATCTCTACCGGCTGCCGGCGTTCCGGGAGACCACCGACTTCGACCAGATCAAGACCCACTACTTCCGGACCCACCCGTGGCTCAACCCCACCGGCATCGTCCCGGTCGGGCCCTCCATGGAGAGCCTGCTCGGCGACTGACGGCCGAGCCGCGCGAACGGCTGCGGGGTAAAGGCCCCTTCAGCGAATTCGATCCGAACACACCCGGATGGACGATCCGTTGTTACGGTGACCTCCATTCCGCCATCGGCGCGGTGGCGCGAGTGGCCGAAACGCTGAGGGGGCCTGCTCTGAACGCGCGATCGACGGGTTCTCTGTACGCGGTAAGTGACCTGCACGTGTCCTACGCCGACAACCGGGACCTGGTGGACCGGTTGGAACCGGAATCCGCCGACGACTGGCTCCTCGTCGGCGGCGACGTCGCCGACCTGTTCGGTGACGTCGAGCGCACCTTGCGGCTGCTGCGCGACCGCTTCGGCACTGTCGTCTGGGCACCGGGCAACCACGAACTCTGGACCCACCCCAGCGATCCGGTGCAACTGCGTGGCGAGCAGCGCTACGCGGCGCTGGTGCGGATGTGCCAGGACATCGGCGTGCTCACCCCCGAGGATCCGTACCCGGTGTGGACCGGTCCGGACGGCCCGGTGGTGGTGGCGCCGCTGTTCCTGCTCTACGACTACTCGTTCCGCGCGCCGGGCACGCACACCAAGGACGAGTCGCTGCGCAAGGCGTACGACGCGGGCGTGGTCTGCACCGACGAGATGCTGCTGCACCCCGACCCGTACCCGAACCGCGAGTCGTGGTGCTGGGACCGGGTCGCCCGGACCGAGGCGAAGCTCGGCGCGATCGACCCGACGCTGCCCACCGTCCTGCTCAGTCACTGGCCGCTGGACCGCCGGCCGACCGACGTGCTGTGGTACCCGGAGTTCGCGCAGTGGTGCGGCACCGAGCGCACCGCCGACTGGCACCTGCGCTTCCGCGCCGCCGTGGCGGTCTACGGCCACCTGCACATCCCCCGCACCACGCACTACGACGGGGTGCGCTTCGAGGAGGTGTCCCTCGGCTACCCCCGGGAGTGGGGCCGGCGGGGCGGCCCACCGCTACAGCCCCGCCGCATCCTCGCCGGGTCGCCGTGATCGCCCACCTGCTGCCCCGGACGGTGGTGGCGGTCGAGACCTTCACCGACCGCCCCGGCGAGACGGTCTTCCCCGGCGAGGCGGATCTGATCGCCAACGCCGTGGACGGGCGACGACGCGAATTCATCACCGCCCGCCGGTGCGCCCGGGAGGCCCTGCTGCGACTCGGCCACCCGCCCGCCCCGATCCGTCCCGGCCCGCGCCGGGAACCGGTCTGGCCGGCGGGTGTCGTCGGCAGCATCACGCACTGCGCCGGCTACCGGGCCGCCGCCGTCGGGCTCGCCACCGACATCGCCGCGCTGGGCATCGACGCCGAGCCGCACGGTGCCCTACCGGAGGGCGTCCTCGGTTCGGTGACCGCCGTCGGTGACGCCGGCCTGCTGACCGACCTCGCCCGCCGGGATCCCACCACGCACTGGGACCGGCTGCTGTTCAGCGCCAAGGAGTCGATCTACAAGGCGTGGTATCCGCTCACCCACCGCTGGCTCGGGTTCGAGGACGCGAGCCTGACCATCGACCCGGCCACCGCGACGTTCTCCGGACGGCTGCACGTGTCCGGCACCCGCCGCGACGGCGGCCGGGACCTCCGTGAGCTGCACGGCCGGTACGCCGTCGCCGGGGGCCTGGTGCTGACCGCGGTGACGGTGCCGGAGTGACACCGCGCCGGAGGTAGCCGCGCACCGGGCCGGCCGGCGACGCCGGCTCACCCCGGCAGCGTGGTCAGCCCGGTGCGGGGGGCGTTGATGAGGACCGCGAGGTTGCCCGGCGGGTGCTCGTTGTCGCGCATCAACTGGTGCGCCCGGCCGAGATCGTCGATCGTTCCCGTCCAGGCCAGGCAGGGGTCGACGCGGCCGGCGTCGACGAGCGCGGTGATCGCCCGGCACTGGGCGACGTTGGCGAAGTGCGAGCCCTGTAGCCGCTTCTGCCGCATCCAGAGGAAGCGCAGGTCGACGTCGGCGTGGTACCCGCTCGTGCCACCGCAGATGACGACCATGCCCGCGGTGTCGCAGAGGTACATCGAGGTGGGGATGGTGTCCTGGCCCGGGTGCTCCAGCACGATCCGCGGGGCCCGCCGCTCGCCGAGAATCTCCCAGAACCGCTGCCCGAAGGCGCGCACCTGCTTGAGCCAGACCTCGACGGTCGGTTGGTCGTCGAGGTCCGGTAACCGGCCCCAGTGGTCGAACTCCCGCCGGTCGATGACACCGGCCGCGCCCAGGCGCAGGCAGTGTTCCCGGCGGTCGTCACCGGAGACGACGGCGACCGGAACACCTCCGTGCGCGCGGACGATCTGGATCGCCATCGAACCGAGCCCGCCGGCCCCGCCCCAGATCAACACCGGGTCGCCGGGGCCGACCACGTGCGGCGGCCAGCCGCAGAGCTGCCGGTAGGCGGTCGCCCCGGTCAGCAGGTACGCCGCCGCCTCCTCCCAGGTCAGCCGCGCCGGCTTGGGATGGCACTGGTACTCGTCGACCACTGTGAACTGCGCGAAGGCGCCGTAGTTCGCCTCGTACCCCCAGACCCGCTGGGTGGACGAGGTCATCGGGTCCGCGCCGGCACGGATGTCGGGGGCCGACTCGTCCCACTGGCAGCCGGAGAGGACGACGTGGTCGCCCGGGCTGACCTGGCGGGCGCCCTCGCCCACCGCCCACACCACGCCAGCACCCTCGGAACCGCCGATGTGGAACCCGGTGCTGTCGCGCCGGCTGCGCGCGGCGATCACGTCGAGCGGCTTACCCAGCGCCGCCCAGACGTTGTTGTAGTTGACTCCCGCCGCCATCATCATGACCAGCACCTGCCCCGGCCCCAGCGGCGGGACGTCCACCACCTCGGTGCGGAAGGCGTCGACCGGAGGGCCGTAGCGCTCGGGGCGGATGACGGAGGCGTACATCCGCGCGGGCACCTCGCCCAGCGGCGGTATGTCCCCGATCTCGTAGCAGCTGGTGGTCATCGTGATCCTCCCCGTTCGGTGAGCCAGTCGTGCACGGTCCGCGCCGTCTCGGCGGCGTACGTCTCGAGCATGGTGAAGTGGTCGCCGGCGACCGTGAGCGTGGTCTCGGCGGCGGGCCACCGGGCCTGCCACTCGCCGTCAGCGGTGCGTCCCGGCATCGGCCTCGCGGCCCGCACCAGCAGCGTCGGCGTCTGGATCGGCGGCGGTGTCCAGTCGAACTGCAGGTAGCGCGCCATCGCGGTGAGCCACCCGTCGCCCCGGGAGTCCTCGCCGTCGCCGGTCATCCGGGCCTGCCGTTCGAGCAGTCCGTGCAGCACCTGCGGGACAAGGTCCTCGATCAGCTCGGTGGCGTCCGGTCGGTAGGTGTCCAGCAGGACCAGCGCGGCGCACGCCGCGCCGCGCCGCTCCAGCTCGGCCGCGACCGCGTGCGCCACCAGACCGCCCGACGAGTAGCCGGCAGGCGCGACCGGCTGCCGGCCGCGTGCCGGAGCACGGAG
>NZ_JAEVHL010000043.1 GCF_016803395.1 Micromonospora tarensis | reverse complement strand
GCGGACGCCACGCGCCGCCGGCCACGTGCCGCACGTCGGCGTACGCGCGGGCGTAGGCGAGACCCCGCCGCATGCCGCCGGCCGCCGCGGCGGCGTTGTGCACCCGGGTCACCACGACCAGGGTCATCGCCCGGACCAGACCGGGCACCGCCGGATCGCCCAGCGGAACGGCGTACGCGTCGCGCAGACCGATCTCGGCGGTGGGCAGCGCCCGGGTGCCGAGCTTGTCCTTGAGGCGGTGCACGGTGACCCCCGGCGCGGGTGCGCCCGGTGCCACACCGCCGGGCAGTGGCGAGTCGACCGCGTACCGGGGCACGAGGAACGGCGCGAGCACCCGACTGCCGCGCCCGGCACCCTCCGGTCGGGCCAGCGCCACCGCCATCGCCGCGTCGGCGGCGGAGCAGAACCACTTCTCCCCGGTCAGCCGCCACGAACCATCGGCAGCGGGTCGGCCGACAGTGCTGGACCGACCCAGGTCGGAACCGCCCTGCGACTCGGTCATCCACTGCCCGCTGGTGATCGCCGTGCCCGGGTCCGTGGAGAGCAGCCGGGGCAGCCACGCGTCGCGGACCGCGCCGTCGACGTCCGGCAGGCTGAGCAGCGCCGCCGCCCCGTCGGCCATCGCCACCGGGCAGGAGAACGTCGCCGACTCCGGACCGTACAGGTGCAGCAGGGCGTGTTGCACCACGCGGGCGGCGGCCCCCCAGGTGCCGCGCGCGTCCGGCAGGTAGGGCAGCGCGACCACGGCATGCCGGGCGGCGGCGGCACGCTGCTCCTGCCAGCCGGCGGAGGTGTCGATGCGGTCGACCCGGGCGCCCCACGGGTCGTAGCGGACCAGCGTCGGCGGGTGTGCCTCCGCGTCGGCGTGCGCCGCGCGCAGTGGCCCGGTGACGTCGGCGGCCAGGTCGTGCAGCCGGCCCTTCGCGGCGGCGTGCCCGGCCGGGCCGAGGTGACGCTCCAGCCAGGACCGCAGCAGAGCGTCACCGGCGTACGGATCGGCGGGGGGTGGTACCGGCTGCACGAAACGGCTCATCGAATGGCTCCTGGCACTGCTCGGGGGTGTGCGCCGACGGTAGACGATCCGCAGCCACCGCGAACAGGGCACACCTGCCCATCGGGCGCACCCAGTTTTCGGCTTGTCGTGCTCCGGCGTGAGGGTGTTCTCTACGGTCGGTAGTCGTGGGTGCCGGTCAGTCGTGGAGCCGACCGGCCCGGCGGCACCGCCCGATGCGCACCGGGTTGGCGTTCGCCGGGTTCGGTGTGGCGCTGTGCTGCGTCGGGGTGGCCGGGTTGGGTGCCTGGAACCTGCAGACCGTTCGGCAGGCCGCCGGCCCGATCCGGGAGACCGCCGACGGTTTCCTCAACGAGGTGGCGCTCGGTGACAGCGACCGGGCGTACGAGCGGCTCTGCGCGGACGCGCGCAGCCGGTGGAGCGCGATCGGCTTCACCAGTTGGGTGCGTACCCCACCGATGGTCACCGACTACGAGATCACCGACGTGTCGGTCGCCACCCGTGGCGGGCGACCGCAGGGCACGGTGACGGTGAAGGTGACCCGCGACGGCGGGATCAGTGAGGAACGTCGGCTGCCGGTGGTCCGCGAGGACGGGGACTGGCGGGTGTGCGGTGACCCGTTCTGAGCCCCCGCTCGTTCGGCCGAAGCGGCCCTGGTTGCTACGCGAGCGTCGGGGAGTGGAGCAGACCACGTCGATGGAGCTCTTCTTCGACCTGGTCTTCATCTTCACCACCACCCAGTTGGCGCACTACCTGATCGCGCACCCGGACTGGCGTGGCGCCGCACGCACCGCGCTCCTGCTGGCGCTGGTCTGGTTCGTGTGGATCTACACCGCCTGGGGGACGAACTGGTTGCGACCCGACCAGGCGCCGGTGCGGGCGCTGCTGATCGCGCTGATGTTGGGCAGTCTGCTGCTCTCGGCGGCGATCCCCGACGCGTTCGACAGCGCCGGGCTGGTCTTCGCGCTGGTCTACGTGACTTTGCAGGTGGGCCGCACCGTGTTCGCGCTGTGGGCGGTGCAGGGCCAGCCGTGGCTGGTCGACGGGTTTCAGAAGACGCTGCCGTGGTTCGCCGGGACGTCCCTGCTGGTGGTGCTCGGCGCGGTGCTCGGCGGCGCCCTCCAGGAGGCGGTGTGGGCGGCGGCGATCGTGATCGAGGTGATCGGCCTGTCGACCGGGTTCCCGGTGCCCGGTCTGGGCCGTAGCCCCGCGGAGCGGTGGATGGTGGAGGGTGGGCACCTGGCCGAGCGGTGCCAGGCGTTCATCCTCATCGCCCTGGGTGAGTCGATCCTGGTCACCGGAAGCACCCTCGCGCAGCAACTGGACCTGACGATGTCCGGTGCGTTCCTGCTGGCGTTCGCCGGTTCGGTGGCGCTGTGGTGGGTGTATTTCGCCCGGTCGGCGCCGGCGGCGGCGAAGGTCATCGCGGACGCCGGTGAACGCACCGGCGCCCTGGGTCGGCTGGCGTTCAACTACCTGCACCCCGTGATGGTCGCCGGCATCATCGTCACCTCGGCGGGTGACGAGCACCTGCTGCGCCAACCCGGTGCCCGCGTCACCACGGCTGCCGCGCTGTTCACCCTGGGCGGCCCGGCGCTGTTCCTGGCCGGGCACGCCGCCTACCAGGCGGTGCTGTTGCGGATCCGGCCGACCAGCCGGATCACGGCGGTGGTGATCCTGCTGGCGTTGGTGCCGGTCGGGGTGGGATTGGCGGCACCCGTCGCGGCGTGCGCCACGGCGGCGTTGGCGGTGACCGTCGCCGTGATCCTGACCGACCGGTTCCGGTCACCAGCGCGTGAACGGTGACCGACTCGCCGCCGGGCCGAGGTCCACTCACCGGGTGTGGGGTGTGCGCGGCGGGTGGCTCAGTCGCGGGGGCCGAGGTCGCCGCTGCGGTAGTGCCGGCGGCAGAGCACCTGGTAACGCACCTCGGCGGTGTCCACGGTGTCGCCGATGACGACCTGGGCGCCCTCGCGGACCACCCGCCCGTCGACGACCCGGGCGTTGAGCAGCCCTTCCCGCCCGCACCAGCAGAGCACCTCGACCTGGATGCGGGCCACCTCGTCGGCCAGCTCGAAGAGGCGTTGGGTGGCGGGGAACAGGCAGGACCGGAAGTCGGTGGCCAGGCCGAACGCGAACACGTCCACGTCGTAGCTGTCGACCAGCTCGGCCATCTGCTCCACGTGCTCGACGGTGTAGAAGCACGCCTCGTCGCAGATCAGGTAGTCGACGCGTACCCCGTCGGCCCATCGGCCGCGCACCAGGGCCCGCAGGTCCAGGTCGTCGGTGACCTCGATGGCCTCGTGGGCCAGGCCGATGCGGGTGGTGACCTGCGGCCCCAGTGACCTGTCGATGCGGGTGGTGACCAGCCCGCGACGGCCCTGCCGGGCGTGGTTGTAGTTCATCTGCAACGCCATCGTGGACTTGCCGCAGTCCATCGGCCCCCAGAAGAACTTCAACGCCGCCGCGTGCACCGGACGCCCGTCGAGCCCACGGGCGGCCACGCACCCGGCCGGAGCGGGTGGCTGGCCGGGGAACGGGTGGGCCAGGCAGGTCGGGGCGGTGGCGGCATCGTCGGTCACGGTCGGGCAGCCTAACCCATTGACCGGCCCGGATAGCCCGGGCGCGGGATGCCGGCTCAGAGCACTCGGGGCGGCGTGTTGCCGGCGGCGACGATGGCGCGGCGGACCGGCACGGCGGCCAGCAGCAGGAACCCGACCACGAAGAAGATCAGCAGTGAGACCAGGCCCACCCGGTAGGAGGCGGTGAGCTGGAACACCAGGCCGAACGCGAGCGGGCCGAGCCAACTGGTGCCCTTGTCGCTGATCTCGTAGAAGCCGTAGTACTCGCCCTCCCGGCCGGCCGGAATGAGCTGGCTGAACAGCGACCGGCTCAGTGCCTGGCTGCCGCCGAGGACCAGGCCGATGGCCGCGCCGAGGATCATGAAGGGCACCGGCGCCTCCGCCGGCAGCCGGAACGCGCCGATGATCACAGCGGTCCAGAGCACCAGACTGAGCAGCACCGTCTTCCAGGCGCCGATGCGGGTGGCCAGCGCGCCGAGGCTCAGCGCGCCGCCGAAGGCGAGGAACTGCACCAGCAGGATGGTGACGATCAGGTGGCTCTGCTCCAGGCGCAGTTCCTCGGTGCCGTACTGACTGGCCAGGGTGATGACGGTCTGGATGCCGTCGTTGTAGACCAGGAAGGCCAGCAGGAAGAAGAGCGTCAACGGGTACGCCTTGATCTCCCGCAGGGTGTGGCCGAGTTGCCGGAACCCGTCGGTCAGCACGTTGCCCTGCCGGGCCAGCGCCGCCGCCGCGCTGGGGCGTTCCCGCAGCCAGCGCAGCGGCACCACGGTGAACACCGCCCACCACACGCCGGCGGAGACGATCGACCAGCGGGCCAGGTCCAGGGTGCGCTGCGGGTTGTCGTCGGCACTGAACAGGGTGACCGCGACCAGGTTGAACGCCAGCAGCAGGCCACCGCCGAGGTAGCCCAGCGCCCAGCCGCGACTGGAGATGCGGTCGCGTTCGTCCGGGCCGCCGAGCTGCGGCAGGAACGAGTTGTAGACCACCAGGGCCGCGCCGAAGGAGATGTTGGCGACCAGGAAGAGCGCCCCGCCGAGCAGGTAGCGCTCGCCGGTGACGAACGCCATCGCCGTGGTGGCGCCCGCGCCGAGGAACGCCGCACCACCGAGCAGTCGCTTCTTCTGCGTCGACCGGTCGGCGATCGCCCCGATCACCGGCAGCACGAACACGGTGAGGAACACCGACAGCGAGATCAGGTACGGGTAGTAGGACCCGGCGGCGACCTTGACGCCCAGCGGGTACACGTACCCGTGGCAGCTCTCCGCGCCCAGTTCGCACCCGGCGGCCAGTTCGGCGACGGTGGTGAGGAACGGGCCCAGGAACACGGTGATCACGGTGGTCTGGAACGCGGAGTTCGCCCAGTCGTAGATGTACCAGCCACGGCGCTCGCGGCGGGTGCTCGCCGGCGGCGGGGTGTCGTCCACCGTGGGGGTCACGGTCTCGGCCATCGGGGTCCTTGGCTGGTCAGGCGGCCCAGTGGCCGCGGCTGCGGTAGACGTCGCGCAGCACGCCGACGTGATCGGTCATGATGCCATCCACGCCACGATCCAGTAAGTCGTGCATCTGGGCTGGTTCGTCGATCGTCCAGACGTGCACCTGCAGGCCAATGCGGTGGCAGTAGTCGAGGAACCGGCGGTCCACCACCGGCACCCGTCCGTAGTGCGGCGGCACCTGCGCGGCGACCACCGACGGCGGCAGCCGCAGCGGGCGTCCGTGCAGGGAGGCGAGCCGCAGCCGGGCGACGCCGCGCATGCCGAGGCTGGTGGCGATCCGTCCGCCGGTGAGCGCCCGCATCCGGGTCAGCCGGGCGTCGCTGAACGAGGCGAGCAGCACCCGGTCGCCGGCGCCGGCCCGGGTCACTGTCGCGACCGTCGGCTCGACGCCGCCGTCGGCCTTCACGTCGATGTTGAAGCGGACCTGCGGCCAGGCGCCCAACACCTCGTCGAGCCGGGGTACGACGGCAGCCCCGCCGACCCGGACCGAGGCGAGGTCGGTCCAGCTCAGGTCGGCGATGCGCCCCGCCTCGCCGGTGAGACGGCGCAGCGTCGGGTCGTGGAAGATCACCGCCACGCCGTCGGCGGTGGCGTGCACGTCGGTCTCCACGTACCGGTAGCCCAGCCCGATCGCCCGGGCGAACGCCTCGGTGGTGTTCTCGTCGCCCTCGGCGGCGCCGCCACGGTGGGCGAACGCCAGTGGCGCTGGCGCGTCGAGGTAGCCGAATCGGGTCAGCACGCGACGCAGTATGCCCGCCGCCGGTGGATTGCGGGTGACCTACCGGCGAATGGTGTCCGTGGGCGGGTGACGGGCATCGGCAAGATCAGGAATTGACCGACCGTCCCCACGCTGCTTCCCACACGACCTGCTGGGCAGCGTGGGACGGCCGCTGGATTGCTGCACCCTCGTGGGATTGGTCAATTCGTCGGGTCCCAGTACATGCTCGACGATGAGGAAGCGTTGGCCACCGCCCTCGGTGCGGGTATCGGGGCCCGACTGCAAGCCGCCCAGGTGGTCGCGGTTCAACGCGTACTGGCTCGGAGCAACTGGCAGAAGATCGCCGACGGGCGGACCGCGCGCGATGTCCAACCCGAGGCAGTTGCCGACGCGGACCAGGCCTTCGCCCAACTGAGCCATGGAGCGGGCGGCTCCTAGCCCGGTTCAACGCGACCAGGCGCAGGATGTCCGGGCCAGTGCCCGCGCGCCGGGCAAGGCCGGTCCCGCCCCGCTCGGGCGCAGGGCGGCACCGACGACGACCCGGCGTACGGCTGCGTCGTCGCCGGCGTCCACGGTCGCGACGCGGTCGAGCAGTTCGGCGTAGATCAGCCCGGTCTGCGTCGATGGGCGCGGCTGGGGTCGCTCGGGCGGCCGGGATCGACGTGCCGAGGCAGGTCCGGCTCGTCGGGGCGCAGCGGGGCGAGGGTGTCGGTGAGCGCGTCGATGATCCGGCCGGTGGCCCGCCGGGCGGCCCCGGGGCTCGCGGCGCTCGACTCACCCAGGTCGACCGGGGTGCCGAAGTGCAACCGGATCACCGGGCGGCGCCACAGCGAGCGGGCGATGCCGCGCAGCATCCCACGGGGCGCCTGGTAGGGCAGCACCTCGTGGGCACCCCACTGGGCGACCGGGACGACCGGAGCGCCACAGGCCAGGGCCAGTCGGGCAGCGCCGGTCTTGCCGCGCTCGGGCCACAGGCCGGGGTCCAGCCCGATGCGCCCCTCGGGATAGATGAGGATCACCGATCCGCGGGCGACGGCCGTGGCGGCGTCGTCGAGGGCCTGGTGCACGGCGCTGGTGCCCCGGTCGACGCGGATGTGCCCGGCATGACGCATGGCGGCGCCGAACACCGGGACCCGGAACAGCCCGGCGGTCGCCATGATCCGTGGGGCGATGCCACGGGTCTGGCAGGCGGCGGCCATCACCACCGGGTCGAACGGGCTGATGTGGTTGGCGACCAGCACCAGCGGCCCACGGCGCAGGTGCGCCGGGACGTCGCCGGTGACCTCGAGGCGGGCGAGCAGGCCGACCAGGCCCCGGGCCAGCAGAAGGGCTGCCCGCCAGATCAGCGGCGGCTGCCAGGTGGAGGTGTTCATCAGCGCGCCATCGTCGCACGCGACGGTGGGGCCGCGGGGGCGGGTTGGGTGATCAGGGTCATGGGTCCCGGGTGGGTGCGGGCCACTCACCCTTCTACGACGAGCAGTAGTATTTACTACGTCTCGTAGTACGCATGGCTGGGGGTTTCTGGTGGACGCGTTGGACGTTGCCCGCTGGCAGTTCGGTGTCACCACCGTCTACCACTTCCTCTTCGTGCCGCTGACCATCGGCCTGTCCGTGCTGGTGGCGATCCTGCAGACGATGTGGCACCGCACCGGCAACGAGCGCTACCTCAAGCTCACCAAGTTCTACGGCAAACTCTTCCTGATCAACTTCGCCATGGGCGTGGTCACCGGCATCGTGCAGGAGTTCCAGTTCGGCATGAACTGGAGCGACTACTCACGCTTCGTGGGCGACATCTTCGGCGCGCCGCTGGCCATCGAGGCGCTTGTCGCCTTCTTCCTCGAATCCACCTTCATCGGCCTGTGGATCTTCGGCTGGGACCGGCTGCCCAAGCGGGCCCACCTGGCCAGCATCTGGGCCGCCGCGATCGGCACCAACCTGTCCGCGTACTTCATCCTCGCGGCGAACTCGTTCATGCAGAACCCGGTCGGCTACCGGATCAACCCGGACAGCGGGCGCGCCGAGCTGACCGACTTCCCGGCCGTGCTGACCAACAAGGTCGCCCTGATCACCTTCCCGCACACCCTGGCCGGCTCGTTCCTGGTCGCCGGCTCGCTGATCGTCGCGGTCGGCCTGTGGCACGTGATCCGCAACCGCGACTCCGCCGACACCGGCGCGTACCGCTTCGCCACCAGGTTCGGCTCCTGGGTGGTCCTGGTCGCCTCCGCCGCCGTGCTGTTCACCGGCGACATCCAGGGCAAGATCATGACGGACGTGCAGCCGATGAAGATGGCCGCCGCCGAGGGCCTCTACCGCACCGAGAGCCCCGCCTCGTTCTCCGTGCTGACCATCGGCAGCCTCGACGGCAGCCGCGAGGTGTTCGCGCTCAAGATCCCGTACCTGCTGTCGTACCTGGGCACCGGCGACCCGCACGGCACCGTGCACGGCATCAACGACCTGCAGGCCCAGTACGCCACCCAGTACGGCGCGGGCAGCTACACCCCGATCATCCCGGTCACCTACTGGAGCTTCCGCTTCATGATCGCCTTCGGGATGGCCGCCGGCGCGATCGCCCTGCTGGTGCTCTGGAGCCAGCGCAAGGGCCGCACCCCGAGCAGCAGGTGGCTGCTGCGCGCCGGGCTGGCCATGCCGGTGCTGCCGCTGCTGGCCAACTCGTTCGGCTGGATCTTCACCGAGATGGGCCGTCAGCCGTGGATCGTCTTCGGCGAGATGCTCACCCGCAACGGGGTGTCCCGCAGCGTCTCGCTGGCCGAGGTGCTCACCTCGTTCACCGCCTTCACGCTGATCTACGCCACCCTCGCCGTGATCGAGGTCAAGCTGCTGCTGCGCTACGCCAGGGCTGGCGTGCCCGACGTCAGCGAACAGCCCCCCACCGACGACACCGACGACGCCGAGCGCCCGCTCGCCTTCGCCTACTGACGCCCCGGAGCCCATCGTGGAACTGACCACCATCTGGTTTCTCCTCGTCGCTGTGCTGTTCACCGGCTACTTCATCCTGGAGGGCTTCGACTTCGGCGTCGGCATGCTGCTGCCCGTGCTCGGTCGCGACGACCGGGAACGCCGCGTCCTGATCAACACCATCGGCCCGGTCTGGGACGGCAACGAGGTGTGGCTGATCACCGCCGGCGGCGCCATGTTCGCCGCGTTCCCCGAGTGGTACGCCACCCTCTTCTCCGGCTTCTACCTGCCGCTGCTGCTGATCCTGCTGGCCCTGATCGCGCGCGGGGTCGCCTTCGAGTACCGGCACAAGCGCCCCGAGGCGTCCTGGAAGCGCCGCTGGGACACCGCGATCGTGGTCGGCTCGGTGCTGCCGGCGATCCTGTGGGGCGTCGCGTTCGCCAACATCCTGCGCGGTGTGCCGCTGGACGCCGAGCACGAGTACGTCGGCGGCCTGGTGGACCTGCTCAACCCGTATGCCCTGCTGGGCGGCGTGACCACCCTCGTGCTGTTCGCCACCCACGGCGCGGTGTTCCTCGCCCTGAAGACCACCGGCGACATCCGCGAGCGCGCCGGCGCCCTGGCGGTGCGCCTGGGCGTCGTCGCCGCCGTGCTCGCCGTGGGCTTCCTGGCCTGGACGTTGAGCATCCGTTCCAGCGCGGCCGCCGTGGTGCTCGCCGTCGGCGCGGCCCTCGCCCTGCTCGGTGGCCTGGCCGCCGCCCGGGTACGCCGGGAGGGCTGGGCGTTCACCGGCACCGCAGTGGCGATCGGCCTGACGGTGGCGACGCTCTTCGCGGCGCTGTTCCCGAACGTGCTGCCGTCCACCCTGGACGCGGCCGGCAGCCTGACCGCCACCAACGCCGCTTCGACCCCGTACACCCTGAAGATCATGACCTGGGTGGCGGTGATCTTCACGCCGGTGGTGCTGGCCTACCAGGCGTGGACGTACTGGGTGTTCCGCAAGCGCATCGGCGTGGCCAACATCCCGCAGCACTGACCGGCCCCGCGAGCGCGCCGGTAATTCGCGGGCTGCCGTTCAACCGCCCCGTTACGGTGTGCCGATGCACGTACGCGAACTCCATACCGACGACCTCGACGCCGCCTGGGAGTTGGGCCGGTTCGCCTTCGGCTCCGACCAGCAGCGCCACCCGCGCACCAGAGTCGAGGTGCCCGGGATGACCCGATACGGCGCGTTCGACGACGCCGGCCGGCTCGTCGGCAAGGCCGTCGACCTGCACCACGACCAGTGGTGGTCCGGGCGGGCGGTGCCGGCCGCCGACGTCGCCGGGGTGGCGGTCGCCCCCGAGTTCCGGGGCCGGGGCGTGGCCCGCGCGCTGCTCACCGCCCTGCTGCGCGGCGCCCACGAGCGCGGCGCGGCGGTCAGCGCGCTCTACCCGACCGTCGCCGCCCCGTACCGTGCCTGCGGGTGGGAGGCCGCCGGTGTGCTGCGGACCGTCGACCTGGCCACCGCCGCGTTGCCCCGGCACCGCCCCGACCCACTGTTGGTGGTGCGTGCCGGCACGGTGGCCGACCTGCCGGCCGTCGCCGCCCTCTACGAGCGGGTCACCCGGCACCGCAACGGCCTGCTGACCCGGCAGGGTGAGCTGTTCGACTTCGACGCCGCCGACGCTGGCCTGCCCGGCGACGGGCTCACCCTGGTCGAGCGGGACGGCGACCTGGTCGGCTACGCCACCTGGCAGCGGGGCCGTGGTTACGGCGCCGACTCGGTGCTCACCGTGGACGAGGCCCTGGCCGTCACCGCCGAGGCCGCCCGGGAACTCGTCGGGGTGCTCGGCAGTTGGGCCAGCGTCGCGCCGACAGTGCGACTGTGCCCGCTCGACGGCGACGCGGTGAGCAGTTGCCTGCCGCTGGAGTCGGCCCGCGAGCACGAACGGGACCTGTGGATGCACCGGCCGGTGGACGTGGCCCGTGCGGTGGGTGCCCGTGGCTGGCCCGCCCACGTCCGGGGCGTCGTCGACTTCAGCCTCGTCGACCCGCTCGCCGGGTGGAACACCGGCACCTGGCGGTTGGCCGTGGCCGACGGCGCCGCCGAGTTGACCCGCGCCGACGGCGAGGCGGAACTGCGGCTGGACGTGCGCGGGTTCGCGTTGCTGTACGCCGGTGCGGCGCACGCCCGGTCGGTCGCGCAGGCCGGGCTGCTGCACCACGGCCCGGCCGTCGACCCGGCCGCCCTCGACCTGCTGGGCGCCGGCGGCCCGGTGCAGCTGCTGGACTACTTCTGACGCGCAGCCGGGCGTCCGGAAGCGACGATCACCGGTCCGCCTCGCCGGTACGGTGTGCCGGTGGAAACTCTGGCGCGGATCCATTCCGGAGCGAAGGCGCAGCGGCTGCTCTGCCACCCCCGCCTTCCGCTGGTGGCCGGTTGGGACGCCGATCGCCCGGTGATCAGGATCTGGGAGTACGCGGACGGGCAGCTGCGGGAGTGCGGGAGCGTCGGCACGGGTTCGGCCGGTTACGGCGAGGACACCGGCTATGAGCGGCTCGAGCGGACACCCTCCGCGGCCTGGCACCCGGCAGAGGCGTTGCTGGTGGTGGCGGACGCCGCGAGCACCGTCTGCTGGACACCCTCGGGCAGCTCGGCGATCGACGGCGTCGCGCCGACCGAGTATCACCGGGAGGTGGCGTTCAGCCCGGACGGTCGGACGCTCTGGTTGTCGCCCGCCAGCGGGGAGGACGGCTGGGAGCAGTCCGTCGCGCTCGACCTCGCATCGGGGACGACCTCCATCGGCCCCCAGTGGGACACCGGGGTGGTCGCGCATCCGGCGGGCGGCCTCGTGTGCACCCTGCAGAGCGATCAAGCTGCCACGCTGGTGCTCTTCGCTGAGGACATCGGGCCGGTGCTGCGGCCGTTGCTCCGTGCGCTGGTCCTGAACTGCGACGGCTACGAGGCACCGACCTTCAGCTCGGACGGCCGGCACTTCGCGGTACGAGGCAACGCATACGACAACTCGCTGGACGTGTTCGAGTTCCCCTCGCTACGACGCGTCCTGAGCATGACGCTGGGGGAGCCGAGTCCGGGGTACCCGTACCCGCAGGAGTGGCTGGACGAGATGAACTCCTGGTCGCGCCAGAACGCCGTGTTCGGTCCGTTGCCGGGGGTCCTCTGGATCGGGACGCCCGGGGGCGCGGTGGTCGAGCTGGAGCTCGACGGGGCGCGGGTGACCGAGCACGAGGTGCTGCCCGGGGTCGCGGTGACGGCGCTGGCGGCCACCGCAACGGGTGAACTCGTCGTCGCGGGCGACGACGGCGTGCTTCTGCTGCTGTCGGTGGGACAGGCCGGCCCGGGCGATGCGCCCAGGGCCGTGGTGACCGAGTTCCTCGCCGGCACCCGCGAGGCGTCGGTTGTCGACATGGACCAGCTTCACCTCACCGACGGGACGCGGTCCTGGCAGCCGGGCGACCTGGACCTGGTCAGCGAGGACTCCGAGACCGACCCGCCCTGGCTGAGGATCCGGGCCGCCATGAACCGGCTCGCCTGAGCAGCTGTCGCGTCAGCTGAGCCCCGCCAGTTCGGCGTTCGCGCGCTGGGTGATCCGGGTGAGCACCCGGGCGGCGGTGTCGGCCTCGTCGGTCGGGATGTCGCCGTACAGCTGGGTGGTGATGCCGGCGACGGCGACGGCGGCGCGGGCCTGGGTGGCGTGACCGGCGTGGGTGAGCCGCACCTGCGGTGCGGGGCCGTCGACCTGCGCGAGGTCGGCGTCGACCAGTTCGCCGATCACCTCGTGCACTGCCGGCGCGTCGACCTTGAGCGTGCTGGTGATCCGGTGCGTGAGGTGGGCGCGTTCGACGGGACCGGCGGCGAGGGCGTTGAGCGCGAGCAGCTGGCCGAAGGTGAGCCCGAGCGGGGCGACGGCACGTTCGAGCAGGGCCCGGGTGGCGTAGTGGGCCTGGCCGATGACCTGGCCGTTGAGGGTGGGAGCGGTGGACATGACGCCTCCTTCGAAACGTTGGATTCACCAACGTTGGAGCGGCCAACGTAACACGAATCGTGGGTCGCGCCAACGAATCCTGTTAGGCTGCCGCCATGGAGTCCACCGCCCCGCAGTCACCCGCCGGGCTCCGCACCACCCCGAGCTGGCTGCTCAACCAGACCGCCGCCCACGCCACCCGCCTGCTCAGCGAGGGCTTCGCCGCGCACGACCTGCGCGGCTACCACTACCGGCTACTCGCCGCGCTGGCCGAGGACGGCCCGGCCAGCCAGGCCGACCTCGGCCGACGATGCGGCATCGACCGCAGCGACGTGGTGGCGGCCATCAACGACCTGGCCGGCCGGGGGCTCGTCGTACGCGCCCCCGACCCGGCCGACCGCCGCCGTAACGTCATCAGCCTCACCGCCGCCGGCGCCGACGAGGCCCACCGGATGGGCGACACCATCGGCCGGGTCCAGGACGAGCTGCTCGCCCCGCTGTCCACCGCCGAACGTGACCAGCTGACCCGCCTGCTCACCCGACTGCTGCAACACCACGCCCGGCGCTGAGCACCCCGTCAGCGGGCCTCGCGCAGCTCCGCCAACCGGGCCTCGATCTCGGCCAGCTCCGCACGCAGCTTCTCCGCCTGCTGCTCCGCCTCGGCCCGCTCGGTACCGAGGATCTGCTCCACCGCCTCCTGCACCCCCGGCACGTCGACCAACGCCACCATCTTCAACGCCTCCGCCGGCTTCACCACGTACGGCTTCGCCAGAGCCTTGCTGCCCTGCTGCGCCGCGACGGTCCACTCACCGTCGGCGTACGCCAGGGTCACCGTGAGGCCCGCCGGGCCCTTCGGCTTGACGGCCTTGACCGCCCGACGCGCCGGCGGCTTCTCCGTCTGCTCCACCTTCGGCTCCTCCTGTCGCTGCGCGGGCACCCGCGGCGTGTCCAACACGAACTCCGGCGCGGCCACCGCGGGCGACTCCGGCGCCTCGGGCTCCGGTTTCGGCTCCACCACCCGCCGACCGGCGCCCTTGGGCGCCACCGCCAGGTCGGCGGGGGAGAACGGCAACTCGTCGCGACCGAACCGCACCACCACGAACTCGTCGGACACCTCGGGGTCGGTCAACTCGATCACCTGACCGACCTGACCGGCGATCTGCCCCGCCGACGCGGTGAACACCACCCGCGGCTTGCGACCGGCCGCCAACGACTCCCGGATGCTCTGCACCTCGCTAGTGGACAAACTCTGGCCGGCATCCATCACAACCCTCTTCCGTACACCTGTTTGATTGCTGCCTTGATACCAGCCCGCTGCGACAACCGCCGCACGGGGCTCGCGCCCACTCAGCCGCCCAACGCCCGCAGCGCCCGGTCCGCGTGCTCGTTCATGCTGACCTCACTGTGGATCACGTCGACGACCCGCCGATCGGTGCCGATCACGAACGTCATCCGCTTCATGCTCAGCGGCCCCAACGGCACCCGCCGCTTCACCCCGAACTGCTGCGCCACCGTGCCGTCCTCGTCGGACAACAACGGATAGTCGAAGCCGTGCAGCCGCGAGAACTCCGCCTGCTTCGCCACCGGGTCCCGACTGATGCCCACCCGGGAGGCGCCCAACGCGGCGAACTCCGCCGCGAGGTCCCGGAAGTGACAACTCTCCGCCGTGCACCCCCGCGTCATGGCCGCCGGATAGAAGAACAGCACCACCGGCCCCGCCGTCAGCAACTCCGACAGCCGCCGTGGCGTGCCCGTCTGGTCCGGCAGCTCGAAATCCCGCACCAGGTCGCCGACACCCACACCCGCCACCGCGCACCTCCGTTGTCCGATCGAACGCGCGGTGAGCGTAAGCGATCACACCCGGAGCGCCCTCACCTCATCGGCCACCGCGTCGGCCTGGGGCCAGCTCCGGCCCCGGCAGGCGGGGCCTCGATCACCGCGCGCCGCGCGCCTCCGACGGGGTACAAGCCGCCACCGCCATCGCCCCGATCACCCCGGCACCGCCGAGCACCAACGCCCGCCGCATGTGACCCTCCTCTCGACGACCGACCCGCGCCGGTCACGGTAGCGTCGGCAGGGCCGTCGCGCAGACCCCGGGAGGCACCGTGGCACCCGTCACCCTCATCACCGGCGGCGGCCGGGGCATCGGCGCGGCCACCGCCCGCCGACTCGCCGCAGCCGGTCACCACGTCGCCCTCTGCTACCGCCGCGACGAGGCCGCGGCCGCCGCCGTCCTGGCCGACCTGCGCGCCACCGGCGCCCAGGCCATCGCGGTACGCGCCGACACCACCGAGCCGGACCAGGTCCGCGACCTGTTCGACGCCGCCGAGCGACTCGGCCCGCTCACCGGCCTGGTCAACAACGCCGGCGTCACCAGCCTCATCGGGCCCTTCACCGAGCTGCGCGTCGAGGACCTGCGCCGGGTCGTCGACGTCAACCTGGTCGGCTACGTCCTCTGCGCCCAGCAGGCCGCTCGCCGGCTCACCGACGGCGGCGCGATCGTCAACGTCTCGTCGGCGGCCGCGACCCTCGGCAGCCCAGGGGAGTACGTGCACTACGCCGCCGTGAAGGCGGCCACCGACACGCTCACCGTCGGCCTGGCCAAGGAACTCGCCCCGCGCGGCATCCGGGTCAACGCCGTCGCACCCGGCCTGGTGCGCACCGACATCCACGCCGACTCCGGTGTGCCCGACCGCGCGGACACCGCCGTCGGCCGCATCCCGCTGGGCCGCGCCGGCGAACCCGACGAGATCGCCGCCGCCATCGCCTGGCTGCTCAGCCCGGACGCCTCGTACGCCACCGGGGCGGTGCTGCGGGTGTCCGGAGGCCTGTGAGCCGGGGCGCGGCGCGCCCCGGCCCGGCTCACCTGTCAGTGGGTGAACAGCTTCGCCGCCGTGATGACGGTCTGCACCACCCCGTAGCCGAGCAGCACCGCCACCACCAGCCAGGAAACCACCAACCGGGCCCGCTGCCCGCTACGGCTGTCGTCGTTCATCGCGTAGCACTCCTCTGCGCCGTCGTCTCCTCGTCCAGGTCCTGCTCCGCCGACGGCTCGTGGTAACGCTGCGGCACCGGCCGCACCAGCAGGTTCGCCACGAAGCCCACCGCGAGGACCCCCACCATGGTGAACAGCGCCGGCCGGTACGCCGCCGCCGTCAACGTGCCCGGCTTGCCCTGCGCGTCGAGGAACCCGTTGACGATCAGCGGGCCCGCGATCCCCGCCGCCGACCAGGCGGTCAGCAGCCGACCGTGGATCGCACCGACCTGGAAGGTGCCGAACAGATCCCGCAGGTACGCCGGCACGGTCGCGAACCCACCGCCGTAGAACGACAGGATCACGCAGGCCAACAGCACGAACAACGCCGTCGCGGTCTGCCCGACCACTGCCAGCAACGCGTACAGCACCATGCCGACACCCAGGTACACCAGGTAGATCGGTTTACGGCCGATGACGTCCGAGGTGGAGGACCACACGAACCGGCCTGCCATGTTGAACAGCGACAGCAGGCCCACGAACCCGCCGGCCGCCGCGACGGTCACCGCCGACGAGCCGTTGTCGCGGAAGAAGTCCTGGATCATCGGGCTGGCCTGCTCCAGGATGCCGATGCCCGCCGTCACGTTGCAGAACAGCACCACCCACAGCAGCCAGAACGACCGGGTCTTCACCGCGTTCGCCGCCGACACGTTCGCCGTGGTGACCAGCGGCTTCGCCGCCACGCTCGCCGGGTCGAACCCGGCCGGGCGCCACCCCTCCGCCGGCACCCGCACGTTCGCCACCCCGAACATCATGATCACGAAGTAGCCCAGGCCGAGCGTCACGAACAACCACACCAGGGCGCTGCCCGACGCCGTCGAGCCCGCGTTGGACGGGTCGTAGCCGCTGTCGAAGAACGACAACAGCTGCCGCGACAGGGGAGAGGCGACCATCGCCCCACCACCGAACCCCATGATCGCCAAACCGGTGGCCAGACCCGGCCGGTCCGGAAACCACTTGATCAGGGTCGAGACGGGGGAGATGTAGCCGATGCCCAGGCCGATCCCGCCGAGCAACCCGTAGCCCAGATACAGCAACCACAGCTGCTTCGTGGCGATGCCCAGCGACCCCACCAGGAAGCCCGCCGCCCAGAAACACGCGGAGACGAACATCGCCTTCCGCGGCCCGTTCGCCTCCACCCAGGTTCCGGCCACCGCCGCGGACAACCCGAGCATCACGATCGCGATGCTGAAGATCACCCCGATCGCGGTCTGACCGGTGTCGAAGTGGGCGATCAGCGAGTTCTTGTAGACGCTGGTGGCGTAGACCTGGCCGATGCAGAGGTGGATGGCCAACGCGGCCGGGGGAATGAGCCACCGGCTGTAACCGGGTGGCGCGACAGTGTGGCGACGATCGAGTGCGGACAGCATGCGCTGCTTCCTCTCCGACGAGGACGAGAAACGTCGCGCACAACGTGCCCACACCACAAGCGCGCGGCAAACCTCACCATCGCCGGACGGTCCCCACCGTGAGCTGAGCGGTCAGTCAGCGACCAGCGCGCCCTACTCCGGCTCCCAGCGACGAACCGGTCGAAGGCCGAGCATCGGCAACCAACCTCCCGCCCGGCTACCGCAGATCGGGGGTGTGCCAGCCGCCGGCCAACGCATCCGCGTCCGCCGGACCCCAACTGCCCCTGTCGTACGACTGCACCGGGGTCGGCAGATCCAGGATCGGCTCGACGATGCGCCACTCCTGCTCGATCGTCTCCTCCCGGGCGAACCGCAGGTGCTGCCCATCCATCGCGTCGTCCAGCAACCGCTCGTACGCCTCCTGACGCCGCCCCAGCGCCGCACCGAAGTCAACGGACAGATCCACCGGACGGCTCGCCACCTCAGCCCCCGGGCTCTTCGCCTGGATCGACATCGTGATGCCGTCACCGCGACCGAGCCGGAACCGCAGCAGGTTCGCGGCGGTCGCCGTGCCCCGCTCCGCCGGAATCAGCGACCGCTGCGGCTGCTTGAACTCGACCACCACCTCCGTCGCCGTCCCCGGCAACGACTTACCCGTGCGCAGATAGAACGGCACCCCCGCCCAACGGGGAGAGTCGACAGTCAACCGGGTCGCGACGAACGTCTCCGTGTTCGAGCCCGGCGCGACACCCGGCTCGTCCCGGTAGCCCGCGTACTGCCCCCGCACTGTCGACTCCGGCGACAGCGGCGCGATCTGCCGCAACACCGAAACCTCCGCCTCACGGAACGCGGCGGTGTCCTCGCCGTCGGGCGCCTCCATCGCGACCAGCGCGACGACCTGCAGGATGTGGTTCTGCAACACGTCCCGGGTGGCGCCCACCGTGTCGTAGAAGCCGGCGCGACCCTGCGTGCCGAAACCCTCCGCCAGGGTCACCTGGATGTTGTCGATGTGCTCGTTGTTCCACAGTGGCTCGAACAACCGGTTGGCGAACCGGAAGGCGTAGAGACCCTCCACGGCCTCCTTGCCGAGATAATGGTCGATGCGGAACACCCGCTCCGGCGCGAACGCCGCCCGCAGCGTGCGATCCAACTCCCGGGACGACTCCAGGTCACGCCCGAACGGCTTCTCCACGATCACCCGACCCCGGTCGGCCAGACCCACGGCCGCGAGCCCCTCGACGACGGAACCGAACACCGCCGGAGGAATCGCCAGGTAGAAGACCGGCCGCTGGGCACCCCGCAGCCGCTCGGCCAGCCGCTCGTACGTGGTTCGGTCCGCGTAGTTACCGGAGATCATCGCGAGGTTGCCCGCCAACCGGTCGAAGACCTCGTCGTCGACCTCGTCGTTCGCCTCGGCAACCGACTTACGGGCCATGGTGACCAACTGCTGATCATCCCAGGGGGAGCGGGCCACACCGATCACCGGAACATCGAGGCGATCACGCCGGGTCAACTCGTACAGCGCCGGGAACAGCTTCTTCGAGACGAGGTCACCGGTGACACCGAACAGCACTACCGCATCTGAGCGCATGTGCATGGCACTTCCATTCGATCATGATCCTGATCTTCCGAACGGAGAACCGCGCGACCCGCCCCGGGCATTCCCTGACGAGCGGCGCACGTGAGGTCGGCGACAGCGACGGCGCTTACCTTGAAGAAGGGTTACGGTCCAGATGTGACGCAGGTAACGTCCGGCCCAACGTGATCGAATAACTTCGATCATCATAAGGCCCAGAACCCCGACGCTCCACCCCGTCCCACCACCGCCGCCCCCACGAACGGCTCAGAAAAGCCTGCCCCGGTACGGATGCGCGCGACCCCACACCTTCTCCCAGAGCAACACCTCGGCCTCCGGCAGCGGCAACTCCGGGGAGTACTCCCGGAACGCACCCGGCGTCTCCGGAATGGCAGCCAGGAACCGCCAGTAGTCCTCCAACACCTGCCGCAGCTCGTCGAGCGAATACGCCCCCTGCTCACTGTCCGCGAAGTGATTACGGAACCGGATCCCGGACGCGTCGATCACCACGTCGTAGCTCGCACTGGTCCACGGCTCCACCGGCCGCCCGGCCGCCGCGTCGTCCACCATCGCCAACCCGTCGAGGACTACCCCGGCATGCTTGCCGATCTCGCTCATCGCCCACGCCCCCAGCGGACGGTAACGGTCGTAGCGGGCCGGGTCGACGTCGAAGCGCACGCCACCGCTGTCGGCGAGGAAGAACCTGATGAGGGGCAAGGATATCTCCGTCAGAGCGTCGGCCAACCGTTGCCGAGAGTGCCGTTGGGACCATACCAGCCCTCAATTCGCACACCCCGGTAGAAGCCTTCCCACATGTTCGAACCAGGGATCGCGGTAGCCCGCTGAAACGCCGTGGGGATGGCCGCGTCCACCTGGGCCGGCGTCCAGTGGTCCGGAAAGAACGTGCTCACCCCACCGTTGCCGCCCTTGGGCAACCACCGACCGGTGACCGGATCGAAGTATTCCGGACGCGCGGAGTACGGCCCGTTCGGCCTCGGCTGGTTGATCGAACCGGGCACGATCCGACGGTCCGGAAAATCCTGACCGCCGGGACGGTAGTGATAACCCGAGCCGTACGGGTGGTTCGGGTTGTTCGCCGGCCGCCGCACGTCACCACGGAACACATGACTGCGACGCTCGTGGTCCAACCGACCCGGGCGCTGCCGCCGCCTCGCCTTCTTCAGGTAACGGAACGCCGCCGAGATGAGCTTGCCACTCGACCGCCCCGCCACCGCCTACGCCTCCAGCAGCGTGAACAGCACCTCTTGGAAGAGGTTGTTCACCACCGTGCGGGCGAGCTGCTGGAAAATCGGAATCTCCAGCAGGGTCGCGCCGAACGTCGCCGCCGCCGTCGCGACGGCCTGCGCGATCTGGATCGCCAGAATCACCAACTGGACGATCACCGCGATCTTCAACGCCAACACGATCATGGCGCAGATCACCAGACCGGTGCCGGTCAGCGTGGCCGCGGGCACCCCGTCCCGGATGCTCGCGACCGGGCCCTCCTCATTGCCCCACCACCGCTGAAAAGCGCTGATGTCGGCGCCGCTGTTACCCGCCCAGACCGGGGCCGCACCGGCATTGGCCGAACCGACGATCGAGCCGAGAGTGCCCGCGAAGGACATCCACGCCTGACCCATCTCGGCAAGCTTCTGCTCGTCCGCCTCCGGCCAGTTGAAACCCAGGATGCCGAGCAACGAGCGCAACTCGTCGGGGAGCTGGAGACCCACGTCAACCCTCGAAACCCTGCTGCAGCGCCTGGAACGACCCGCGGATCCGCTCCTCCACCTCCCGGTAGGTCGACGCCATCGCGCCCAGGTCCACCCCGGCCGCGCCGATCTCGTCGACCGCCGTGCCGAAACAGTCGAACGCGAACTCCGCGACCGCCTCGTGCGCCGCCCCGATCAACGACCCGATGTCGTCACCACCCCACGGCTGCCCGAACCCCGCCAACTCCTGCTGGAACGCCGCAAGCGCCTGCCCGAACTCGGCAGCGACCCGCTCCAACCCCGACCCGGACGACGCCAACGCATCAGGATCGACCTGGATGCCCGGACCGGTCACCGCCCACCACCCGCCCGCTGGGCGAGCATCTCCTGCGCCTGCACCAACTGGTTGGTGAACGCCGACAACTGCCGGCCGGTGCGCTCCTGGATCTCCCGAAGCCGCTCACCGAGCCCGCCCAGCTCCGCCCCACCGGCAGGAACGCCGGCGTTGGCCTGAAGGTCGGCCAACGACGCGTTCACCGCCACGGTCAGCTCCTCAGCCAGCGCCTGACTGCTCAACCGCATCACCCGGGGATCGAGAGTGATCTCGGTGACCCGCCCGGGCGGCGCCGTGCGAACCAGGACCATCCCGTCGGCGGCGCTGCCCGCACCGCTCGGCGGCTCACCCGAACCCTGCTGCAACTCCTCAAGCGCCGCCATCGTGTCGGACAGCAGCTTGCCGAGACCGGACGGATCGACAGGGCTGGTCACGTCGCGCCCCCTTCACATCGACCGACGTCAAAAAGCCTAGACGAGCCCGTCAATGCGCCGCAGCCCCGACACCCAGCGTGACGACCCGCCCCGCACCGGGAATCGACGACGCCGGTCGGCTCACCAGCCGGCGACGTCGACAGTGGTCGCGGCCCCCACCAGCACCCGCCGGCCACCGACACCCGGACGAACCGAAGCGGTGATGGTCGACGGCGCACCGACGGCGTCTCCCATCTCGACGGTCAACTCGCCGCGCCCGGCACCCGCCAGGCGAACGGCCAGGCAGGCGGTGCTGTTCACGTTGGCGATGTCCTCGAAGACCCCGATCGACGGCGCGAACATGCGAGCCACCACCCGACCGGAGCTGGTGGGCGTCGAGTAGACGTAGCAGCCGAGCAACCCCAACCGGTCACACACCAGGCGAAGCCTGCCGCCGTCGGGGGAGAGGGCGGCGACCGCGCCCGCAGTGCCGACCGGCACCAGCAGCCGAGCCCGGCCCAGCGAACCCACACCCACCCCGGCAGAGAGAAGACCCGGGGCGACACCGAGCGCGTCCACGACAGGCCCGACCTCCGCCGAGGTCGCGTCGCGTACGGCCACCGGTCCCGGGTCGAACGCGGCGTGGATCCGGTCACCGTCGCGGACCGCCCGACCGACGAAGGTACGCCCCGACACCCGCAACCTGAACTCGTGCTCCGCACCGTGCCGTCGCGCGGCCAGAAACGCCACCGCGGCCATCGTCCCGTGCCCGCACGCCGGCAGTTCCCCAGTGGCGGTGAAGAACCGCAGATCCACCACCTGGTCAGCCACCGCCCGCCGCACGAACACCGCATGCGAGGTGCCCATCCGCACCGGCACCCGACGCCGGTCGTCGTCCGTGCACCCGCCGAGCCTTGGCGACGTGGGGGAGCCCGGCAGCGCCGCCACGTCGTCGGACGTGGGGGAGCCGGACTCATCGACGACAGCCGTGGGGCTGCCGCCGTGTCCATCCCGAAGGCACGTCCGGACGACGGTGACCGCACCCGCGCCCTCGGACGCCGCCGTCGCCGCCGGTCATCGCGACGCCGACCCGGCCGTGAAAAGTTGTTGTCCGGTGCCATCACCATCACCCCAGGAGGAATCAACGATGAGCCTGGCGTTCGACCGATCAGCGGGAGACGGACCCGAGGTGGTCTGCCTGCCCATGTTCAGCATGACCCGGGTCGCCACGGCCGCCGCCTTCGGCCCGGCCTTCGCCGGCACCGACGCGCG
This sequence comes from Micromonospora tarensis, assembly GCF_016803395.1. GTDB lineage: Bacteria > Actinomycetota > Actinomycetes > Mycobacteriales > Micromonosporaceae > Micromonospora > Micromonospora tarensis. The sequence goes on along the minus strand of NZ_JAEVHL010000043.1, from coordinate 13,449 downwards.
CCCGACCTACCTGGACCTGCCCGGCCACGGCGACAGCCCAGCGACCGGCCCCGCCACCTCCCAGGCGGTGCTGGAGAGCGTGTGCGGATGGCTCGACCACCATGCCCAAGCGCCGGTCCTGCTCGCGGGCGCCTCCTACGGCGCGTACCTGGCCGCCGGCATCGCACGCCAACGACCGGAACTCGTCCGCGGCCTGCTGCTCGTCTGTCCCGGAATCACCATCGCCCACGACAGCAGGGACCTGCCCGACGCCCCGCCGCTCGACGCGCCCACCGGCTGGCTCGACGCCGCGCCCGACGCGCTGCGCGCGCACCTCGACGCCGCCGTGGGCCACCGCACCCCGGGCGTCGTCGCGACGGTGCTGGCGGCACTGGGCTCCGGCGGTGCCGGCGACGCGACGTTTCAGGAGGAGCTGCGGACCGGTCCCGGCTACGCGTTGCCCGACGAGAACGTCGACGTCGTCTTCGACGGCCCGGTCAGCGTCATCACCGGTCGACAGGACGGGATCGTCGGCTACGCCGACCAGTTTCGCGCCATGCGCCGTTACCCGCGCGGCACCTACAGCGTGCTCGACGGGGCCGGACACTACCTGCCGTTCGAACAGCCCGCGTTGCTGCGATCGCTGACCCAGGACTGGCTGCTCCGGGCGCGGATGACCGCGATTCGATAATGCACATTATGTAAAGTAGAGCGATTCGGCGGTCCCCTCGACGGCGCTCAGTCCCGCGTCCGACCGGGTGGGCAGGCATCCTCGTCCGGCGTGACGGGGCGGGCGTTGACCAGCGGGTTGCGCCGCAGCCGGGCGACCACGTCGGCGCTGGCGCCGATGTCGGTCCAGGTGTCGTCCCACAGCGCGGAGACGAGCCAGCAGCGATCGGCCGGGAAGAACAGATCCGGCAGCGGACCGTCGCCGCGCATGTGACCGGTCCGCCAGGTCAGGGCCTGTTCGGGGCCGGCTTCGACCAGCACGTAGGGCCAGTCCCAGTAGAGGCACACCCGCGGGGCGCGCGGGAAGACGACGTCGTGCGCGCCGGTGTCGAGGTAACCCAGCCACCAGGGCTGCTCCGGGGTGCACGCCACCAGCTCGTCCAGCACGGCGCGTTCGTGCGCGTCGACGCTGACGCCGTCCGGTGGGTGGAAGGTGGCGTACGCGTCGAACACCGGTGGGATCGCGGTGGTGATCGAGACGCCCGCTGTGGTCTGGCCGGCGATCCAGGCCACCTCGCTGGCGGCGCCGATCCGCCAGCTCCGCCCGTCCTTGCTCACCTGCCGGAGCGCCGGCAACCCACTCGGGTCGCGGTGCCCGGGATCGGGCTGTCGCATGCCCCGCACGACTGCCTCCGGACCAGCGTCATCTCCTCCGACACCGATTCGCCGGCACGTGGACCAGGCGGTCCTTCCCACCAGCGACTACACACGCGTCGACGCGAGGCGACCTTGGACAGTTACCGTTCGGGGCTGAGATCGGGTGGTGTCGACGCACGTGGCGATGGTCTCCCCCTCTCCCGCGCTTCCCCGGAATCCGAAAATGCTGCATAATATCCCTTATGCATCACAAACAGGACGAATCGCTCAGGGCGTTGATCGAGGAGTTCCTGACCGCCCGGGCCACCCGCAAGCCCTCCCCGCACACCCTGGCGGCATACCGGAGGGATCTGCACGCGGTGGCCGCCCTGGTCGCGGATGATCCCACCACTCCCCTCCCCCTGGAGTCGCTGTCGATCACCGACCTCTCCCCCCGGGTGATGCGGGCGGCCTTCGCCCGGTTCGCCGCCCCCCGGGCGCCCGCGTCGGTGCACCGCGCCTGGTCCACCTGGAACAGCTTCTTCACGTTCCTGGTCGCCGACGGGATCGTGGCCGGCAACCCGATGCCGGCGGTGGGGCGACCCCGGGCGCTCCTCCCCCAGCCGAAGCCGTTGCGCGGCGCGGACACCCCCGAGGTGCTGCTCGCGTCCGCCGCCCGCGACGAGGGTCGGCAGCGCGACCCGTGGCCGGAGCGGGACGTGGCGGTGTTGGCGGTGGCGCTCTGCGCCGGTCTGCGTCTGTCGGAGTTGCTGGCGCTGCGGGTCGACTCGTTGGGCGGTCGGCCCGGTGAGCGGCGGCTCGAGGTGGTGGGCAAGGGCGGCCGGCCCCGGGTGGTGCCGATCGAGGCGGATCTGGACCGGGTCCTGGTGGACTACCTGGACAGTCGGGTGCGGCGCTTCGGTTCCCGGTCGGTGCGCCCGGACTCGGCGTTGCTGGTGGATCGGCGCGGCGAGCCGTTGCGTCGGGGTGGGCTGCAGTATCTCGTCGAGTCGTGTTACCGGCGGGCGGGCATCGGTGACCGGGTGCCGCGTGGGGCGCGGTTGCACGCGCTGCGGCACACCTTCGCCACCCGGTTGGCCGAGGACGGCGCGAGCGCGGCGGAGATCATGCGGTTGCTGGGGCACGCGTCGTTGGCGTCGTCGCAGACGTACATCGAGGTGACGGTCGGGCAGCAGCGCGACGCGGTGCGGGCCAACCGCACCAACCGGGCGCTGGCCGCGCTCGTGCCGGCCGAGCGGGAGGCGGCGGCGCGGTGATCAGTGGGCCCGGTGGTCGCTGTCGTTGGCGGTGGTGGGCAGTGGGCCGAGGACCGCGTTGATGATGTGGATGCGGGCGTTGGTGGCCTGGTAGTCGGCGCAGACGGCGTCGGCGCGGTCGGCCAGGCGGACGGTGGGGCCGGTGCGGGTGACGGCGACGGTGGTGCCGTCGAGGGTGGTGGCGGTGCCGGCGTTCACCAGGTCGCCGATCGGGTGGGCCCCCGTGATCAGGTGCGCCTTGAGCAGGGTGCGTAGCTCGTCGGCGTGGTGGGTCATCAGCTCGTCCCAGTTGTCCTCGGAGAACTTGGCGGCGAAGGCGTCGTCGGAGGGCGCCAGGATGGTGACGCCGGTGCCGGTGGGCAGGTCGGTGAGGACGTCGCTGGTGCGCAGGGCCGCCTCGAAGGTGGTGAGGGTGGGGATCCACCGGAGTGCCTGGTCGGCGGGTTGGCCGGCGAGGAAGGTCGGGTTTCCGGGTTCGGTGCCGGTGGGCAGGGCGGCGCAGAGCGGCCCGGTGAGCTGGGGTGCGGTGGCTGCTGGTGCGTCCGCGTGGGGGGCGGCGGTGCAGGCGGTGAGTGCCAGCAGCAGGGCCGGTGCGAGCAGACGCGCGTAGCGGGGCCGGGGGTGTCGCGGTCGGGTGCCGTTCGGGGTGGCGGGATGCGACACGGCAGTCTCCACGGGTCGGGCTTGGCGGGGTGGGTCGTGCCGGCGGCGCGGGCAGGATGCGCGCGCCGCCGGCACGGTGGTTCGGCTAGCTGATGGTCACAGTGCCGCGCACTGGTTGCTGCGCGGTCGTGCACGGTGTTGGCGACGCCGAGGTTGATCGGTGCGGGGTTGTTGCCGGTGCAGCTGAGCGGGCCTCGGATGGTGTTGCCGGCCAGCAGGGCCGCGTCGGTGCCGGTGGTGTTCGCGGACAGGTCGACCGGGCCGGCGATGGTGACGTCGATGATGGAGATCGCGTCGGTGGTGTTGGCGATCCGGACCGGGCCGTTGACGGTGCCGTCGGCGAGGAGGACGCCGGCGGCGCCGGTGGCGTTGACCGGTCCGCTGATGGTCGTTCCGTTCGCGACGAGTGCCGCGCCCGTCCGGACGGTGACCGGGCCGTTGATGGTGGCGTCGGCGGCGCAGGTGAAGCCGGAGACGACCAGTGGTCCGTTGCGTCGGCCGGTGAGGGTCGGGTAGATGCGTTCGCCGTCGGTCAGCTTCTCCACGCCCTTGGTGTCGAGCAGCAGCGGGATGAGGCCGCGCTCGGGCTGGTTGAGGGGGACGTAGTAGCCGTCGCTGGTCTTGATGACCTTCCAGCCGTGTGCGGCGATGCGCTGCGCGACGGTGGTGCCGACGCCGCCGGGTCCGTCGGTGCGGGCGCCGTTGTACTGCTCTGCGGTGAGTTTGTAGGCGCAGGGCGCGTTGTCGAGGATGAGGTCGGCGGGGGGCGCATCGAGCGGCGGCGGGCTGTCGCCGGGGTGCGGCGCCGGGTGGGCGGGGATGGGTCGGGAGCCGCGGAAGACGAGCCGGCCGGTGTTGGCGGCCTGGATCTCGATGGCCTCGGCGCGGGCGGTGAGGATGTCGCCGCGCTCGGCGCGGTGGTAGTCGAGGAACTGGTTGAAGGTCCACAGGGCGGAGTAGGTCTTGCGGCGCCGGTTGTTGGCGGTGTTGCCCTCGTCGGGGCGGGTCTGGCCGCCGGAGCTGCGCAGTTCCAGCAGGGAGTTGGCGACGTTCTTGAGGCCGAGGGTGTTGCGCAGGATGGTTTCCTCGCTGAGGCCGACGTTGCCGCCGCCTTCGCAGCCGTAGGGGCAGGCCCACCAGCCGGCTTCGGCGCCCTTGGTGTACATGTGGTTTTCGATCATGTCTTGGGACTGGTCGAAGATGGGTTGCGCGACGTTCTGGTGGCGCGGTGGCAGCATGGGCAGGTCACCGGCGCGGGAGTTGCCGAATTCGTGGCCGTCGTAGCCGGCGACGGGTCGGTAGTCGCGGACCATTCTGATGTACGCGGCGGTCTCGGGTTGGCGGATCAGGGAGTAGTCGCGGTTGAGGTCCTGGCCGGTGGAGTTGCCCCGGGTGTTGGCGGCGCGGCCGTCTCCGTTGATGGTGGGGACGATCAGGACGGTGGTGTGGCTGAGCAGGTCGGTGACGCGGGGGTCGGTGCTGAAGGCGAGTTGCCGGGCCATGATGAGGCAGGCTTCGCGGTCGCCGGGTTCGTTGCCGTGCACGTTGCAGTTGATGGCCACCGGGGCGGTGGCGGCGACGGCTGCGGGGGTGGCCGGCGGGGTGGGGTGGCCGATGACGAGCATGTTGATGGGCCGGTTCTGGACGGTGCGGCCGAGTTCGACGACGCGGACGCGGTCGCTGAGGGCGTCGACGGCGGCGGTGTAGGCGTACTCGTCGGTGTCGCTGGTGTACTGCGCGGCGCGGGTGGTCTCCCATTGGGTGCGCAGGTTCTCGCCGGGGGTGTCGGGGTTGCCCCAGGGTGCGGTGGTGGTGGCGGTGACCGGGTCGGAGTAGGGCTGTTCGGTGCTGCCGGTGCGGGCGCGTACCCGCCATTGGAAGGTGTCGCCGGGGTTGAAGCCGGCGTCGGCGAAGGTGGGTGCCTCTTGGTTGATCTGGCGGTTGGGGCGCCAGATGCCGACGATGGTGGGTGCGCCGGTGGGGGTGTTGTCGGCGGCGACGGGGGTGCGTTCGATCTGGTAGTCGGTGGCGCCGTCGACGGGTTGCCAGGCGAGGGTGGCGTAGCCGTCGGCTTGGCGGACGGTGAGGGCGGTGACCTGGTCGGGTGGCGCGGCGCGTTGGGCGCTGACGGGGGTGGGTGCCGTGGTGAGGGTGACGGCGATGACTGTGGACACGGCGATGAGGGTGGGTCGCTGACGTCTCATGTGGCCTCCGACGAGTTGATCGTGGCGCGTTTCGACCAGCATGATCGTCGGGGTTCATCGATGCAACGATCTTGAGGGAATCTTGCGCCTTGGCGCCGGGCTGCCCCCGGTGCCTGTTCACCCGGTGCTCAGCGGGCGGGCGCGGGGCTGGCGTGCGCTCGTACCCCGGGGCGCGGTGGCCCGACGGTCGTCAGCCGAGGTCGACCAGCAGGGGTCGGTGGTCGGAGATGGTGGACAGCGGGGCGGTGACGGCGCGCACCGGTGGTAGCTGGGCGAGGGCGTGCCGGTCGGCGAGGATGTGGTCGAGTTGGACGCGGGGCTGCCCGGAGGGGTAGGTGGGGTGCCGGCCCAGGGGTTGCCAACCGGAGACGAGCCGGGCCGCGCCGGCGGGCAGGTTGAGGTCGCCGAGCAGGACGCGGGGGGCGGGTAGCGCGCGCAGGGCGCGGACGGTCTGGCGGAGTTGGCGGGCGTTCCAGCCGGGCACGAAGGACAGGTGGGTCGCGGCGACGGTGAGCGGGCCGTGCGGGGTGTCCAGGACGGCGGCGAGGACGACGCGGGGTTCGTCGTGCAGCAGGATGAGGCCGCCGCGGGGGCCGGGCACGTAGACCGGTGAGCGCACGGGTGCCGGTTTGAGTCGGGTGACGTGCCAGCTGCGCACGGGGTGTCGGCTGATCAGCCCGATGCCGTAGCAGGGTTCGCCGTGGCCGTCGTCGTCGTGGCGCAGCGGGCGGAACTGTCCGCCGGGGGTGCCGACGACGGCGGCGGCGAAGCGGTGCTGGGGTGCGTCGAGGGCGCGGGCGGCGACGGCGGTGAGGTCGAGGTTGCCGCTGCGGCGTTGGTCGCGGTCGACCTCCTGCAGGGCGAGCACGTCGGCGTCGAGGGCGCTGATGGCGGCGGCGAGTCGGTCGGGGTCGACGAGCCCGTCGGTGAGGGACCGTCCGTGCAGCACGTTGAAGGTGGCCAGGCGCACTCCTGCACCATACGTCCCCGTGGCATGGTTGCCGGGTGGTGAAGGTGTTGCTCTGCTCGGTGCTGGTGTTCGTGATGGTCGGCGCGTTGGGGGTGTGGTTGCGGCGTACCCGGGGTCGGTGAGGTGAGGCTGGCCACTGGAGGGCCCGGTCCCCTCCCCTGGTGGGCAGAATTGCGGCTCGTGGACGCCGTATCGCTGACGACTTTGCTGGCCTCCGCGGCGATGGCCGGGTGGGTGGACGCCGTGGTCGGTGGTGGCGGGTTGTTGCTGCTGCCGGCGTTGCTGGTGGCCGCCCCGGGGTTGCCGGTGGCCACCGCGTTGGGCACGAACAAGTTGGCCGCGATCTTCGGTACGGCCACGGCGGCGGCGACGTACACCCGTCGGACGAAGGTCGACTGGCGGGTGGCGGGGCCGGCGGCGGGGTTGGCGGTGCTCAGCGCGGGGGTGGGTGCGGTGCTCGCCGGTTCGGTGCCGGCGTCGGCGTACCGGCCGGTGGTGTTGGTGGTCCTGGTGGCGGTGGCGGTGTTCGTGCTGCTGCGTCCCCGGCTGGGGGTGGTGGCCGTGCCGCAGCGGCGGACCCCGGTGCGGGTGGCGGTGGTGATCGCGGTGGCCGGGGTGGGCATCGCCCTCTACGACGGGTTGATCGGGCCGGGCACCGGCACGTTCCTGGTGTTGGCGTTCACCGCACTGGTGGGTGCGGATTTCGTGCACGGCTCGGCGATGGCGAAGGTCGTCAACGCGGGGACGAACCTGGGTGCGCTGGTGGTGTTCGGGGTGACCGGGCACGTGTGGTGGCTGCTCGGCGCGGCGATGGCGGTGTGCAACATCGTCGGTGCGGTGCTGGGGGCGCGGATGGCGTTGCGCCGGGGTTCCGGGTTCGTGCGGGTGGTGCTGCTGGTGGTGGTGCTGGCGTTGGTGGCGAAGCTGGGTTACGACCAGTGGGTGGGTTAGCCGCGGCGGCTGGGTGAGTCGAAGCGCCCGGCGCGGATCTCCCGCAGGGCGCGGCGGCGGGTGTCGCCGCGCAGGGTGTCGACGTAGAGCCGGCCCTTGAGGTGGTCGGTCTCGTGTTGCAGGGCGCGGGCGAGGAAACCGGTGCCGGCGATGGTCAGTGGCTCGCCGTGCTGGTCGACGCCGTGTGCGGTGGCGTGCATCGCCCGCACGGTCGGGAAGTACAGCCCGGGGATGGACAGGCAGCCCTCCTCGTCGTCCTGGAGTTCGTCGGACAGCTCGAGGGTGGGGTTGATCAGGTGGCCGCGGTGCCCGTCGGCGTCGTAGACGAACACCTGGGCGCTGACGCCGATCTGCGGTGCGGCGACGCCGGCGCGGCCGGGGGCGCCGAGCAGGGTGTCCATCAGGTCGGTGACCAGGGCGCGCAGCTCGGCGTCGAAGGTGGTGACCGGGTCACACTCGGTGCGTAGGACGGGGTCGCCGATGATCCGGATGGGCCGCATGGTCATGCTGGTCAGCGTATCGCCGGTGGCGGTGGGATCAACGCCCGGCCAGGGTGGCGCGGACCGGGGCGGTTTTCGCGGCGGCTTCGGCGACCTCGGCGTCGGGGTCGCTGTCGGTGGTGATCCCCCCGCCGGCCCAGGTGTGCAGCCGTTGACCGTCGGCGGCGGCGGTGCGGATGGTCAGGCCGAGGTCGAGGCGGCCGGGGGCGACCCAGCCCAGGGCGCCCATGCTGGCGCCGCGGCCGACGGGTTCCAGGGCGCTGATCTGGGCCAGGGCGGCGAGTTTCGGCGCGCCGGTGACGGAGCCGCCGGGGCAGGTGGCGCGGAGCAGGTCGGCGAGGCCGAGGCCGTCGGCGGCGGCGGCGCGGACGGTCGACTCGGCCTGCCAGAGGTCGCACCAGCGGCGGACGGTGAACAGGTCGTCGACGGTGACGGTGCCGGTGCGGGCGACGCGGGCCAGGTCGTTGCGTTCCAGGTCGACGATCATGATGTGTTCGGCGCGTTCCTTGGCGCTGGCGAGCAGTTCGGCGCGGCCGGCGGCGGTGGCCGGGCGGGTGCCCTTGATCGGGCGGGTGATGAGCTGCCCGTCGGTGACCTCGATGAGGGTTTCCGGGGAGGCGCAGCCGATGGCCCAGCCGTCGCCGGTGAGGACGCCGCCGTAGCGGGCGCCCGGGAGCGCGCCGAGTCGGCTCAGGGCGGGTAGCGGGTCGCCGGTGTAGGGGGCGGCGGCGTGGCCGACGAGGTTGCTCTGGTAGAGGTCGCCGCGACCGATGGCGGCGCGGACGCGGGTGACCGCGTCGGCGTGTTGGCGTGGTGTCCAGCTCTCGGTCCACGCGCCGAGCCACCAGGGTGTCGGTGGGCCGGGCGCGGTGCTGGCGGCGTTGCCGTGGTGGTAGACGACGACGGCGAGGTCGGGCAGGGTCGGCGCGGGTTCGGGGGCCCCGGTGGGGGCGCCGGCCAGGAGCGCCCCGGCGGCGGCGGAGAGGTAGAGCGCGGCGCCGCAGACCCCGGCGTCCTGGTGTCGGGGGGTGGGGCGGGTCAGGTCGTGCAGGGGTAGGCCGTGCGCGGCGAGGAACTCCTCGGCGAGGGCGGCGGGATCGCCGCCGTCGCTCAGGTGCCAGTGCAGGCGGGCGCGTTCGGTGAGCGTGCCCCGGCACGCGCCCGGGGCGGCGGGTGCGTCGACGAGCACCGATGGGAGCGTTTCCACGCCGTATGGTCCGACCTTCCTCATCCGTTCAGTGGATTTCCCGGTCACTCGGCGGACACCTGGTCGATGCTGGACACTTTCGCTTGGTACTGTGCGTCACTGGTCATGTGAACCATGACACAGGGCCCCCACAGTCCGGAGAACCCGATGTGCCAGCACCAACCGACCTGCCCCTCCGCTGAAGCCACCGACCGGGAAGCCGCCCGGGTCCTCGCCTGCTTCCCTGAGCAGGGCTGGAGCCTGCTCTGCAACGGTGTCATCGTCTTCGAGGACACCGGCGAACTGCTCCCCGACGGCAGCAGCATCGCACCGCACCGCGGCCCCGCCCGCCACGCCCTCGTGGCCTAACTGACCACTCAGCGTCACCGCGTCGCCGCCGTCGACCAGGTCAGGTCGCCGCGGCTGCCGGGGCGGCCTCTCACCGCCCGCCCCGGCGCGCCCGTCGTCAGTCCTCGAACGCCTCCGGCGACGGGCACGAGCAGACCAGGTTCCGGTCGCCGTACGCGCCGTCGATGCGCCGCACCGGCGGCCAGTACTTCCCCGCCCGGTCCACCCCGGCCGGGTATCCGCCCACCGACCGCGGGTACGCGTGCGGCCACTCGTCGGCGCTGAGCATCACCGCGGTGTGCGGCGCGTTCGCCAGGGGGTTGTCCCCCGCCGGCCACTGCCCCGAACCGACCTGCTCGATCTCCGCCCGGATCGCGATCATCGCGTCGCAGAACCGGTCCAGCTCGGCCAGGTCCTCGCTCTCGGTCGGCTCCACCATCAGGGTCCCCGCCACCGGGAACGACATCGTGGGCGCGTGGAAGCCGTAGTCGATCAAGCGCTTGGCCACGTCGTCGACGCTCACCCCGGTCGCCTTCGTCAACGGCCGCAGGTCGAGGATGCACTCGTGCGCCACCAGGCCCTTGTTGCCGGTGTACAGCACCGGGAAGTGCCCGCGCAGCCGCGCCGCCACGTAGTTCGCGGCGAGGACCGCCACACCGGTCGCCCGGGTCAGCCCCTCGGCGCCCATCATCCGCAGGTACGCCCACGGGATCGGCAGGATCCCCGCCGACCCGTACTTCGCCGCCGAGATCGCCGGCGTCGCGTCGGCGTGCGCGCCCAGCGGGTCACCGGGCAGGAACGGCGCCAGGTGCGCGCGCACCGCCACCGGACCCACCCCCGGGCCGCCGCCGCCGTGCGGGATGCAGAACGTCTTGTGCAGGTTCAGGTGTGACACGTCCGCGCCGAACTTGCCCGGCTTCGCGAACCCGACCAGGGCGTTGAGGTTCGCCCCGTCGACGTACACCTGCCCACCGGCGTCGTGGACCTTCGCGCACAGCGACGCGATGCCCGTCTCGTACACCCCGTGCGTCGACGGGTACGTCACCATGATCGCGGCGAGCGCGTCCCGATGCTTGTCGATCTTCGCGTCCAGGTCGACCAGGTCGACGTTGCCGTCGTCGTCGCAGGCCACCACGACGACCCGCATGCCGGCCATCACCGCCGACGCCGCGTTCGTGCCGTGCGCCGACGACGGGATCAGGCACACGTCGCGGTGCGTCTCACCCCGCGACGCGTGGTAGGAGCGGATCGCCAACAACCCGGCAAGCTCCCCCTGCGACCCCGCGTTGGGCTGCACACTGACCGCGTCGTAGCCGGTCACCTCGGCCAGCCACGACTCCAACTGGCCGATCATCTCCCGGTACCCGACGGTCTGGGAGTCCGGCGCGAACGGGTGGATGTTGGCGAACTCCGCCCAGCTGATCGGCTCCATCTCGGTGGTCGCGTTCAGCTTCATCGTGCACGACCCCAGCGGGATCATGCCCCGGTCCAGGGCGTAGTCGAAGTCCGACAACCGCCGCAGGTAGCGCAGCATCGCCGTCTCCGAGTGGTGGCTGCGGAACACCGGGTGGCTCAGGAAGTCACCGGTGCGGCGCAGACCGACCGGCAGGGCCGCGTCCACGTCGCCGTCGAAGGCGGGCACCCCGAACGCCGCCCACACCGCGCCCAGGTGCGCCCCGGTGGTCGTCTCGTCGCAGGACATCCCCACCCGGCCGGCGTCGACCAGCCGCAGGTTCACCCCCCGCTCGGCGGCCGCCGCGACGACCGCCGCCGCCCGCCCCGGCACCGACGCGGTCACGGTGTCGAAGAACGCGACGTCCGCGACGTCCACACCACCGGCGCGCAGCCCGGCCGCGAGCCGCGCCGCCATCGCGTGGGTACGCGTCGCGATGTCCCGCAACCCGTCCGGGCCGTGGTAGACGGCGTACATGCCGGCCATCACGGCCAGCAGCACCTGCGCGGTGCAGATGTTGCTGGTCGCCTTCTCCCGCCGGATGTGCTGCTCACGGGTCTGCAACGCCAACCGGTAGGCCGGGTTGCCGTCGGCGTCGCGCGACACCCCGACCAGCCGCCCGGGCAGCATCCGCTCCAGGCCCGCGCGCACCGCCAGGTAACCGGCGTGCGGTCCACCGAAGCCCATGGGTACGCCGAACCGCTGCGTGGTGCCGGCGGCGATGTCGACGCCGATCTCCCCCGGCGCGCGCAGCAGCGTCAACCCCAGCAGGTCCGCCGCGACGGTGACCAGGGCCCCGACGGCGTGCGCCGCCTCGACCAGGCCCGCGTGGTCACGCACCGCCCCGGACGCCCCCGGGTACTGCAGGTGCAGGCCGAAAAACTCCGCCGGCAACTCGTCGCGCTCGACGTCGACGACCCGCACGTCGATGCCGAGCGGCACCGCCCGACTGGTGATCACCGCGATGGTCTGCGGCAACGCGTCGGCGTCGACGACGTACACCCGGCTCTTGCTCTTGGACGCCCGCCGCGCCAGGGTCATCGCCTCCGCCGCCGCGGTGCCCTCGTCGAGCATGGAGGCGTTCGCGGTGGCCAACCCGGTCAGGTCGGTGACCATGGTCTGGAAGTTCAGCAGCGCCTCCAGCCGGCCCTGACTGATCTCCGGCTGGTACGGCGTGTACGCCGTGTACCAGGCCGGGTCTTCGAGGACGTTACGACGGATCACCGCCGGGGTGTGCGTGCCGTGGTAACCCAACCCGATCATCGACACCGCGACGGTGTTACGCGCCGCGAGGGCCCGTAGCTCGGCGATCGTCTCGGCCTCGGTCGCCGGGTCCGGCAGGTCGAGGGTGCCGTGCCAGCGGATCACCTCGGGGATCGCGGCGTCCATCAGCTCGTCGATCGAGTCGTGCCCGACGACCTCCAGCATCCGACGCTCATCGTCGGGACCGGGACCGATGTGACGGGTGGCGAACTGCTCTACGGTCATGGGGGCGCTCCCGGGACGAGGTCGACGTGTCGGCCTCCCCCTCTGTCGCACCCGCGGGGGCGCTCCACAGTGCCTGCCCACGAGGTCCTTTTGCCTGAGAGGTTCCGGGGAGGATTTGCCCCTTCGGCGCCGCCCTGCCTGCTCTCGGGCGGTCTCTCCCACGTGGGTGTTACCGGCGTGCTCAACGCTACCAGCGTCGGTGTTTCCGGCAGATGTCCTACCCCCGCGCCACCTGTCACACCCCCGCCGGGGCAGCCGCCACCGCGCCGCCGGCGACCCGGGCCGCCAACTGGGGCAACAGCGCCCCCAACGGCGCGTCGACGCGCACCGTGGCGTGGCCGTCACCCCGGGTCGGCCCCTGGTTGACGATCGCGACCGGGATGCCCCGTTTCGCCGCCCGGATCACGAACCGGCGCCCGGACATCACCGTCAACGACGACCCGAGAACCACCAACGACCGGGCCGCCTCCACCGCGGCGAAGCAGCGCGCCACCCGCTGCGCCGGCACCGTCTCACCGAAGAAAACCACGTCCGGTTTCAACATCCCGGTGCCGCAGATCCCGCAGTCCACCGGCCGGAACGCCGCCACCTGCTCGTCGGGGAGATCAACATCACCGTCCGGGTTCACCGCGGCGACCTGGGCCACGAAGTCCGGGTTGGCCTCGCGCAACCGCCGGTCCAGCTCCTCCCGGGAGGTCAGGTTGCCGCAGTCCAGGCAGGTCACCTCGTCCAGGCGACCATGCAACTCGATCACCGACGGGCTGCCGGCCGCCCCGTGCAGACCGTCGACGTTCTGCGTGATCACCGCGTCGACCAGGCCGGCGTCCTGTAGGCCGGCCACCGCCCGGTGCCCGGCGTTGGGCGCCGCACCGGCGATCAGCCGCCACCCCAGGTGGCTGCGCGCCCAGTAGCGTCGCCGCGCGAGCGGATCCCGGGTGAACGCCTGGAAGGTCATCGGCGTGTGCCGCCGGGCCACCCCGCTGGGCCCCCGGTAGTCCGGGATACCCGACTCGGTGGACAGGCCGGCGCCGCTGAGCACCACCACCCCACCGGCGGCCACCAGCGAGGTCAACACGTCGAGGCTCTGCGTCACCCCTCCATGCTGCCTCACCCCACCCGCCGCCG
>NZ_JAEVHL010000042.1 GCF_016803395.1 Micromonospora tarensis | reverse complement strand
TGCCGCCTCCGTCGGCACCGCTTCGGCGGGCCGGGCCGAGTGTCGGCTCCGCATCGGTCGGCGGTCGTGCGGCGGTCGCCCGAGCGAGCGTCTCGCCGGTGTCCGGTGGGCCAGGCGGCCCGGGCGGGCCGAACGGTCCCGGTCGCGGCGGTCGTGGTGCGGGTGACGCGGGCGGTGCGGCGCGGGCGAAGAAGCGTAAGCGGATGAACCTGCTGATCGCTGGGTTCGCGGTCTTCATCATGCTCGCCGGCGTCGGCGTGGTCGGGTTCACCTACTACTCGACCAACGTGGTCATGCCCGACGAGCTGCCGCTGCCGCTGTCCACCACCGTCTACGCCAAGGACGGCAAGACCGCGCTGGCCAGGCTGGGCAGCGAGAACCGCACCTTCGTCACCATCAACCAGATCCCCCAGCACGTGCAGGACGCGGTCGCCGCGGCCGAGGACCGGAACTTCTACCGGCACTCGGGCGTGGACTACAAGGGCATCGTCCGGGCGGGTTGGAACAACATCTCCGGTGGCGACAAGCAGGGCGCCTCGACGATCACCCAGCAGTACGCCCGCAACGCGTTCGAAAATCTCCAGGACGACACGTACGGCCGGAAGGTGAAGGAGGCCATCCTGGCCTCCAAGCTGAACGACGCGTACAGCAAGCCGGAGATCATGCAGCACTACCTCAACGTGATCTACTTCGGGCGTGGTGCCTACGGCATCGAGGCCGCGGCGCAGACCTACTTCGGCAAGTCCGCGAAGGACCTCAGCGTGGGCGAGGGCGCGGTGCTCGCGGCGGTCATCAAGCAGCCGCAGCCGAGCGACACCCACCGCGGGTTCGACCCCGCGGTCAACCCGACCGACGCCAAGTCGCGGTGGGACTACGTGATCGGCGGCATGAAGAAGGAAGGCTGGGTGGACGCGCCCAACCGACCCGCGTCGCCCACCGAGTACCCGAAGGTGCTGCCGCCGAAGAAGGGCGGCAACGGCTTCGGCGTCGACAGCCCGCGCGGCAACGTCATCAACTACGTCCGGCAGGAGATGGACGCGATGGGCCTGTGCTCCGACAGCGGAGCGGAGGGCAAGACGAACTGCGTGGACGCGTTGCGTGACGGCGGCTACCGGATCACCACCACCATCGACCCGAAGCTCCAGGCCGCCGCCGAGAACACCGCGATGCAGTCGAAGAAGGGCTCCGAGCTCAACGACCAGCCGAAGAACCTGATGGCGGCGGTGGTCTCGATCGACCCGAAGAAGGGCCGGGTGCTCGCCTACTACGGCGGTGACAGCGGCGCGGACTTCGACTACGCCGGTATGAACACCGACAAGAACGGCGACCTGACCGGTGGTCATCCACCGGGCTCGTCGATGAAGGTGTACACCCTGGCCGCCGCGATCGAGGCCGGCATCTCGGTCAAGTCGCACTGGGACCCGACGCCGTACAAGCCCGAGGGCTCCAAGGTCCCGATCGGCAACGCCGGCCGGACCAACCTCAAGTGCGGCAAGTACTGCACCCTCGAAGAGTCCACGGTCCAGTCGTACAACGTGCCCTTCTACTGGGTCACCGACACGATCGGCGCCGAGAAGGTCGTCGACATGGCCCGGAAGGCGGGCGTGACCACGATGTGGGGCGTCGACCCGCCGCAGGCCTTCGACCTGTCGAAGAAGGGGAAGACCCCGTTCGACAACTACACCGGTTTCGGCAAGTACCCGTTGACCGTGTTCGAACACGCGAACGCCATGGCCACGTTCGCCAACGACGGCAAGTACATCAAGGCGCACTTCGTCCTCAAGATCGAGCAGCAGGACAAGGACACCGGCAAGTGGAAGGTGGTCGGCAGCGAGCGCATCAAGCCGGAGCCGCGGATCCCCAAGAAGATCACCGACGAGGTCACCGGCGTCCTGAAGCAGATCCCGCGGCCGAACAACATCTCCCTGGAGGACGGGCGCCAGGCCGCCGCCAAGACGGGCACCTGGGAGTACGACGACGAGGACAACGCGCACGCCTGGACGGTCGGCTACACCCCGCAGAACGCCACTGCGGTGTGGGTGGGCAGCCGGGATCCGAAGAAGCCGCAGATCCGTCTCGCCAGCGGTAAGGACATCGGCGGCTCGACGCTCCCCGGTCCGATCTGGGAGAAGTTCATGAACACCGCGCTCAAGGGCCAGGAGGAGATCCCCCTGCCCAGCGTCACCGGTGAGGGCGACACCACGAAGGGCAACGGCAAGGAGCCGCCGCCCCCGCCGCCGACCAACCCGGGCCAGCCCGGTGGGCCCTCCTGCAACCCGCTGATCGATCCGTTCTGCCTGACCAACCCCGGCGGTCCTGGTGGACCCGGCGGACCGGGCGGGCCGGGCGGGCCGGGCGGACCGGGCGGACCCGGCAATGGCGGTGGCCGAGGCGGCGGCGGTGCTTTGCCCGGCCTGCCACCCGACCGGGACTGACCCGCACCACGCGTGACGCCGCCGTCGGCCGGACGACCTGTCCCGGCCGACGGCGGCGTTTTTCGTACCCCGAAGTCGACGCCGGGACGGGACGGGCACCCCTGTCGTACGGCAGGATGCCTTCTCATGAGCAGCCAGTCGACGCCCGGCATCGACGACGCCGGACCCACTGATCACCCGTCCCGCTCCGACGGGTTCGTCCGCGGCGTCTCCAGCGCCATCGGTGGTCCACTGGGCGACCACGCGACCGCCCTGGACCGCCCGGCCGGGCGCGAGCGTCGCTTCTGGACTGCCATGCGGATCGTGCTGGCGCTGGTGTGCCTCACGCTCGCCCTGCACTGGGTGCAGAAGTCGCCCTGTCAGGACGGGGCCTGGCAGAACAACGTCCAGTACACCCGGTTCTGCTACACCGACGTGCTCGCCCTCTACTACGCCGAGGGTCTCAACGAGGGCAAGGTGCCCTACCGGGACCACCCGGTCGAGTACCCGGTGCTGACCGGCTACTTCATGGGGGCGCTGGGTCTGCCGGTGCACGCCGTCGGCGCCGACGACCCGAGCATCAACCAGGCCCAGTGGTTCTACAACCTCAACGCGCTGGTGCTGGGCGCGCTCGCCGTGGCCACGGTGGCGGTGCTCCTGTCGCTGCGCCGCCGACGACCCTGGGACGCGGCGATGTTCGCCCTCGCCCCGGCCCTGGTACTCACCGCCACCGTCAACTGGGACCTGCTCGCCATCGGGCTGGCCGCCTTCGGCCTGCTGGCCTGGGCCCGACAACGACCGGTGGTGGCCGGCGTACTGCTCGGGTTGGCCGGCGCGGCGAAGCTCTGGCCGCTGTTCCTGCTCGGCCCGATCCTCATCCTGGCGCTGCGCGCCAACCGGCTCCGCGCCGCCCTCATCGCCACCGGGACGGCGATCGCGGCCGTGGTGCTGGTGAATCTGCCGGCCGCACGGGCCTACCCGGAGAACTGGGACCGATTCTTCGAGCTGAACTCCACCCGACCGATCGACTGGGGCACCCTCTGGTACATCGGGCGTTACCTGGACGGCAAGGTCGGCAACGATCCCACCCAGCTCGGCCCGTTCGAGTGGCTGAACGCCAACATCCCGACCCTCAACACCATCTCGTACGCGCTCTTCGGGTTGGCCTGTCTCGGTGTGGCCGTGCTGGCGCTGCGGGCGCCGCGCCGGCCCCGACTGGGCCAGCTCGCCTTCCTGGTGGTCGCGGCATTCCTCATCTTCAGCAAGGTCTGGTCGCAGCAGTTCGTGCTCTGGCTACTTCCGCTGGTGGTGCTGGCCCGGCCGAAGTGGGGTGCCTTCCTGGCCTGGCAGATCGCCGAGGTCTGCTACTTCGTCGCCTTCTACGGAGAGCTGCTCGGGGCGGCGACCAGCCGTGCGGTCTTCCCGGAGGGGGTCTTCGTGCTGGCCGCGACGTTGCGGCTGGGCACCGTGGTGGTTTTGTGCGTGCTGGTCGTCAAGGAGATCCTGGACCCCGAGCGGGACGCGGTACGCGCCACCTACCCGGACGACCCGGACGGCGGCGTCCTCGACGGCGCACCCGACGCACCCTGGCTGGATCGCTGGCGCCGCCCGGCGACAACCAGCGAACCCCAGCCCCAGCCCGTCACCACCTGATCCCCCGAGACCGGGGGCAGCGGCGTCAGAGCCGGTACACCACGGCGTCGCCGACCTCCTGCCGGCTGATGCCGAGCGACTCGACCGGCGCGTCGATGGTGATCTCCCACGGTGTGTTGGCCACCTGGCCGCGCAGCAGCACCACCGTGCGGACGCCGAGCGTGCGCAGGTAGTCGACGCTGGTCTGGTCGGGGAACGACTGGCTCACCCGACGAACGTCGTCGAGTTGACGCGGCGTGAACCCGCTACCGCCGTTGACCACGTCGGGGAAGCCGCTGGTCGACCAGAGCATCACGTGCTGGTCCAGGCTCTGGTTGCTGGGCAGCACCAGCAGCGGACCCTCCGCCGACCGCAGCGCGGCCGGTTGGGTCGGCACCACCGGATGCGGGGTGGTGTTCAGGCCCTCGACGGTGACCAGCAGCAGCGGCAGCAGGGTCGCCATCCGCAGCCACGGGCCGGGCCACGACGGAATCCGCTGCGCGGTCAACTCGCGGACCCGGTCGGTGAGCGCGGTGACCGCGCCCGCCGCGAGCAGGCCGAGCAGCAACGTGGTCCAGAGCATCAACCGCCCGGGGGTACGCAGCGCGCTCCAGCCCGGCACGTGATCGAAGAGCGGCACGTAGGTGAAGGTGCCGTCGAAGAACCGGGTGCCCATCGCGAAGGCCATCGTCAGCAGCACCCCGGCCAGCAGCAGCAGTCGGTGCCGCAGCCGCCAGACCGAGAAGAACAGCCCACCCGCGGCGAGCGCGTAGAGCACGAAGCCGGGCAGCAGGGTCATCTCCGGGTGCCACGGCAGCGCCGCCCGGGCCCCCTCGTGCAGCCCACCCCAGATCCGGGACTCGGCGGGCGCGGTCACGAAACCCGACGCCGGCGGCGAGAAGATGCTGATGTCGCCGATGGTGCGCTCGGCGTACGGGTGCAGCTCGGTGACCTTGAAGAACGGATACGCCATCAGCAGGCCCACCCCGGCGAAGAACACCCCGCCGAGCACGTCGGCGGCGAGCAACCGACGACCGAACGGCACGGCCTGGCCGGTGCGCAGCCGCCGCGCGAAGAACAGGACGACGGCGATCAGCACCGCGCCGCCCAGGAAGTAGGCGAACGGCAGCCCGATGCCGAAGCCGAGGCTGAGCTGCCAGGCCGCCACCAACCAGCCGGCGTAGACCCAGCCGTCGTGCCGGAGCTCAGGTCGGTAACCGTGCCGGAGCGACCAGCCGTGCCCGCGCGCCAACATCGCCAGCGCCAGCGGGATGCCGCCGTTGGAGAGCACGTGCAGGTGTCCGGCCTGGGCCAGCAGCCACGGCGCGTAGGTGTAGCTGACGCCGGCCACGGCGGCGCCGATCCGGCCGGCCCCGAGCTGCCGGGCCAGCGCGTACGCCCCGAACGTGGCGAGCGCGTGTGCCAGCACGAACATGATGTTGTAGCGCAGCAACGCGTCCTCGGGACCGCTGCCGAGCATGCCGGCCGGGGCGTAGCCGAGCAGCGTGTCGGAGAACGCGAAGCTCCACAGCTCGGGGAAGAACGTGTTGGACTGCCACAGCCGCGCCGGGTCGGCCAGCAGGATGTGCCCGGACCAGGCCATCTGCCAGGCCTGGAGGCTCGGGTCCCAGTAATCCTGCGGGAGCGTGTAGCGCGGATAGCGCAGCGTGGGCCAGGTCATCAGCACCGCGAGGGCCGACGCGCAGAGGGCGGCCAGCGTCCACTCGTGGATGAGGAACCGGCCAATTGTCCGACCGGCCCGGGTGAGGATGGAGGGCTTCGGCTCCGGGGCGGAGGCGAACGCCTCCCACCGCTCGGTGCCGTCCGCCTTCGCCTCGCCATCGGCCGGCTTCGCGTCGTCGGCGTCGCCCGCGTTCCCGCCCTTGGCCGCGTTCTTGTCCTTGGCGGCGTTCTTGTCCTTGGTCGGGTCGCCGTCCTTGGCGGCGTTGCCGTCCTTGGCGGCGTTGCCGTCCTTGGTCAGGTCGCCGTCCTTGGTGGCGCTGGCGCTGGTTGCGGCAGCATCACCGGCGTCGCCGTTCCTGGCCGTGTCGTCAGTCTTGCTGCCGTCGCCGGCTACCCGCTTGCTGCCGCCGGGGGCGGCGGCCTTGCTGTCGTCCCCGACCGTGGCCTTGCTGTCGTCCCCGAGCGTGGCCTTGCTGTCGTCCCCGAGCGCGTCCGCTCCGGCGGCGGAGCGATTCGGCTGACCGGCGCGCTGTCGGCCGCCGGCGCACCGGCAAGGTCGGCCCCGGGGTCGCCGTTGCCGGCGGCTCCGGTCGTCGCACCCTGGCTGGATCGCGGCTGCTCGGTGGAGGTCTCGGTGGCCGGCTCGGCGGTGCGGATCGGCTGGGCGGGGGTGCCCGGCGCGGCGGGGGGTCGGCTGTCGGAGTCCGCGCCGGTGGGGGTGGGCCGGGCGTTGCCGGTCCCGGGCTGTCCGGTCGTCATGCCGCCGGGCTCTCCGTCCCGAGCTGCTGACGCAGGAACTCGATGTCGGCGGCCTGGCCAGGCACGCCGCCCGGAGTCTCGACGACCACGGGCGCGCCAGCCGCCCGGATCACCGCCACCAGCAGCTCCGGCTCGATCGTGCCGCCGTCGAGGTTGTCGTGCCGGTCCTGACCGGAGTTGAACCCGCCCTTGGAGTTGTTGGCGTGCACCAGGTCGATCCTCCCGGTGATCGCCTTGACCCGGTCGACGAGGCCGAGCAGCTCCTCGCCACCCGCGTACGCGTGGCAGGTGTCCAGGCAGAAGCCGACCTCGTGGTCGCCGATCGCGTCCCAGAGTCGGGCCAGTGCGTCCAGGCGGCGGGCGCACGCGTTCTCCCCGCCCGCGGTGTTCTCGATCAGGACCGGCACGCCGAAGCCGCCCGAGTCGGCCGCGTACGCGAAGGTCTTGCGCCAGTTGTCGAACCCGACGGCCAGGTCGTCGCCGGCGTTGACGTGCCCGCCGTGCACGATCAAGCCCTTGGCGCCGACGGCGGCGGCCGCGTTGGCGTGCGCGAGGAGCAGCTTTCGGCTGGGGATACGGATCCGGTTGTTCAGGGTGGCCACGTTGATGACGTACGGGGCGTGCACGTAGAGGTCCACCTCGGCCGCGCGCAGTAGCTCGGCGTCCTCCCGAGGCTTCGGTGCCTTCCACCCCTGTGGGTCGGAGAGGAAGAACTGCACGGTGTCGGCGGACCGGGCGGCCGCCTCCGCCAGCGGGTCGGTCGAATCGACGTGAGCTCCGATACGCATGCGAGCGAGCCTACGTCGCGACCCCGACGGCCGGGGCGACGGCCGGGGCGGTGTGGCGTCACCGGACAGACCGACGCTCGTTGATGGGATTGAAGCCCCGACCAGCATCCGGTAAGCGCCAGCGGCGCGTACCGCGGCCGGTGGTCGACGGCCGACAGCGAGGTCACCCCTGCCGCGCGGCCCGGCGCGGCAGGGGCCACCTTTCACGCATCGCATACCGACCGATGAAGAATCTCGGAAATTTGGGCTTTTCCCCCCGACAAGGTACGAGTGCTGTTGTACCGTCAGATAACAACACGATAAAGCTCCGCGGGGCGTCCTCGGTCCAACCTCATCGGTGTGGTCGTTCCTCCCCAGGTCCCACCCAAGGAATGCGGACCGGACGCCCCGCGGCCCCGTAGACGGGGGTCCACCACCAGCCGACACGCGGCCGGACGGTGGACCCCCGTCGACATATCCCGGTGCCGACCCCACCACCCCGGGCATGATCGTTCGGACCGGCTATCCTGGTCAGGTTGTCCGCGTCCGGCCGGGTTCCCCCGACACGTGCGGGCAGCGACACAAGACCTCCTGCCACGGAAGGACCGTGGCCGCTTAGCCCACAGGAGGTGAGCACGTCTTGCGTCATTACGAGATCATGGTGATCCTCGACCCCAGCCTCGAGGAACGCACCGTGGCACCGTCGCTCGACACGTACCTGAACGTGATTCGGACCGCGGGTGGCTCGGTTGAGAAGACGGACGTGTGGGGCCGCCGGCGCCTCGCGTACGAGATCAACAAAAAGGCCGAGGGCATCTACGCCGTCGTCGACCTGCAGGCCACGCCTGCTGCCGTGGCCGAGCTGGACCGTCAGCTCCGGCTCAACGAGTCCGTGCTGCGCACCAAGGTCCTCCGACCGGAAATGCGCTAAGCCTTCAAACCCCGGTTCGTCCGGATCAGCCTCCGCGACTCTGTCGTACGGCTCTGCGAGCCTGTACGACGAGACGCTGAGTGCGCGAGGAGATGGTCATGGCAGGAGACACCACCATCACGGTCATCGGCAATCTGACCGATGACCCCGAGTTGCGGTTCACCCCCTCCGGGGCTGCGGTCGCCAAGTTCCGAGTCGCTTCGACGCCCCGTTTCATGGACAAGGCGTCGAACGAATGGAAGGACGGCGAGCCGCTGTTCCTCGCTTGCACCGTCTGGCGTCAGGCCGCCGAGCACGTCGCCGAGTCGCTGCAGCGTGGCGCCCGGGTGATCGTGTCGGGCCGGCTGCGCCAGCGGTCGTACGAGACCCGCGAGGGTGAGAAGCGCACCGTCATCGAGCTTGAGGTCGACGAGATCGGTCCGTCGCTGCGCTACGCCACGGCAAAGGTGCAGAAGATGTCCCGCTCCGGCGGCGGTGGCGGCGGCTTCGGTGGCGGTGGTGGTGGCAACCAGGGTGGCGGCGGAGGCAACTTCGACGACCCCTGGGCTTCGGCCGCTCCCTCTCCCGCGCGTGCCGGTTCGGGCGCCAATTTTGACGAGGAGCCACCGTTCTAATGGCGCCGAGCGCCCGCGATCGCAAACCAGGAGCACGTGCAATGGCCAAGGCTGCGGCACTTCGCAAGCCGAAGAAGAAGGTGAACCCGCTCGACAAGGACGGGATCACCTATATCGATTACAAGGACACCGCGCTGCTGCGCAAGTTCATCTCCGATCGCGGCAAGATCCGCGCTCGGCGGGTGACCGGCGTTACCTCGCAGCAGCAGCGGCAGATCGCCCGTGCGGTCAAGAACGCCCGTGAGATGGCGCTCCTGCCGTACACGGCCACCACCCGCTGAGAGGAGGCACCGATATGAAGATCATCCTGACTCAGGAAGTGTCCGGCCTCGGTGCCCCGGGCGACATCGTCGAGGTCAAGAACGGCTACGGCCGTAACTACCTGCTGCCGCAGGGCTTCGCGATCGCCTGGACCAAGGGCGCGGAAAAGCAGGTCACGGTCATCAAGCGGGCCCGTTCGGCCCGTGAGATCCGCGACCTCGACCACGCCAACGAGGTCAAGGCTCAGCTCGAGGGTCTGAAGGTCAACCTGAAGGTCCGCGCCGGCGACGGTGGTCGGCTCTTCGGCTCGGTCACCCCGGCCGAGATCGTCGACGCCGTCAAGGCGGCCAGCGGCCCGGTCCTCGACCGGCGTCGGCTGGAGGTGCCCGGTCACATCAAGTCGACCGGCAGCTACCCGGTGAAGATCAAGCTGCACCCCGAGGTGACCGCCTCGTTCAACCTGAACGTCGTTCAGGGCTGACGTCCGTAACACCACCCGAAGGCCCGCACCGAGCGATCGGTGCGGGCCTTCGTGCGTACGCCGTCTCGGCCAGACCAGGCCAGCCCGCGTCGGCATCCGGCCGGTGCGGTTCGCCCGCCGGCCGGTCAGCCGATCGGCTGACCCGTCACCGCGCTGATCAACACCGTGGACAGGCCGCCACCCACCACCGCGGCGGCGACCGCGATGGTCGCCGAACGCCACGTGGTGCCCACCCGGCGCAGCAGCGCCGCCACCACCAGACTGCTGACCAGCGCCAACCCGAAGCGCGGCGAACCGGCGAGCAGCGAGTCCAGTGCGCGTGACCGGGCCGAGTCGCAGCCGCCCCCACTGATGTCGGTCACACAACCAGCCGGCGCCTGACCGTCCAACGTCAACAGCCAAACGAAGATCAACATCGCCGGCACCAGGTAACAGGCAGCCGTGTACAGCAGCGGCCGGACGGACCCACCCGGATCCGGGTCGAGCAGGTCGTCCTCCAGCCGCCGCGCCCAGGCACCGGTGGCCGCCGACTCGACCCGCCGACGCACCGACGCCGCCCCCACCACCGGCCGGTCCGCCCGACGCCGTGGCACACCACCCGGACGCGGCGCAGCCGTGCGCGGTACGGGCGCGCTCCGTGGTCGTGGCGCCGTGTAACCGACAACCGGAGAGCGCGGCGCCGACGTCGTCGGATCCATCCAACGAGGATCGTCATCGGCCAACCGAGTGCCCGACCAGAAGCCGTCGTCCCGGCTCGGCCACCCCTCTGCGGCCACCGACCGGTCGGAGCGCGGCGGCAGCGTACGGTCCCACTGGCCGTCCTCGATCGCGGACCGCTCCCACTGGCCGGTGTGCTCGGACCGCTCCCAGCCACCGACGCTCTCCACCGCCGACCACTGGCCGCTCAGATCCCCGGCGTCCGGGCCGGCTGCCGGCAGCCACTCGTGCACGCCCGAGGCGTCCCACGGATCCACCGCCGGCGGGTACGACGGCTCGGGCTCAGCCGCCCGCTCCGACTTGCGGACCCACGGGTCAGCCGCCGGCCGGGACCCCCACGACTCCTCCGTCGCCCGGCGCCTACGCCTGCCCGGACGGCTCGTCTGCTGGTCCGGCGTCTGCTCGCTCGGGGTCGTTGACTCCAGATCCCCGCCCGACCAGATCACCTGCGGACGGCCAGCGGGCGCACGGCGGGGACGCCGGTCCGTCACCGCGCCCGAAACCGGCTCGTCCTCCTCGGCGTCGGCGCGGCGGCGACCCGCGTACCCCGGCTCCTGCGGCCGGTCGAGCGTCCACTCCCGGGTGTGGTCAGACTCCGGACCCGCACCGATCGCCATCTGCTCCCGACGACTCGCCCGGCCGCCGCGCTGCCAATCGTCCGGAGACTCGGCTGAGCGCCGACCGGCACCGGACATCGGCCGGTCGAACTCCCGCTCGTCCTCGTCCGGCGCGGCGTGGCGACCGCCACCATCAGCGTGCCGGACCCCCGACTCCAGCGCCCACCGGGGCAGGTAGGCGTCGACAGGCTCGTCCTGGCCGCGTTCCAACGCACGCCGACGACTGGAGGTGCGGTAGCGCCCGTCCGCGTCGTACGGATCAACCGGAACGGACGCCGCGCGTTCACCCCACGAGGCGCTTGGCTGGCGCTCGCGCGGGCTGCCATCCCCGCGTCCCCAGTCCCGGTAACTCACGGCCGGAGTGTGACCCTTCTGAACCGAAAGCGGAATCCGCTGTCCAGGTGTAGCCGTTCGCTGGAGATAGTACGGGACGATCGTGTCACAGACCCGACCGAAATATTCTCCTCCACAGGTTGGGGAGCGTGTTTTCCCAGGTCAACGACCTCCGGCCGAGAATTCCCCAATGGTTTTCCACAGGCTGTGCACACGCTACGCACATGCTGCCCACCGGCATCCACAGGTTGTCCCGAGGCTCGTCCACCGGTCTTGTTGAGTCTCTGACCTCGGGGTCCGTATGGTTGGCCCTCGACCGCCGGCGATGGCCCCCGATCGACCGGCCCGGTCGGACGGAAGTGTCGTACCCCAGCGGTAGAGCTGGGATCGACTCCGGCGCAGTGGAGGGGGGACCCGTGTCGGTCACCGACGACATGCGGGCAGAGCCACGCTCCGGCGCAGGGCAGCCACCCGTGCAGCGGGACGGCCAGTTCGACAAGACGCCGCCCCAGGACGTGGCCGCCGAACAGTGCGTTCTCGGCGGCATGCTGCTCTCCAAGGACGCCATCGCCGACGTCGTCGAGATCCTCAAGACCAACGACTTCTACCGGCCGGTGCACGCCACCATCTTCGACACCATCCTGGACATCTACGGCCGGGGTGAGCCGGCCGACTCGATCACCGTCGCGGCGGCGCTCGCCGACTCCGGGGATCTGGTCCGCATCGGCGGCGCGCCCTACCTGCACACCCTGATCGCCAGCGTGCCCACTGCGGCGAACGCGGCCTACTACGCCCGGATCGTCAGTGAGCGGGCGGTGTTGCGCCGATTGGTCGAGGCCGGCACGAAGATCGTGCAGCTTGGCTACGGCACCGCCAGCGGCGGCAGCCGCGACGTCGACGACATCGTGGACCTTGCCCAGCAGGCCGTCTACGACGTCACCGAACGTCGGGTCAGCGAGGATTTCGCGATCCTGGCCGACATGTTGCAGCCGACGCTTGACGAGATCGAGGCGGTGGGTGCGCAGGGCGGTGTGATGACCGGTGTGCCGACCGGCTTCAGCGACCTGGACCGGCTCCTCAACGGCCTGCACGCCGGGCAGCTCGTGATCGTCGCTGGTAGGCCTGGTCTGGGCAAGGCGCTCGCGCTCGACACCCCACTGCCGACGCCGGACGGTTGGACCACCATGGGCGAGGTTCGAACGGGTGATCGGCTGTTGGCGGCGGACGGCAGCCCCACCACTGTCACACACGCCTTCGAGGTGATGTATGACCGTCCCTGTTACGAGGTGGAGTTCTCCGACGGCACGGTCATCGTGGCGGACGCGGAGCACCTGTGGAAGACGACCAGCCGGGCAAGCCGGCGGCAGGGATCGGCGCGGCCCAGGCGGCACTGGTCCGAGTCCTCGCTCGCCACCGTCCGTGCGGCCCACGAGAGGATCAGCACCAGGGAGAACCAGCCGGTCACACTCTTCGACACGATTGCGCAGGTTGGGCCAGAGTTCCGGCATGTCCTGCAGACCGTTGCCAGTGAGGTCGGCTCCGTCGGTCGGATCAGCCGTCCCGTCGTTCGCAACGGCAGGACCCGAAATTGGACTGCGCCCGGCTACCCGGCCGGCCCGCTGCTCGGCGCGCTTCTGAGACGAGCCGAGCAGAACGTCGGAGCTGGTGAACGGGCCAACCGCGATGGTGTCGTCACCACCGCGGAGATCGCGGCCACGCTGCGAACCGACACCGCCGAGCGACGGCTCAACCACGCGGTCCAGAACACCGCGCCCCTCGACCTCCCGGACCGAAAGCTGGTGGTTCCGCCATACACGTTGGGGGCGTGGCTTGGCGACGGCCACACCGGAGCCGGCCGCTTCACCACCGCAGATCCAGAGATGATCACGCATGTCCAGGCGGACGGTTTCAACGTACGGCCAAGCGGACCGATGGTCTACACCATCCTGCTGCGGCCTGAACGGGCCGCTCCCCGCAACGGCCTGTGCGTGGACTGTGGCGTCTCCACCCGGGCACTTCGCGAGAATCCAGCGACGAGGAAATGCGCTGGCTGCCACAGTCGAAACGGATCCTTCCTGGGGCTGCTGCGTCAGGTAGGGGTCGCGGCAACCAAGCACATCCCGGGCGTCTATCTCCGTGCCTCCGAGGCTCAGCGCCGGGCGTTGTTGGCCGGCCTGATGGACACCGACGGCACCGTCGCTCCCACAGGCAATCTGCAATACACGTCCACCTCTAGGCGGCTGGCAGAGGATGTGCGTGAGCTCATCGTCAGCCTGGGCTACCGCTGCACCATCAACGCGAAGCCGGTACGCGGTCGCACCCTCGCTTCGTCCACCGCGTACACGCTGAACTTCTCCACGCCGGACGTCATCTTCCGACTCAGGCGAAAGCGGGATGCGCACGCCGAACGTCGTCGGACCGCCTCCGACGTTCGGACCGCCTCGCGTTTCATCGTGGACGTCCGCCCAGTGCCGAGCGTGCCGGTCCGCTGCGTCACGGTGGACAACCCCGAGCATCTCTATCTGGCCAGCCGCGCGATGATTCCCACCCACAACAGCACCGCGAGCATGGACTTTGCGCGAAACGCCGCAATTCGTGCGAACCAGGCGGCGGCCATCTTCTCCCTGGAAATGAGCAAGGTCGAGATCGTCATGCGGCTGCTCTCCGCCGAGGCGCGGGTGCCGCTGCACGTGCTGCGCAGCGGGCAGCTCTCCGACGACGACTGGACCAAGCTGGCCCGGTGCATGGGCGAGATCAGCGAGGCGCCGCTCTTCGTCGACGACACTCCGAGCATGAACCTGATGGAGATCCGGGCCAAGGCCCGGCGGCTCAAGCAACGGCACGACCTCAAGATGATCGTGGTCGACTATCTCCAGCTGATGACCTCACCGAAGCGCACCGAGAGTCGCCAGCAGGAGGTCGCCGACCTCTCCCGTGGCCTGAAGCTGCTGGCCAAGGAGGTCGAGTGCCCGGTCATCGCGGTCAGTCAGCTCAACCGTGGCCCCGAGCAGCGCACCGACAAGCGACCCCAATTGTCCGATCTGCGCGAGTCTGGGTCAATTGAGCAAGATGCCGACGTTGTCATTCTTTTGCACCGCGACGACTACTACGACAAGGAGTCGCCCCGGGCCGGGGAGGCGGATTTCATAATCGCCAAGCATCGGAATGGGCCGACTGACACGGTTACTGTCGCGGCACAGTTGCATCTCTCACGATTCGTCGACATGGCCATCGGGTGACAAGCGCGGATTCCGTCTTTCGGCGGCGCAAGTCGAAGACGTTGTCGCGCGTGCGGCGACCGGCGAGAGCCTCACGCGCATTGCGGCTACGTACGACGTCAGCAGGCAGGCCATTCGCGGACTGTTGAGACGGCGAGGCGTACCTGCTCGATCGGTCGCGAAGTTGGCCGAACCGGAACGCTCCGAGGCTGTTCGGCAATACAACGACGGTCTCTCGGTGACTGAGGTCGCGAGGAACTTCGGGCTCACGCTGTACGAGGGGGCGGTCGTCGCGTTGGCGCGGAAGGCGGATGCGGCGAGGGTCATGCTCAGCGGCTGATCGACGAGCTCAGCCGAGCAGCGGGAACCAGCCCGCCGGCTCACCCAACTCCAGTCGGTCCCGATCGGTCAACGGAACGCGCCCTGTCGCCTTCAGCAGGTAGTCGTGGTCGGTCCAGGCTGTCGGGCGAACCGCGTCGTCGCTGAGCAGGCCGTCCATGGTGGCCACCGCGACGCGTACCGCCAGTGGGCCGGGTGCCGGCGCGTCGGGCAGCTCCGATGTGAGGTCCAGGTGGTGCACGACCGCCTCGGTGGTCAGGGTGGCGAGGAAATCCGGTACGCGCAGCACGTGCCCCTGGGTGCTGACGTACCCCTCGGGGTCGGCTGACCCGGCGGCGCGGACCGCCGCGGGGGCGGTCTCCCGCCAGAGCCGGACGATCAGGGTCGGACGGTCGAAGGCGGCCGCCGACCGGCGGACCCACCAGGCATGCCGGGTGGCGGCGTCACCGCCGCCGGGAAAGCCGCGCCAGTAACTCACGTCGTCGACGTCGGCGGGGCCGTCGACCGGGCTGGCCAGGGCGACAAGTGCCCGCTGGGCGTCACCGAGCACGTGCAGGAGCAGGTCGGCGACGAGCCAGCCATGACAGCGGGTGGCGCGTTGCAGGCCGGCGTCGTCCAGGCCGTCGACCACCGCGGTGACCCCGTCGTACGCCTGGGCCAGCGCCTCGCCCGGTCTGATCGCGGTCATGCGATTCAGCCTCGCACGAGCCACCCCGCCCGCCAACGATCAGCGAGGTGGTGAGGTGCCCGGGTCGATGTTCGGGGGTCGACCCGGGCCGGACCTCGGGCTGGGCTCAGCCGAACATCTCGTCGAGGAAGCCCTTGCGCTTCTTCTGCCGGTAGTGGCCGTGGTAACCGTGGTGCTGCTGCTGGTGACCGTAGGCCGGCTGCGGCGGGTAGCCGTGCGCCGGCGGGGGCGGCGGCGGGACGGCACCGTAACCGGGCTGGTGCGGCGCCGGCGGCGGCGGGTAGCCGGCCGGCTGGTGGGCGGGTTGCCCCGGGGCGCCGCCGGCCTGTTGGCGGCTCCAGTTGGCCTCCGCCTCGAACAGCTTCTCCAGCTCGCCGCGGTCCAGGAAGATGCCTCGGCACTCCCCGCACTGGTCGATGACGACGCCACTGCGCTCGTACTGGCGCATTTCTCCACGACACTTGGGACAGGTAAGGCTCATCTCCCGACGGTACCCGGTGGACCTAGGCAGTTGCTGTGAGCGCCTCGGTGACTTCTTGGTCGGACACCTCGTGAAAGTCGTCGTAGTAGACGCTCACCGCGCCGAAGTCCGCTGGCCGCTGAGCGCAGATGACCTGGTCGGCCTCGGCGGTGAGCAGTTCGTACGCCTCCTGCGCGCCGACCGGCACGGCGACCACGACCCGGTCTGCGCCGAGCTGCCTGACGACTTCGACGGCGGCGCGGGCGGTCGCTCCGGTGGCGAGACCGTCATCGACGATCACCGCGGTCCGTCCGGTGAGATCGACCTGTGCGCGCCCGCCTCGGTAGAGCCGTTCCCGGCGTTCCAGCTCGGCTTGCTCGCGTCGGCTGACCTCGGCGATGTCGTCGCTGCTGAGTCGGCTGGCCACCGCCTCGTTGAGCACCTGGACGCCGCCGGGCCCGAGTGCCCCGAAGGCGACCTCCCGGGCCCACGGCATGCCGAGTTTGCGGACGACCAGGACGTCGAGCGGCGCGCCGAGCCGTTCGGCGACGACCCGGGCGACGGGTACGCCGCCACGGACCAGGCCGAGGACGACGACGTCCGGTTCGCCGATGAGCGCGGTGAGTCGTTCGGAGAGCACCCGGCCGGCGTCGGCCCGGTCGCGGTAGGTCGTCATGCCTTCAGGTCTACGCCCTGGCGCGCCGCTCCGCCCGCTGGTTAGGCCGAAGTGGTCCGACCGGAGCGCTCACCGGAGGCCGGGACGTCCGGTCGGTGCAGGGCGGGTGCCCAGGTGAGCAGGGCCAGCGGGTACAGCAGGTAGCCGAAGCGGGTGGAGGGCATCAGGGCGATGGCGGCGAGCAGCCCGTACCCGCAGATGAGCGTGGTGGCGACGGCGGTGCGGGGCGGTCGGCGGGCGAGTCGGACGGCGATCGCCAGGCCGGCGGCGATCAGCAGCCCGGCGGCGATCAGGCGGCCGGCGGGCAGCGTGGTGGCGATCAGGTGGCCGGGGAACGGGGACTGCGCGGGGCTGGTGACGAGGCCGTGCCCGAGCGGGAAACGCAGCACGTTCTCGATCAACGCGGCGCGGTCCACGAGCATCGCCGGCACCAGTGCGGCGATGGGCAGGCCGATCGCGCCGGCGGCGACCCGGAGGCCGGCGCGCCGGGTCAGGCCCCAGACGATCAGGACCAGCGCGACCGGCCAGGCGAAGAGCTTCAGGGCGCCGGCCAGCCCGACCGCCAGGCCGGCCCAGCCGGGCCGGTCGGCGGCGGCGAGCGCCAGGGCAAGCAGGCAGAGCGCGAGTACGGGTAGGTCGTCGCCGCCGGTGGCGAGGGTGAGGGAGCAGATCGGCAGCACGGTGGCGGCCTGCACGCCGCGCAGCACCGCGGCGTCGCGCCGTCGGGTGGCGTCGGTGGGGGTGGCCGGGGTGCCACGGATGGCCGCCACGGCCAGGGCGAGCGCCAGCGCGGTGCCCACCGCGAACCAGACCCGGGAGTCGGTCCACCAACTGTCGGCGAGCGCTCTGGGCAGGCCGAACATCGCCATGCCGGGCTGGTACGGGGTGTAGCCCAGCAGTTGCTCGCCGGGCGGCAGGGCGGCGATGGCGTCGGGTCCGAGGTACGGCGTGCCGTGTTCCAGGAGGCGGATGCCGGCCTGCTCGACGACCAGCACCTCTTCCTGGGCCCGGTCGGTGCGCCCGCCGGCCCGGTCGATGCTCTGCCAGATCAGGGGTAGCAGGGCGGTGCCGGCCCAGGCGAGGCAGGTGACCGCCCAGCGGGCTGGCAGACCGGTCAGCCGGGAGGTGGGAACACGGCGGTGTAGCAGGAGTTGGGCGAGCACGGCCAGCGCCGCGAGCAGGTAGCCGGCGGCGGCGACGGTGCCCCAGGCCCGGT
Organism: Micromonospora tarensis; assembly: GCF_016803395.1. GTDB lineage: Bacteria > Actinomycetota > Actinomycetes > Mycobacteriales > Micromonosporaceae > Micromonospora > Micromonospora tarensis. Next base: position 18,429 of record NZ_JAEVHL010000042.1, on the reverse strand, counting down.
GCGGCAGCAGGGTCGACGTGACGGCGGTGATCGCGGCGAAGATCGCCGAGACGGCGTAGACGCCGAGATCGAGCGCGAGACCGCCGGCGGCGGTGTCCAGCGTCCGCCAGTGCCGGCGGCGGCGGTCGGTCTGGTCGTCGACGATCACGCGCGACAGTCTGGCAGACCAGGCTGGCGGTGCGGTGGGGCGCTGGGCGGGCGGCGCGGCGTCAGGCGGGCAGGTGCGGCAGGCGGTCGGGGTTGTGCCGGCCGGCCTGGCGGCGGTTCTGGCTGAGCCGGATCACCGCCCCGGCGTCGTGCAGCGGCGCGGCCAGCGTGCCCGGTCGACCGCCGGAGCCGCGCTGCATCGCCGCGAGCAGGGTGCCGGACGGCATCGGCCGCGCGAACAGGTGCCCCTGGCCGGCGACGCAGCCCAACTCCCAGAGGGCGCGCCGCTGCGGCTCGCTCTCCACGCCCTCGGCCACCACGTCGAGGTCGAGGCTGCGACCCAGGTCGAGGGTGGAACGGATGACGGCGGCGGCCTCCGCCGAACTCTCCATGGTCGTCACGAAGCTGCGGTCGATCTTCAGCTCGTGTACCGGGATCCGGGAGAGCAGGGAGAGCGAGGAGTAGCCGGTGCCGAAGTCGTCAAGCGCCAGCCGGACGCCCTCGTCGCGCAGCCGGCTGAGCACCCGGTCGACCACGTCGAGTTGGCTGAGTGTCAACGTCTCGGTCAGCTCCAGGACGAGGCGGTCCGGTGGCAGGTCGTGGGCGCGTAGCCGGGCCAGCACCGACCCCGGGAACCGGGCGTCGAGCAGGCTGCGGGGGGACACGTTTACCGCGACCGGTACGTCGAAGCCGGCGTCGCGCCAGTCGGCGGCCGCGATCAGTGCCTGGTCGAGGATCGCTTCGGCGAAGGCCGGTAGCAGGCCCGAGCGTTCCACCGCCTCCAGGAAGCGCAGCGGGTCGATCATGCCGTGGGTGGGGTGGTGCCAGCGGGCCAACGCCTCCGCGCTGGTCACCGCACCGGTGCCCAGGTCGACGATCGGCTGGAAGTTGACGATGAACTCGTGGTCGGCGACCGCGCGGGGCAGGTCGCCGCCGAGGGTGAGTCGGCCCAGGTCCGCGGTGTCCCGGGTCGGGGCGTACGTGGAGATTCGCTGGCCGGCCCGCTTCGCCTGGTACATGGCCACGTCGGCGCGGCGCAGCAGTTCGGCCATGCCACCGTTGGACGGGGCCACGGAGATCCCGCCGCTGGCCTCCACGCTGATCCGCATGCCGTCCAGCTCGAAGGGCTCGTGCAGGGCGGCGAGCAGGGTCTCGGCCCGGTGCGCGGCCACCGCCGGGGCCGGCAGCCCGCGCAGGAGCACGGCGAACTCGTCGCCGCCGAGGCGGGCCACCAGATCATTCGGTTGGGCGGCGCCCCGCAGCCGGTTGGCGACCTGCACCAGCACCTGGTCGCCGGCGGCGTGCCCGAGGGTGTCGTTGACCTCCTTGAAGTGGTTGAGGTCGATCAGCACCAGGGCGGTCACCCCGTCGGCGTGGCGGGTGCTCAACTGTTCGGTGCCCTCGTCGAGCAGGTGCCGACGGTTGGCCAGGTCGGTAAGTGCGTCGTGCGCGGCGGCGTACGCGTGTTCGTTGGCGGCCCGGGCCAGTTCGGCGTACGCCTGGGCGTTGCGGACGGCCGTGCAGAGCGCGGAGGCGAAGGTGCGCAGGGTGTACTGCTCCCGCTCGGACAGCCGCACCGGACCGCGGAAGCGCAGCCGAAGCATGCCGACGTCGACGGTCCGGTCGTGGCCTTCCAGCGGTGTGGGGACGACAGTGCCGTTCACGTCGGTGGGCGTACCGGTGGGGCCGTCGAAGGCGATGCCGCCGGTGCCGCCGCGCACTGTGCGTCCGCCGTCGCGCAGCTCGATCTCGACCTCGTCGGCGGAGAACAGCTCGGCGGCCTGGGTGACGGCGGTGGTGAGGACGTTGTCCAGGTCGACCACGTTGAGGGCGTCGGTGGTGCGGGCCAGCCGCTGCCACGCCTGCTGCTCGGTGCGGCCCCGGATGCGGGCGGAGTAGGCGAGGTGCAGGCTCAGGACCAGGGGCGGAACGGCGAGCAGCAGACGCGGGTCCAGCCGGATGATCAGCAGCGTGCAGGCTGTGACGACGAACCGCACGGCGAAGCCGGCGAGCCGAAGGTCGAAGTTGCTGCGGAACTGCCTCGCGACACTGGTCTGGGAGGCCAGCGCGATGACCGGGATGGCCAGCAGATCATCCAGGAGCGCGGCCACCAGGTAGGCGAGCGCCAACGGCACCAGCAGCCGCAGCGGGGTCGTCCCGGTCGGCGGCCAGGTCCAGGTCGTCAGCGCCAGTGCCGTGCCGGCGCCCCAGGCCACGATGACGTTCTTGCCGATGCCGAAGGCCAGCTTCATCGGTGCGAGGCGAAGCGAGGCGAGGGCGATGCCGATCGCGGTGCAGAGCACGACCACCGAGGTCGGAGCGATTGCTGCGCCAACGATGATTGCGGTCTCGTTCCAACTGATCGACTGGGTCGTCGAACGGATCCGTACTCGGGCCTTGACCAGCGTTCCCAACGCGATCATGAGGGTGAGCATGACCGGGACCGCCACGTCGCTGGCCGTTGCCCGACTCGCGGCGCTCAACGCGGCCGGAAGCGAGGCGGCGACGATGATCGCGGCCACAACGACGACGAGACCGACGAGCAGCAACAGCCGCCGATCGGTCTCAATCTCTCGTCGCTGAGGAAGGCTCATGCCGCTCCCGGAGGGCTGCCGGTACGTTCTCGCAGCCTACTGCTTGGGGTCCTCAGAAGTCCTGTGCCGAACTTGTCAGTTCCAGTCGGTGCCGCGCATCGCGATGCCCCTCTCCCTTGTGCCAATTGGAGTACCTGTCCTCATGGGACGTCCTCGAAAGGCAGCTTAAGAGCAGGAACGGCAGCATAGAAGAAATAAATGTCGGTATGCGCAACATTAGTTAAGTTCCAGGGCTTTTATTACGTTCTGTCCATCATCGCTGGACGGAGTGCGGTCGAGCTTGCGAGCTTTGGATTCGAGCGGCACGTGCAACTGCGGACGGTATCTTGCGCGGCTTATGGCCGTGTCATTCCCTGAGTCTGGACGTTCTCCGGAAGCTCCTCATCCAGAGTTTGGTCAGGCGTGCGGGCGGCTCGGGCAGAGTTGCTGCGGCCAGGTGCCCGTGGGCCGGCAATAGAGCTGACCGTTGGCCTGGTCGTGGGTGATGACGGATGGATAATCGCCTTTGGTCAGGCGGTGCTGCAACTTGCTACTGACATGGTGCCGTCACGCATTGCCATTCGCGCAGCTCCCGCGATGTTTCGGACCGCCAGCCGTCGATCGCTTCATCCCGTAAGCGCTGGGCCACCTACCGGGGTTCGTGGACTCCGTTGCGTGATCGGCTGAATACCTGGCACGGCTGGCAGGGGACGGGTGGAGATTCAGGTTCTGGGCGGCCTTTCGGCCCAGCTATCTACCCGCCCGCTGCGTCTGGGTACACCTAAGCAGCAGGCAATCTTCGCGATGCTTGCCGTTCATCCAGGGCGAGTGGTGACGGTCGACGAGCTCATCGATGAGTTATGGGCCGATCGCCCACCGCGATCGGCCGTAGCTAATGTGCGGACGTATGCCGCCAATCTTCGCCGAGGCTTTCCCGACCGGCCGCGGCGTCATCTCGCGCCAACCCAGCGGCTGTCAGCTCGTGGTGAACCCCGAACTGGTCGACGTCCGTTGCTTCGAGTTGGAGCGGGACGCGGGTCGTTATGCCCTGACGCCGGCCACCTTTCGGGCGCCGTCGTACCGCAGCGATAGGCTCCTGACCGTGACCGAACCCGCGCAGCTCAGCCACGTCGACCGCGCCGGCGCGGCCCGCATGGTCGACGTCTCCGGCAAGGCGGTGACGGGTCGGTTGGCCGTCGCGGCCGGCCGCCTGCGGACCACGCCCGAGGTGATCGACCTGCTGCACCGCGACGGGTTGCCCAAGGGCGACGCGTTGGCGGTCGGTCGGCTGGCCGGCATCATGGGGGCCAAGCGCACACCCGACCTGATCCCGCTCTGCCACCCGATCGCGCTGCACGGCGTCACAGTCGACCTGCGGTTGACCACCGACACCGTGGAGATCACCGCCACCGCCCGCACGGCGGACCGGACGGGAGTCGAGATGGAGGCGCTCACGGCGGTCGCCGTCGCCGGTCTCGCCCTGATCGACATGGTCAAGGCGGTCGACCCGGCGGCCTCGGTCGAGGCGGTCCGGGTGCTGCGCAAGGAGGGCGGCAAGACCGGCGAGTGGGTCCGTCCGGAGGACCGGCCGTGATCCGGGCCCGGGTGATCGTCGCCTCCAACCGGGCGGCGGCCGGTGTCTACGCCGACACCAGCGGGCCGCTGCTCGTCGCCGGCCTGCGTGAGCTGGGCTGCGACGTCGACGAGCCGGTGGTGGTGCCCGACGGCGAGCCGGTCGGCGTCGCCGTGCTCGCCGCCCGCGCCGACGGCATCGACGTGGTGTTGACCAGCGGTGGCACCGGGGTGACCCCGTCGGACCGGACCCCGGACGTGACCCGGGGTCTACTTGACTACGAGATCCCCGGCATCGCCGAGGCGATCCGCGCGCACAGTCGTGACCGGGTGCCCACGTCGGTGCTGTCCCGGGGCCTGGCCGGGGTCGCCGGCCGGATGCTGGTGGTCAACCTGCCCGGCTCGACCGGCGGTGCCCGGGACGGCCTGGCCGTGCTCGGGCCGATCCTCGGCCACACCGTCGACCAGCTCCGCGGCGGAGACCACTGACCGCCGTCCGGCGGGCCACTGACGGGTCCACGCCCGCCCAGGCCCCGGCGGGTGTCGGTGCGGGCCGATAGGCTCGGTCGGTGAGCACGGAAACCGCACCCACAGCGGATCGGGTCACCGCACCGCCGCCAGCCGGGTGGGAGGAAGCGCGGGCGCGGGTCTACGCGGTCGGTCTGGCCGCCGTGCTGCCGCCGTCGCCCGGCCGCTCGTCGACACCGACGGGTCGACCCTGGCCGAGCCGCTGACCCCCCGTACCGACCTGCCCGCCTTCCCGACGTCCAGCGTGGACGGCTGGGCGGTGCGCGGTCGTGGCCCGTGGCGCGTCGTCGGCCGGGTGCTGGCGGGCAGCACTCCCGCGCCGCTCACCGAGGACGACACGACCGTCGAGATCGCCACCGGGGCCATGGTGCCCGACGGCGCCACCGCCGTCCTGCGGGTGGAGGAGTCGACAACCGTCGACGGCCTGGTCAGCGGCGTCCCACGGGCGGCTCCGGAGTGGCGGAAGCCCGGCGAGGAGGCGTACGCGGACGAGGAGCTGTTGCCGGCCGGCACGCCGGTGGACCCGGCGGTGATCGGCTTGGCGGCCTCCTGCGGCCACGACACGCTGCGGGTTCGGCGGGCACCGCGCGCCGCGCTGCTGGTCTTCGGCGACGAGCTGCTGACGGCCGGCCCACCCGCGGCCGGTCGCGTCCGGGACGCGCTGGGCCCGGCGGTGCCGGCGTGGCTGCGGCGCTACGGCTGTCAGGTCCGCCCGTCCGACGTGGTCGGCCCGGTGGCCGACACGCTGCCCGCGCACGTGGCAGCCCTCCGTTCGGCGCTCGCCAACGCCGATCTGGTCTGCACCACCGGCGGCACGATGAACGGGCCGGTCGACCACCTGCACCCGACCCTGGAGGCGCTCGGCGCCGACTACGTGGTCAACACGGTGGCGGTCCGACCGGGCTTCCCGATGCTGCTGGCCCGGCTCAGCGACCACGACGGGCGGGTCCGGTTCGTGGCCGGGTTGCCGGGCAACCCGCAGTCCGCCATCGTCGCGCTGGTGTCGCTGGTCGCTCCCCTGCTCGCCGGCCTACAGGGCCGCTCCATGCCGGTGCTGCCGCAGGTCACGTTGGCCGAGGCGGTGCCCGGTCGCGGCGACCACACCCACCTGGCGCTGGTCCGGCTGGACCGGGCCGCCGGCGTCGCGCGGCCGGTCCGACACGTCGGCTCGGCCATGCTGCGTGGCCTGGCCGGCGCGGACGGTTTCGCCGTCATCCGACCCGGCACCAGCGGCGAGCCGGGCGACCGGGTGCCGATCGTGCCGCTGCCGTTGCTTCCCGGGGAGCGTGTGTCGTGACCGCACCAGCGATCACCTTCGGCGAGGTCACCGACCAGCCGCTGGATCTCGCCACCCACGAGGCGGCGGTCGCCGACCGTCGGGCCGGCGCGGTGGTCTCCTTCCAGGGCGTGGTCCGCGACCACGACCACGGCCGCCAGGTCACCAGCCTGGAGTACGAGGGCCACCCCAGCGCCGCGCAGGTGCTGCGCGAGGTGGCCGCCGAGATCGCCGCGGAGCCCGACGTCTACGCGGTGGCGGTCTCGCACCGGGTCGGCGCGCTGGCGATCGGTGACGTGGCGCTGGTGGCCGCGGTGAGCACCGCCCACCGGGCGGCGGCCTTCGCGGCCTGCGCCCGACTGGTCGACGAGGTCAAGGCGCGGCTGCCGATCTGGAAGCGGCAGGTGTTCACCGACGGCACCGAGGAGTGGGTCAACTGCCCCTGACCGTTCAGCGCTGGCCGTTGACCACCACGGGCCGGGCGAGCCGGTCGCCGTAGAACGCCGGCTCCGCACCCGGTCGCCAGGGCAGCGCGGCGACCAGCACGATCAGCGCCACCGCGAGCGAGTTCTCCATCAGCGCGCCGAAGAGACCGTCCTGGTAGTGCGACATCTCCGGCAGCTGGTGCTCGTACGGCCAGATCGGCGAGATCAGGAAGAGCAGATAGAGCCCGATCGCGGCGACGCCGTGCCGGAGCCCGGTCAACGTCGGGTACCAGATCGGCGGGCGAAGCCCGTTCACCCCGGCGAGCCCGCCGAACACCGCACCCTGGCCGTTGCGCTGCGGTAGCCCCCGGCTCGCCTCCCGGCGGCGTACGGCGGCATCGGCCAGCACGATGATCGCCGGGATCACCCAGACCAGGTGGTGCGTCCAGGAGATCGGGCTGATCACGTTCGCGGTCAGACCGACAAGCGTGAACGCGGTCAACTCGTCACCGTCGGCGCGGGAGCTGGCCGCCCGGGACAGGCCCAGCGCCAGGATCAGCACCGAGAAGGCGAGCCAGAGCAGCCCCGGGGTTTCGATCGAGTCGTACAGCCGGGCCAGCAGGCCGGCCAGGGACTGGTTCGGCGTCATGTCCGCCGCGCCGACCCGCTCGGTCTGCCAGAGCACACTGCCGAAGTAGGTCCGTGACTCGTCACCGACGATCACGAAGGAGGCCGCCGTCACGCCGATCGTGGTGCCGATGGCGGTGGCCGCCACCCGCCACTGACGGGTGATCAGCAGGTAGGCGATGAACAGCGCCGGGGTGAGCTTGATCGCGGTGGCCAGGCCGATGCCGGCGCCGGCCCAGGCCCCGCCGTAGACGAAGCGCAGCAGCGGGCCGTCGGTCGCGGCGTAGTGGGTGCCCCGGCGGGAGCGCCAGCGCAGACCGATCAGGTCCGCCATGATCAGGGCGAACAGCAGGAGGTTGACCTGGCCGTAGCCGAGGGTCTCCCGACCCGGCTCGATGGCGACCGCGAGCGGCACCGCCACGACCACCGTGAACCACAGTGGCCACCCCAGTCGATCCACGATGGGGCGGAGCAGCCCGGCCAGCACCAGCGCCAACGCGGCGATGCTGGCGACGATGTTGGCCATGGCGGCCATGCCGACCGGGAGTTGGGCCATCGGCAACATGACCAGCCCGGCGAAGGGCGGATAGGTGAACCCGAGTGTGGTTTCGGGCGCGATGAACTCGTAGAGCTCGTGACCGCTCGCCCACCACACCACGCGCCGTGGTAGATCTTCATGTCGAAGAAGTTGTACGGCCGCCCGAAGGTACCGATGGCGAGCCATGCGGCGTAGGCGACGGCGGCCACGATGGCACCCCGTACGACATTCCTGCGATCGATCCCACGCGTTACGCGCTGGATTGGGGCGAGGCGGTCCGCCCGTCTACCGACAGCCGTCGGCATGGCGTGGCCACCCCCGTACCAAGGTCGTCCTACCCGTCCAGGTCCTGCACGGAGCCTAGAACGGCGCCTCACGTCAGTGCCTCCCGCGTTATGCGACCGTGTCCGATCCCACACATGTTTTTGACATTTCCACCGCGTTAACGCCTACCGGGTGGTTCAGGTAATTCGTGGCCTTAGCGGGGGGTGGGAGTGAGACAGGGCCGGATCGACGCAGGTCAGCCGGGGAGTCGCCGCGCGGTGGACGCGGACCGGACGGCGATCCGGGCCTCACGTCGGGCGGTACGGACGGCGCGCCGCACGGAACGTCGAGAATGGCCGATGCGGTGACCGGTCCGCCAACGCAGACCGGGCTTACCGCCGGTGTCGGCCGCGGCGAGCAGCAGACCGCCGAGGAGACCGAGGTTCTTCAGGGCGTGGATCTGGTTGTTGTTCTTGGCGATCGGGTCGTCGTTGTTCCAGAAGGGATGCCCGGCGATGGTCACCGGCACCAGGGTGCCGGCCAGCACCAGCGCGGCGGGCCGGCTGAGCCGACCGGTGGCCAGCATCAGACCCGCGCCGACCTGCACCGCCGCGTTGAGCCGGATCAGCGTCTCGGTCTCCGTGGGGAAGTTCGGATGTGCCTTCTTCAGCATCGGTGCGACCTTGTCGGTCACCGGTCGGGCGGCCGCCGTGAGCCGCCCGGGGTTGCGGAGGTTGCGATACCCGCTGACCACGAAGATGCCGCTCAGCATGGCGCGGGCGAGGGAGCGTACGGGCGTCATGGATCAGTCATACCCCTTCGCGACGTTTGCTACCCCGGCAACCGCAGGATCGGATCGGTACGCGTACACGTGCGCCACGCCGAATCAAGCGACAGTCACGGATGGACGGGCCGTGGCGGGTAACGTCGCGCGGGTGACCACGCTGCGGCTACGACCCGAGGACCCGGCCGACGCCGGCCCGGTCCGCCGCGTGCTGGCCGCCGCCTTCGCCCGTCCGGACGTGGCGACGCCGCCGGAGGTGAGCCTGGTCGACGAGTTGCGCGGCACGCCCGCCTGGCTGCCGCAGCTGGCCATGGTCGCCGAGTACGGCGGCGAGGTCGTCGGTTACGCGCTGCTCACCCGGGTGCGTCTGCGCCCGGAGCGCGGCGCGGACGTGCCCGTCCTGGCACTCGGCCCGGTGGCGGTCGCGCCGCACCGACAGCGGGTCGGCCACGGCACGGCGGTCGTGCAGGCCGCCCTGGACGCTTCCACCGAGCTGAACGAGCGGCTCGTCGTCGTTCTCGGCGCCCCGGCCTTCTACCGTCGGTTCGGGTTCGGCCCCGCGACGGAGCTGGGCCTGACCAGCCCGTGGGCCGGTCTCGGTGAGCCCTGGCAGGCGTTGGTGCTGCCGCCGTCCACCAGCGAGGAGGGCCCGCCGCCACGCGGCGAGGTGCTCTTCCCGGCACCCTGGTCGAAGGTCTGACCGGGCGCGACCGTCTTGCGGCGGTCAGGCCGGTTGGGTGCGTAGGTACCGCCCGAAGTGCGGGACGGTGAAGGCGACGGTGCCCCGTTCGCCGGAGTAGATCAACCCCTTCTTGATCAGGGCGTCCCGGGCCGGGGAGAGGCTCGCCGGTTTGCGGCCGAGGGCACGGGCGATCTCGGCGGTGGGCACCGCGGCGTCCATGTCGTCGCGGCCCGCCGCACCGGACTCGCCCTCGACCGCTGACAGCATGGCCATCGCCCGCATGTACTCGCGTTCGGCTGGAGTGGCCCGTTCGAAGCGGGACCCGAAGAACCCGACCGCCAGCTCGGCTTCCGCCTCGGGCGCGGCGACCCGTACGTCGGCGGCGGTGATCGGCGAGCGCGGCGCGTGGTCCCAGGTGGCCTTGCCGTACGCCTGGACGAAGTAGGGATAGCCGCCGGACTTCTCGTAGAGCAGGTCGAGCGCCTTCTGCTCGTACTCGACCTCCTCGCGCTCGGCGGGCGCGCAGAGCGCGTGGTCGGCGGCGATCCGGTCGAGCCGGTCGATGCGCTGGTAGCGGAACAACCGTTCGGAGTACGACTTGGCGGCGCTGAGCACGGCCGGTAGGTGCGGCAGGCCGGCGCCGACGACGATCAGCGGCGCGCCGAGCTGGGACAGCTCGTGGCAGGCGGCGCAGAGCGCCGACACGTCCTCCGGGCCGAGGTCCTGCATCTCGTCGATGAAGATGGCGATGCCGGTGCCGACGTCACTGGCCACGGCGGCGGCGTCGGTGAACAGCTCGACGAGGTCGATCTCGATGTCGCCGGAGTCCGCCCGGCCGCTGGCCGCCGGTACGTCGATGCCGGGCTGCCAGCGGTCGCGCAGCTTCGGGGCGGCACCGGCCCGGCCGGTCGGGGCGGACCGTTGGGCGAACGCCTTGAGCACGCCGAGGAACGCGTCGATCCGGTCGGGTGCGCGGTGCCGGGGCGCGAGTTCCCGAACCGCCATGTGCAGCGCGGCGGCGACCGGGCGGCGCAACGACTGGTCCGGTCGAGCCTCGATCTTGCCGCTGCCCCAGAGCCGGTTGATCGCCTGGGAGCGGAGGGTGTTGAGCAGCACGGTCTTGCCGACGCCACGCAGCCCGGTGAGCATCAGACTGCGCTCGGGCCGGCCCCGGGCGATGCGTTCCAGCACGATGTCGAAGACGTCCAGCTCCCGCCCCCGCCCGGCGAGTTCGGGCGGACGCTGGCCGGCGCCCGGCGCGTACGGGTTGCGGACCGGATCCACGCATCGCAGAGTATCGGGCCATCTAGCTGCGGGGCTAGACATGGATAGATGGGGCTACCGGCGTGTCGAGGTTGTCGACGTAAAACTAGGGCTGTCTAGCGTGGACGCTAGACAGCCCTAGTTTGGCCAATCGCGTTACCGCTTCTTCAGGCAGAGCACGTAGTCGAAGAGATCGATCGAGTTGTCGTGCACGTAGTTCGCGGTCGCCTGCGGCGCGAGCGTCTCGCACCGGTCCCCGTCGGTGGTCGCCGGAATCCGCAGCAGCACCTGATAGGTGTTCGGACCGCACGGCACCTTGCGCAACTCCGCGTCGTCCTCGCTGCCGTCGTTCACCACGCAGTCACCCCTCGCGAACTCCTCGTCAGGAGTCGGCGCGGCCGGCGTCGGCACGTCCCTGGGCAGCGCGGGCGGAAGGGCGGGCACGCTCACCGACGGGGTGGGATCGACGTCGTTGGCGGCGTCCGCGACTCTCCAGACCGCCCAACCGGCCAGCCCGAGGCAGGGGCAGAGCACGAGCAGCACCACAAGCGCGATGATGAGGGCGATCTTGCCGCCGCTCTTCTTCGCTGGTGGCGCGGGAGGCGTCGGGTAGCCGGGAGCCGGTTGGCCCCACGGCCCGGTCGGCTGACCCGGCATCGGCCCGGCCGGCGGGAACGGCCCGGGCGGCGGGTAACCCGGACCCGACGTCGGCGGTGGACCCCACTGCTGCCGGGTCGGGTCCTCCGGGGGCGGCGGCGCGCTCCACTGGGGCACTGTGGGATCGGCTGCCGGTGGGCCGTCCGGCCCGGTGGGCGGGCGCTGGTACGGGTCGTCCGGCTGATCCGAACCCGGTGGTCCGTAGGTTGTCATGTCATCCCCGGGGTGGGTGGTCTCTCAGCGTTGCTTCAGGCAGAGGACGAAATCGAGAGTGTCCAGCTCGCTGTCGAAGAAGTACCAGTTGGTGTAGCCCTCGACCTTCGCGCACTTGGCCTCGGCGTCCCGCTCACCGCTGGTCGGGCCGTCGATCCGGCTCAGCACCTGGTACGACTTCGCCGCGCAACCACTGATCAGCAGCTTGGGCTTGCCGCCGGCCACTCCGTCGTTACGCACGCACTGGCCGACCTTGGCGAATCGGGGATCGGCCGACGACTCCGGCGCGGCGGCGCTCGACGTGGGTGCGGCCGTGTCCGCGCTGGGCTCGCTGGCCGCAGCCGGACTGGTCGGGGCGGCAGCCGGCGCCGGCTCGTCCCGCTCCCGGCCGAGCCAGAACGCCGCGCCGGCGGCCACCACCAGCAGCAGCACGACGGCCAGTACCGCGATCAGCGGCCCGCGACCGCGTCGGCTCGGCGGCGGCTCATCTCCGTACCGGTCGTCGTCGAGCGCGTACGGTTGCCCGCCGTACGCCGGGCCTGCCGGAGCCGGCTGGTACGAGCCCTCGTAGGGCGGCCCGGGCTCGCGGCCGTAGGGCGGTTCGGCCCCGCCGCCGTACGGCCCGGGTCGTCCCGGCGGCGCCGACGGGTACGACGGACCCGCCGGCGGGTAGGGCTCGGGCGACGGTGGGTAGGGCTGCTGCGCCGGGCGAGCGCGCGTCTCGTCGGGTCGATGCCCACGCCACGGGCCCGGGCTGCCGCCTCCCGGTGGTCCGTAGTTCGTCATGCCACCCTCCTGCGCAAGTGGTGAGAGGCCGGCCACGAACGCGCGACGCCGACTCCGACGTCACCGTAGCGTGGTCGACTGATGAGCTCACCTCCACCGAGCGCCACAGCCCTCGCCAGCCGTGCCGCCGCCGCCACGCCGACCCTGATCTGGACCGCGTTGATCGTGGTCTACCTGCTGTGGGGTTCCACCTATCTGGCCATCCGGGTCGCCGTGGAGACGCTGCCCCCGCTGTTGTCAGCCGCCCTCCGGTTCGCCGTGGCCGGCCTGGTCCTGGCGGTGGTGCTGCGGCTGCGTCGCGGCCCGGGCTCGCTGCGGGTGGACCGGCGGCAACTTGGTTCGGCCGCGCTTGTCGGTGTGCTCCTGCTCGCCGGCGGCAACGGGCTGGTGGTGCTCGCCGAGTCCGGGCCGCCCGGAGTGGCGGTGCCGTCCGGGATCGCCGCGCTGCTGGTGGCCACGGTGCCACTGCTGGTGGTGCTGCTGCGCTCCGCGACCGGCGACCGGCCGCCGGTCTGGACCTTCGCCGGGGTCACCCTGGGCTTCGTCGGCCTGGTCCTGCTGGTGCTGCCCGCCGGCGACTCCGCCGCGGTGCCGCTGCTCGGGGCGTTGACCGTGGTGGCGGCGGCCACCTCCTGGTCGCTCGGGTCGTTCCTGTCCGGACGGATCCGGATGCCCGCCGACCCCTTCGTGGCCACGGTGTACGAGATGATGGCCGGCGCGCTGGTGCTGGCCGTGATCGCCGCCGGCCGGGGCGAGCTGGGCGAGTTCCACCCCTCGACGGTCAGCACCCGGTCGTGGCTGGCGCTGGGCTACCTCATGGTGGCCGGCTCGCTGGTGGCCTTCACCGCGTACGTCTGGCTGCTGCACAACGCCCCCATCTCGCTGGTGGCGACGTACGCCTACGTCAACCCGGCGGTAGCGGTGGCGCTCGGCGCGCTGCTGGTGGCCGAACCGATCACCCCGCAGGTGCTGCTCGGCGGTGCCGTCATCGTCGCCGGGGTCGCCCTGGTGGTGACCACCGAACGGCCCCGCCGGGCGAACGCGGGATCACGATCGGGGGCCACGGCGGTGGACGACCGCCGGTAACGTCCGGCCCATGTCGGCCGCTGCGCTGGTCGGGGTGGCGCTGCTCGGCGGGTCGGTCGGTGTCGTCGTACCCTCGCTGGCCCGACGCTTCGCGACCACGCCGGCCCGGCTGCGGCGTGGCACCTGGCTGAGCCCACCGGTGGCGGCCGTGGTGTTCGTCGGGCTCGCCGCCGCGCTGCCGGACGACCCGGCGCTGCCGGTCTTTCTCGCGGTGGCGGCGGTGGGGCTGGTGCTGGCCCAGGTCGACCTGGCCTGCCTGCGGCTGCCCGACCCGTTGGTCATCGCCGCCGGGCTGCTGGCCCTCGCAGGCCTCACCGGTGTGGCGCTGCTGGGCGACGCTCCGGCCCGGCTGCTCGGCGCGCTGGCCGGCGCGCTGGTCGCCGGCGCGGCCCACGTGCTGCTGGCCCTGCTCCCCGGCTCTCGACTGGGCTTCGGGGACGTGAAACTCGCCGCCGTCCTCGGCCTGCCGCTCGGCTGGCTGGGCCGGGACGCCCTGCTCGCCGGGTTGCTCCTGCCGCACCTGCTGCACGGCGCACTGGTGCTCGGCCTGCTCGCCGCGCGACGGGTCCGCCGGAACACGCTGCTGCCGCTGGGCCCGGCCCTGCTCGCGGGCGCCTGGCTGGCGGCCCTCTTCGGCTGATCGGCCCACTGTGGCTCCACCGGGTAACGAGGCCCGCCGGGTGGCCTCACCCTGCGTGCAGGTCGCCCGCCGGCCAGGTCCGTGCGAGCGGTATACCTGTGAGTCATATTTATGCCTCACAGGTATACCGTTCATCGGGCACAGTGGGTCGGCGCCGCCCGGAAGCGCCGGGAACCCGGGAGCGCCGCACGGTCGGGTGGCCGACCTCAGATCAGGCGGAGCTGGCGGTCCTTCGGACGGCGGGGCTCGGCCTCGCCGAACCGTTCGAACAGGCCGGGATCGATGGCAGCGAGGTACGGCGAGGGTGCGCAGTCGCGCTCCGCGCCGTGTCGGGTGCGGCGGGCGGCGTGACTGACGTACAGCCGGTCCTGGGCCCGGGTCAGGCCGACGAAGAAGAGCCGGCGCTCCTCGGCGACAGCGTCCTCGTCGGGCGTCGAGCCCGGCCAGCGTAGCGGCAGCAACCCGTCCTCGACGCCGACCAGGAAGACCACCGGAAACTCCAGGCCCTTCGCCGCGTGCAGGGTGAGCAGCGTGACCGCCTCGGCGCGCGGGTCGAGGGCGTCCACCTCCGCGCCGGTGGCCAACTGCGACAGGAAGGTCTCCAGGTCGTCGCCGCAGCGCCGGGCCAGCGGGGTCAGCAGGTCCACGGCCGAGCGGACGTCCTCCGGTCGGACCGCGCTGCTGGCCCCGTCCAGGGTGGGCACGGCGAACCGGTCGGCGACCACCTGGCCGGCCAGCCGCACCCGGGCGGCCAGCGAGCCAGCCAACCCGTCGGCGTGCCGCAGTTCGCGGGCGATGGCGGTCACCCCGGGACGGTCCCGCAACCGGTCGTGGGAACGCTTCTGCACCGGAATGTTGGCCCGGGTCAGGGCGTCGACGATCGGGGCGGCCTGCGCGTCCGTGCGGTACAGCACGGCGATGTCGGAGAACGACAGCGAGGTCGACCGGCCGTCGATGCGGCCCGAGTCCAGCGAACGGTGCGACAACCCGCCGACCAGATCGTCCACGGTACGCACCACGAAGTCGGCCTCCTCGGCGACCGACGCCGCCGGGTACCGGCCGACCAGCGGGGCCTCCGGGTCGAGGCGGGCCGGGTCCAGTCGCCGGCCCCGGACCAGCGAGGACGGTGCGATGGCCTGCACGGCGGCGGCCAGGATCGGAGCCGACGAGCGGTAGTTGCGGTTGAGCCGGACCAGTCGGGCGTCGGTGAAGTCCTCGGAGAAGCGCAGGAAGTAGCCGACGTCGGCACCCCGGAACGAGTAGATCGCCTGGTCCGGGTCGCCGATCGCGCACAGGTTGCCGTCGGCGGGGCTGAGCAGTCGCAGCAGTTCGTACTGCACCGCGTCGACGTCCTGGTACTCGTCAACGAAGATCCACCGCCAGCGGTCCCGGTACCGCTCGACCAGCTTCGGGTCGGCCCGCAGCAACTCCACCGGCAGGCTCACCAGCTCGTCCAGGTCGACCAGGTCCTGCTTGCGCAGCAGGGCGGTGTAACCAGCGGCATCGTCGCCGGCCTCCGACCGGGCCGCCGCCCGCTCGGCGTCGTCGGCGATCCGGAAACCGGCCGGCAGGCCCGCCGCGTCGGCGTTCTCCCGCAGGATGGTCAACCCCAGCGCGTGGAACGTGCCCACTGTGACGTCCTCGGCGACCGGACCGAGCAGGCCGTCGAGGCGGTGCCGCAACTCCTCGGCGGCCCGGCGGGTGAACGTGATCGCGAGGCAGTGCTCGGGAAAGACGTTCAGCTCCGCGCAGAGGTACGCGATCCGGTGGGTGAGGGTCCTGGTCTTGCCGGTGCCCGGACCGGCCACGATGAGCAGCGGACCGCCCGGTGCGGAGGCGGCCACCCGCTGCATCGCGTCCAGTCGGTCCAGCAGACCGGTGCCGACCTCCTCCATGCCGGCGAGCATCGGCTCGAACGGTTCGTGCGGTGACGGCGGCGACGCGATCGGCGCGCGGGCGGCGGGGCCGGCGGCTTGCGCTTCGGCTCGGCCTTGGCCGCCGCCGGGCGCTTGGCCGTCGCCCGAACCGCCGGCTCCTCGGGGCGTCGCTGCGCCGGCACGGGTACGTCGAACAGCGTCTCCTGTGCGGTAGCGGCGTTGGCACCCAGCTCCGCCGGATCGAAGAGCGTGATCACCCCGTACTCGCCGTCGTAACCGGGCACCCGGCGAACGTCGCCGCGCCGTAGCCGCCCGATGCCCTCCGCGAGCAGTTCACCGCCGACCTGTGCGATGTCGCTCAACGGCGTCCTGGTCAGGATCTCCAGCTCGGGGCCGAGGGCGGCGACCAGTTCGTTGAGCCGCCCCTCGACCCTCTTGGACCGGGCGCCCACCTTGTTGATCTCGCCGAGGATCTCGGCCAGCGGCACCAGGTGGGTGACGTCCCGGGCGTGCGTCGGCCGGTGCCCGTCCGGGCGGTCGGCCAGCTCCTCGACCCGGCTGAGGACACCCACGGTGAGCGGCTTGCCGCACTCGGGGCACCGCCCGCCGGCCGCGCGGGTGCGCTCCGGAGACCAGTTCACCCCACACAGCCGGTGCCCGTCGGCGTGGTACTTGCCCTCCTCCGGGAAGAACTCGATGGTCCCGGCCAGGCCGTCACCGGTCCGCAGCGCCTCCCGGACGGCGAAGTAGTTCCGTTCGGCGGTCAACACGGTCGCCTCCCGGCCGAGGGCCGGCGGGGAGTGCGCGTCCGAGTTGGACACCAGCTGGTAGCGGTCCAGGCTGCCGACCCGCCAGTTCATCGCCGGGTCGGAGGAGAGCCCGGTCTCCACGGCGAAGATGTGCTCGGCCAGGTCGGCGTAGCAGTCCGCGATCGCGTCGAAGCCGGACTTCGAGCCCAGCGCGGAGAACCACGGCGTCCAGATGTGCGCCGGCACCAGGTAACCGTCCGGGCTGGCCTCCAGGGTGATCTCCAGCAGGTCGCGGGAGTCCAGTCCGAGGATCGGCCGGCCGTCCGAGCCGAGGTTGCCGATCCGGCCGAGCGCGGTGTTGAACCGGGCCACCGCGTCCAGATCAGGCAGGTAGATCAGGTGGTGCACCTTGCGGGTCCGGTCGTCCCGCTTGTAGATGGTGGAGATCTCCACGCTCAGCATGAACCGGACCGGATCCGCCTCCGCCGCACTGGCCAGCCGGGGCGGCAGCCGGCGGGCGACGTCCCGTTCCGCCTCCGGGTCGAGCCGGTAGAGCCCCGGCTCGGCCGGGCGCAGCGTCTCCCGCAGGTGGTCGTACCAGGCGGGGTGGGTGAAGTCGCCGGTGCCGAGCAGGCCGATGCCCTTGCGCCGGGCCCACCACGCGAGGTTCGGGGTGGTGAGGTCACGGCTGCACGCGCGCGAGTACTTCGAGTGGATGTGCAGGTCCGCGACGAAGGGCGGGAAGCCACCGGGGGGTACGGCGCTGAACGGGGGCACGCCGCATCCTGTCACGCCCGCCACGCCGGCCGCCTGCCGCCACGCGCGGACGTGACGTCCGCTATGCCGAGCGCAGTTCGACCAGACTGATCTGCGGCTCGGCCCCGACCCGGACCGGGGGGCCCCAGAAACCGGCGCCGTTGGTGACGTACACCTTGGTGCCGTCGACCTCGCCGAGCCCGCTGACCACCGGCTGCTCCAGTTTCACGGCAAGGTTGAACGGCACCATCTGCCCACCGTGGGTGTGCCCGGACAGTTGCAGGTCGACGCCGTACCTGGCCGCCTCCTTCGCCGCCAGCGGCTGGTGCGCGAGCAGGACCACCGGGCGGCTCGGGTCGCGGTCACCGAGGGCGGTGGCGAAGTCCGGCCCGGCGGCGAGCCCGGTGCCCTCTCCGGTCAGGTCGTTCACCCCGGCGAGGTCGAGCACACCACCCCGGGCCTGGATCTCCTGCCGCTGGTTCTGGAGCACCCGCAGGCCGAGCCGGTCGACCTCCTGGACCCACTCCTCCACACCTGAGTAGTACTCGTGGTTGCCGGTGACGAAGAAGCTGCCGTACCGGGAGCGCAGGCCGCGCAACGGTTCGGCGGCCGAGCCCAGCTCGGCGACCGAGCCGTCGACCAGGTCGCCGACGACAGCGACCAGGTCGGCGTCGAGCCGGTTGATCGCGGCGACGATCCGCTCGGTGTGTGCCCGGCCGCGCAGCGGGCCGAGGTGGATGTCGGAGACGGTGGCGATGCGCAGACCGTCCATGCTGCGGGGAAGCTTGGCGAGTGGGATCCGCACCCGGTCGAGGCGGGGCGGGCCGAGGGCGGTGCGAACGCCGTACCCCACCACGCCGGTGGCGGTGAGCCCGGCGAAGATGGCCGCCCCACGGGCCAGCAGCAGCCGGCGGGCCGGGTCGTGATCCGGTGCCGCGACGGCGCCGGTGGCCGGCGGCTCGGTCGGCCCGGCGGCACCGACCAGC
>NZ_JAEVHL010000041.1 GCF_016803395.1 Micromonospora tarensis | reverse complement strand
CCAGGCCGTCGCGCAGCAGTCGCGCCGCCTCGGCCCGCCGGCCGGCGGCCTCCTCGGCGCGGGCCCGCTCGACCGCCGTGGTGAACTCGGCGAGGTCCAGCTCGCCCCGCGTACGGTGAGCCGGTAGCCGCCGCCCTGGGTCGTCAGCACATCGGTCGCGCCCGCCTCGCGCAGGGCTGCCCGGATCCGGGAGACGCAGACCTGGACCTGGGTCCGGGCGCTGGCCGGCGGATCGTTCGCCCAGAGCGCCGCCACGAGCTGCCCGAGGGGCACCAGCCGGTCGGCGTTGAGGAGCAGCAGCGCGAGCACCGCGCGTTGCTGAGGGCGGTCGATGGGAAGGACCCGCCCTCCGGCGGTCACCTGGACGGGGCCGAGGAGGGACCACCGCATGGCTTTCCCGTCGGTCGTGATTGGACGGACCCAGTCTATGGAGGACGTGGCCGGCACGGCCGGCGCCAAGCCGTCGGATAGCGGACGGCAAGCGACCGCGTCGAGGCTCTCCTCAGCCGCCGGGCCCGCAGGTCCGGGGGGAGGCGGCCGGCACGGCGTCGGCCGAGGCGGACAGTGAGAGCGACATGCGAGTAACCAAGGGACGGGGCGTGCTGACGGCCGTCATGTCGACGGCGGCCGTGGTGGCCGGCATGGGCTGGGCGACACCGGCCTCGGCGACGCCGGCGGGGTTGGAGACGGTCACCCAGTCGGCGGCCGAGAGCAGCGTGGACAAGTCGGCGTTCGCGTCCTGCCCGGCCGGCAAGGTGGTCACCGGGGGCGGTGGCTTCCTCACCGCCGGCTCGTCGGCGGCCGGACGGGTCGGGCTGGACCGGCTGGAGCCGCTGGCGAACGGCACCGGGTTCTTCGCGACGATGCGGGAGGTGGGCCCGGTCAACTTCGCCGGCGACTGGGGGCTGCAGGCCCTCGCCCAGTGTGCCACCACGCCAGCCGGTTACCAGGTCGTCGCCGCGACCGGGGCGGTCGGGACGGAGTTCGTCACGGCGAGCTGCGGGACGAAGAAGGTCATCGGCATGGGTGGGCGGATCAACAGCGGCCTGGGCGACGTCGTGCTCGACCAGGTGGTGCCGTCGTTCGACCTGACGTCGGTGACCGTCCGGGCGGTCGCGGTGCAGGGCACCTCGCCGGCCGGCTGGAGCGCCACAGCGATCGCGGTCTGCGCCACTGCGCCCGCCGGGCTGGAGCGGGTCGTGTCGACGGGGACGAGCGCGAGCGGCCCGTCCGACAGCGGTCTCAAGGCGTGCCCGGCCGGCAAGGGGCTCTACAGCGCGGGCGCGGACATCAACGCCGGCAACGGTCAGGTGCTGCTGACCGCTATCAACATCACCGGGGGGAACACCGTGCGGATGCGGGCGGACGAGGACGCCGACGGCTTCGCCGGCTCGTGGAGCCTCAACGGCTACGGCATCTGCGGGAGCTGATCCCAGACCGGGGCCGCCGCCGGCGGCCCCGGTCGCCCGGCAGTCGACTATTTTGGGCGGCGTGACCCTGGTGGACGCCGTCGAGGCCGATGGCTACCGTCCGGAGTACGCACTCCTTGTCCTGATGGACCCGGCGGTGGAGTGGGGTCACGAGGATCCGGATGTGCCCCGGTTTCGCGATCGCGGCGATCGGCCGACCGGGACGTTCGCCGGGACCGGCGCCGGCTGGGTCACCGCGCAGGCGCCCGGCCTGGATGACCACGTGGTACGCGTCGAGCTGCACGACGGTCCGCCGCCCGCTGATCATGAGGAGTACGACGACGTCCTGGAAGCGCCGTACCGTTCGAGCTCCGGCGGGTTGTCGGTCACCACGTTGACCGGAGGCGTCGGTCCGGCCGACCTTGACCTCGGCGACGCGGAGTGGTTCCGGGTGCGGGTGGCGCGCCGGCAGGCGGACACGGAGAGCACGTCCGGGTACAGCTGGGTGCTGCGGTTCTGGGCCGACCCGGTAGTCGAGCCGCCTGTCTGGCTGGCCCGCAGCCAGTCAGCTATCGGAGGTCCGGACAACGGCTGGCACTCGGCCCTGCCGCGCTGGGTGACGGAGGTGGCGGGCATCGCCACCGGCATGGCGCGGCGGCTTGGTCGACCGGTAACCCCTCAGCAGGTCGAGGACGGCTTTCACTCGCCTCCGCTGTATCCGCTGGGTTGGCTGGACGAACCGCTGTGGCCGCGCCGGTCAGCCACCGACCACGTCTCGCCCGGGTATCGAGCCAGGGATGCGCAGGAGCGGCGCCGGCTCGACGAGACCGCGGAAGAACTGGGCGTGCCCCCCGTGCGCCGCAAGCGCGACGTGTTCCCGTTGCTGGTCGCTGCCGGCATTCTGGCGCGCGAGGGAACCGACGCCTATCGGGTTGGCCAACCCGCCCGGATCGACACCGTTCTGTCGTTGCCACCCGATCAGGTTGAGGCGGTCCGGCAGCGGGATATGCGTAGCCGCTACGGCGCTGTCGCAGAGGATCTCGAAGCGGTACTGCGCTGGACACCCCGAACCCCGCTGGAGACCACGCCGGCGGAGCTGGCTGAACGGTTGTTGGTGACCGAGGCGGAACTGGGCGAAGCGCTGGCCTACGCGGAGGAGACCGGTTTGTTGCACAACGAGGGTGGGGGACCGCTGCGGCTCTGGCTCGGCCCCCGGGGCATATCCTGAACCCGGTGGCACTCGCCAACCTCATCGGAGCCTCGATCGCGTTGGCGGTTCCGGCGGGACTGGCGGCAATGATCTGCCTCTGGAGCGCGATCGTCCCCGCACGACGGTCTCCGGCCTGGTTCCTCGCCCGCGAGCGGTGCTGGTCCCGCCGCCCACCCGCTTCCGCCGATCTTGGCAACCGTAAGGTGAGGTCGAGGTGACAGGCCGTAGTTGCGTGTCCTTACACTGAGTCTGACCTTCGGGTGCTGACACGTGACGGCAGGAGGTGGCCGCGTGCCGCGTCGTAATCGGTGGTGGACATGGGCAGGGCGGGCGGTTTTCGCCGTGATCATCGCCGCTCTCGTGACCTATCTGGTGAAGGTGGGGCTGGACAAGGCTGACAAAATCGCCAGCAGCATCGGAGTGGTGCTGGCGTTAGTGGCGCTGGGGGTGCCGTATCTGCTGCCCCGGGCAGGAGGCCCGACGATGCGAGATCTGGATCGGGTGCAGGACACCGGCACGGCCACGGCTACGGCCGGTGGGCGCGCCACAAGCGGAGTTGACACCGTGGGTGACGACCGGCCGGCTCACGTCGTACGGTCGGGTGACGCGAGCGCGGACGGTCCGGGTTCCGTGGCCAACACCGGTATTCAGCGCCGGCCACGAACGTGACCACCACAGGCGCCTCGAACGAGACGGTGCCGGACGCGGAATCCGTCGTCGATTCCGGTGATGCGGAGGCAAGCAACGCCGGTGTGGCCAACAGCGGCGTCATCCTGGGTGACGTCAGGCCCACCTTCCACCAGCATGATCACCATCATCCGGGGGCGGTCGCGGCGCCGGTGTGGCCGGTGCTGGAGGGGCAGCCTGTTGCGTTGGCATCGGCTTTTCAACCGCGTCAGAGCGTGCGTGACCAGGTCTTCGCTGCCCGTCGTCACGGCAACGACGTGGTGCTGGCTCAGCACGATGGCGCTCGCGGCAGCCGGGGTGCGCGCGTGTTGGCTGGTGGGGGAGGTGTAGGCAAGTCGCAGCTGGCGGCGTGGTTCGCCTGGCAGGCCATCGATGACGGCAGCACCGATCTGGTGCTGTGGGTCACCGCTGGTAGCGCCAACCAGGTCATCACCGCGTATGCGCGGGCTGCGGCCAAAGCGGGGGTGCTCGGCGCTGACGGTAAAGACCCGGACGGCGACGCCAAGGCGTTGCTGGAGTGGCTGTCCACCACGCAGCGCCCCTGGTTGGTCGTCTTGGACGACGTCACCGATCCGGCCATGTTGGCGGGTTGGTGGCCGCCGCACCGCCCGGCCGGGTGGACTCTGGTCACGACCCGGTTGCAGGACGATGCCAGCTTGCTCAGTTCCGGGCGGCAGCAGGTCAACGTCGATGTGTACAGCCCGGACGAAGCGCTGAACTACCTGGGTGAGCGGCTCTCCGCAGCCGGGTACGGCCATCTTCTCGACGAACAAGCCAGCGACTTGGCGGCTGTGTTGGGGTATCTGCCGCTAGCGTTGTCGCACGCTGCCGCTTACATGATCACTCAGGATGAGGGATGCGCGGATTACCTGGCCCGCTTCCTGCGCGGTACGGAGCGCTTGGCCGATCTGATGCCCCCGGGCGCTGATCCGGACGGTTACGGACGGCCGGTAGCGGTCACCCTCCTACTGGCCTTGGAGGCCGCCGAGGATGCCGATCCCATCGGGCTGGCGCGTCCCGCTCTGGAGTTGGCCGCGGTATGTGACCCCGATGGACATCCCGACACGCTCTGGGCCACCTCCGCTGTCACCAGCTACCTCTCCGTAGGGCGGGCTGGTGCTGGCGGCGACCCGGTCGATGCTGGCCAGGCACGCAAAACGGTGCGGCTGCTGCACCGGTATGGTCTGCTCACCCACACCCGCACCAACGGTGCCCGCGCTGTGCGTATTCACGCACTCACCGCCCGCGCCATGCGGGAGACCACCGCCAACCCCGCCTTGGTGGCCTACGCCGCCGCCGACGCGTTGCTGGAGTTGTGGCCCGCCCTCGATCACGCCACCACCGACTTGATGGTCGCGCTCCGGGCCAACACCGCCACTGTGGCCGGCATCGCTAACGAATTACTCTGGCGGCGCGGCGGGCATCCCCTGCTCTACCGCGCCGGCACCAGCCTCATCAACGCCGGTCTGCAGACTGCCGCCATCGATTACTGGGAAACCATGCAGGAAAACGCCGCGCGGCTGCTGGGTGAGGAGCACCAGAAGACGCTGGTCGCCCGCTGCAACCTCGCCGTGTCCTATCGGCGGGCAGGGCGTACCCAGGAGGCAATCGTTCTGTTGAAGACGGTCGTCGCCGCCCACGCGCGGTTGCTGGGTGACGAGCATCCGGAAACGCTGACCGTCCGCGCGAATCTCGCCGTCTCGTACTGGCAGGCGGGGCGTACGCAGGAGGCGATTGGCATTGAGGAGATGGTGGTCGCGGATCGCGTGCGGTTGTTGGGTGATAAGCATCCGGACACACTGGCCGCCCGCGCGAATCTAGCTGCGTCGTATCAGCGGGCGGGGCGTACGCAGGAGGCGATCAGTTTGTTGGAGACGGTGGTCGCCGATCGCGTGCGGTCGCTGGGTCACGAGCATTCGGAGACGCTGGCTGCCCGCGCGAACCTCGCCGCCTCGTACTGGAAGGCGGGGCGTACCCACTACGCGACCGATCTCCTCCAGACGGTGGTTGCCGACTGCAAGCGGTTGTTGGGTGACGAGCATTCGGGAACCCGGGCAGTTGCGATCGTGCTTCAGGCATGGAGAGGCGAAGCCTGACGCGCAGAGACACACCACCCGACTCGGCGCTGTCCGCCTTTCAGGTACGCCGCACGATCGACGTCAGCGGCCCGGCCTTCGACCTGAAGGCCGCCCGCCGACTGACCAGCACACTACGCAACCTGATCATCAGGCCGATGGGACCAGTGTCTCCGTGCCCTACCGTCGTACAACGTGGACAGTCATGACGCGGTGCGGCTGAAGGTGGACGGGCTGAATTCGATCGCTCACCTCCTGCCTAAGGCGCCTGGCCGGTGCGGAGTGTACGAGTTGACGTTCGCGGACGGCCAGCGCTACGTGGGACAGGCTGTCGACGTGGTGACACGGTTCTGCACCCACCGCCGAAACTGGTCCGACATCGTGGAGATCGCCTTTGAGCGGGTGGGTCGCGGCCAGCTCGACGAGGTTGAGCGTGGTCGGATTCGCCAACGTGAGGCGGCCGGGGTGCCGCTACGAAATGTCGTACACACCACGGGCCGGCTCGGTGCCAGCGAGCTCGACGTTCTCCTGCCTCCAGCGGCGCAGCGACGCTGGCTTGCTGACCACCAGCCGCGGAATGTTCGCCGCAGTGAGCGGCCTAGCGACTCCGTTGTGCACCACCGCAGTCGCCACCTGTTCAACCGGCTCCAGGCCGATCCGCGGTTCACCGACGAGCTGGCCCGCTTGGTGGGGACGTACCTGCGCGTCGCTATGCCGGTGACCGAGCTGACCGAGCTGAGCTACTGGAGCCTCAGCGCGCTCCCCGCGACCAACGCCGCCACCTACCCGCGCCTGCTCACCGTCTCGGTGCACGCTCTGGAGACCCTGTACGTCTGCCACGACAGACACGCTCCGCAGGATTTGCAGATCTGCCTGAACATAGACCGGGCCACCGCGAAGTCGCAGATCCGTACGCGCCTCGGGCTGGCGTTCATGCGCACTGTCGACGCCCGCTATCGAATCCGCCCCGGGGTACTGGGGCTGCAGTTCACATCGCCACGATCCGCCCAGGACGCGCTCACCCGACCCGGCATCGTCAGAGCTGCCCGAAAGCTCAATCTGGACCTCATGCGCAAGGGCCCGGCGCTGAACTGGAAGTCGCACTGTCCGGACCTCGTCGAGCGCGTCCTGTCTAGCTGAGCCGACGAGGCAGTCGGTCGGGCTCCGGTCGGGACCGAAGCAGTGCGGGCAGGGCGGCGAACACGAGGGGGAGGGCGTCCATCTGGCTGATTCGGACCCACGCGATGTCGTCATGCTCTTCGGGCGCACGGTTGGTGGGAGAGCCGACCCAGGCACCGATGTGCCAGACGCCCACTCGGACGGCGTCCTCGCCGCTGCCGGCACGCAGGTCGCCCAATCGTGACGCGGAGTCCGCCACGACGTGCACCCCCAGCTCCTCGTGCATCTCACGCGCGAGGGCCTTTAGTTCCGACTCGCCCGCCTCGACGTGCCCTCCGGGCAGGTCCCAGAGATCCGGGTATGCCCGGCGGGTCGGGCTGCGGTGCACCA
The DNA here is from genome assembly GCF_016803395.1 of Micromonospora tarensis. GTDB lineage: Bacteria > Actinomycetota > Actinomycetes > Mycobacteriales > Micromonosporaceae > Micromonospora > Micromonospora tarensis. Next base: position 29,427 of record NZ_JAEVHL010000041.1, on the reverse strand, counting down.
GCAGGACCGCGTCGTTCTCCATCAGCGCACCGCAGACGACGACATGCATGAGCGGAGTAGAGCACAGGGGTAGGACAAGCTCGGGGCCCGCGCAGAGATCCCGCGATCCCGTTGACGTGCGGCTGCCCGATGGCCTTGCCCAAATCATCTTAGTCATTAAGATAACCGCATGGTCGCATCGACAGGCTTCTCGGTCGCCATCGCCGGCGCTGGTCTCTCCGGTCTCTGCCTCGCTCAATACCTGGTGCGCGCCGGCATCGACGTGCACGTCTACGAGCGGGACCCGGGCCCCTTCGTCCGGCGGCAGGGCTACCGGATCATTCTCGACCGGCACGGGCTGGGGGCGCTGCGCGAGAGCCTGCCCCGCCGGCTGTACGACCTGGCGTTGACCACCGGCGACGAACCCGGCGGGCAGTTGCGCTTCACCGACCGCCGGCTGCGGGACGCTTTCACCATCACCTTCAAGGACGAGCCGCACGCGACCCGCCAGGTCGACCGGCTGACCCTGCGGTCGATCCTGCAGTGCGGGCTGAACGGGCGCGTCCACTACGGCAAGGACGCTGTCGCGGTGGACAGCGGCCCGGCCGGGCTGCGGCTGCGTTTCTCCGACGGTGGAGCCGCCGCGGCAACCGTCGTCGTGGGCGCGGACGGCGTCGGCTCGGCGTTGCGCGCGCAGTTGATGCCGGACGCGGAGCCGACGAACACCCCGCTGGCGGGCATCTACGGCCGATCGCCCCTGCGGCGCAACGGCGAGAGCGTCATCCCGGACGCGCTGCGTACCAGCGGCGTACTTGCCATCGCCAACCAGCCGGGCCGCGCCTTCTTCTTCACCTCCATGCGGTTCGGCGAGAGCCCGCAGGAGGCCTTCGCGCGCCTGGCCCCGGGCAACTATGCGCCCACCGGCTACGACTACGTGATGTGGGGACTGCTGCTCCGGCGCGAGGACGTGCCGATCGGCGTCCGCGGAGACCTGCTGGAGCTGTGGCGACTGGCCTCCCGGATGAGCGCTGACTTCCACCCGCTCATCCGGCGGCTGGTCGGCACGGCCGAGTTGGACGCCACGGTGCTCAACCTCTTCGCCGCCGGCCGGCGCCCGCTCCGGTGGGCGGTGCCCCGCGCGACGATGATGGGCGACGCCGTGCACGTCATGCCGCCGTTCGGCGCACACGGCGGGAACACCGCGCTCCGTGACGCCGCACTGCTCGGCCGGAAGCTGGTCGAGGCCCGGGCGAACGGCACGCCGGTGGAGCAGGCGATCGCCGACTACCAGGACGAGATGGCGCGGTACGCCTTCCGCGCCGTCGACACCGCCGCCCGCCTGATGCGCCGCCTCACCGGTGGCGGGGCCGCGCCGCACTGGGTGCTGACCCGCGTGTTACCTCGGCTGCACCGGGTCACCGTACCGGAGGCATGATTGCGGACATGTCCGACGAGCCGAGCCGCGCGTCAGCGATCACCGACCTCATGCGCGCCGGGCGGGAGACGTCGCGGCTGTCCATGGTGTTCCGGTACGCCATCGCGGAGCGGCTGGGCCTCACCGTCAGCGACCTGGAGTGCCTGGACTACCTGGCGGACGTCGGGTCCGCCACGGCGGGGCAGGTCGCCGAGCGGACCAACCTCACCACCGGCGCGGTGACCAGTATGCTGCGCCGGCTCCAGCAGGCTGGCTACGTGACGGCCGAGCGCGATCCGGCGGACCGCCGACGGGTGATCGTCGCCCTGCGGCCGGAGCGGATCGCCGAGGTGAAGCGACCGTACGAGTCGTTCGCCGATAGTGCGGAGCGGCTCATCGACGGTTACAGCGTCGAGGAGATCATGCTGCTGGCCGGTCACTTTCAGCGGATGCAGGCGATGTACCTCGTCGAGTTGGACCGCCTCCGCGGCGGCCACACCGCTCAACGGCCTGACTGAGGCGACCTCGCGGAACCGGCCGGGAAATTCTTACGCGTCGGCCGGTCGGATCTTCACGACGGGGACGTCGAAGGCGAACTCAAGGCTCGATCCGTCGGCGAACGACACGGTCACGTGCGTGTCGGGACCGGCGGGGTGGTTGTCCTCCCACTGCACGTGCACGACCTCAGCCGTCACTGACCCGTCCGGGAGCACCAGCGCGAAACCCTCCAGGTCACCCTGGGCGACATCCGGATGGGACCGCGCTCGCCGCGCCGCGAGCTGCTGCTCGCGCCAGCGCCGCCGGGCGGCAATGTTCGCCATGGCGGGCATTATCCCCGACACGGCCCGGCGACGATCCATGATGGACTTCGATGCGGTGTACGGTCGCCGCATGACGGTGCTGCAGGAGTTTGTCGCCGCGCTATCCAGCGGCCGGATCCAGGTTGTCGACCTCACCGCTCCGCTCTCGGACCAGACCCCGATCCTGGGTCTGCCCGAGCAGTTCGGGCAGACCTGGCCGTTCCAGCTCAGTGAGATCAGCCGGTACGACGACCGAGGTCCGGCCTGGTACTGGAACAACTTCTCCACCGGCGAGCACACCGGCACCCACTTCGACGCCCCGGTGCACTGGGTCACCGGTCAACAGGGCGCGGACGTGTCGCAGGTCCCGGTGAGCCAGTTGATCGCGCCGGCGGTGGTGATCGACCACGCCGCCGACGCCGCCGCCGACCCTGACTTCCTGCTGGAGGTCGAGCACGTCAAGGCGTGGGAGGCCGAACACGGCGCGTTGCCCGTCGGTGGTTGGCTGCTCTACCGCACCGGGTGGGACGCGTACGGCGACGACCCGGAGCGGTACGCCAACGCCGGGCGTTCCCCGGGCATCTCCGTCGAGTGCGCCCGCTGGCTGGCCGAGGAGTCGCCGATCCAGGGCGTCGGGGTGGAGACGGTCGGCACCGACGCGGGCGCCGCGCACTCGTTCGACCCGCCGTTTCCGTGCCACTCGTTCCTGCTCGGCCAGGACAAGTACGGCCTGACCCAGCTGCGCAACCTGGCGCAGTTGCCGGCCACCGGCGCGGTGGTGATCGCCGGTCCACTGCCGATCGTCTCCGGGTCCGGCAGCCCGTGCCGGGTCCTCGCGCTTGTCGAACGGTAGGACCGGGCCACCGATGCGGGTAGCCGAGGTGGTCGGGCGGGTCCTGCACGGACTCGGCGCGCGGTACGTCTTCGGGGTGGTCGGCAGCGGCAACTTCCATGTCACGAACGCGCTCGTCGCGGCCGGCGCCCGGTTCGTCGCGGCGGCCCACGAGGGCGGCGCGGCGAGCATGGCGGACGGGTACGCCCGCACCGCCGCGACGGTGGGCCTGCTCTCGGTGCACCAGGGTCCGGGCGTCACCAACGCGCTGACCGGCCTCACCGAGGCCGCGAAGAGCCGTACCCCGATGGTGGTCCTGGCCCCGGAGGCGACCGCGCCCCGGTCGAACTTCTTTCTCGACCTGCCGGGCCTCGCCGCCTCGGTCGGGGCGACTTCCATCGGGTACGCGCGACGCACGCGGCGCAGGACGCGGCTGCGGCTTACCGGGCCGCCGCCCGGGGCGCGACGGTGGTGCTGGCCCTGCCGCTGGAGGTGCAGAGCGCCGGAGCCGAACCGTGGACCGGCCCGGTCCCCGCGCTCGCGCCGACCCCGGAGACCATCCCAGCGGTCGAGCCGTTGCTCGCCGCGCTCCAGGCCGCCCGTCGACCGGTCTTCATCGCGGGTCGGGGCGCCCGGGCGGCCGGGGATCCGTTGACCCGGCTCGCCGACGCGTGCGGCGCGCTGCTCGCGGTCTCGGCCGCGGCGAAGGGACTGTTCGCCGGGAACCCGTGGAACCTCGACGTGGCCGGCGGCTTCGCCACCCCGCTCGCCACCGAGTTGATCGGCGCGGCGGACCTGGTCGTCGCGTGGGGCAGCACGCTGAACATGTGGACCACCCGGCACGGCGAACTGATCCCGTCCTCCGCCGTCGTCGTGCAGGTGGACCACGACCCGGCCGCGTTCGGGGTGAACCGGCCGGTCGACCTGACGGTGGCCGGCGACGTCGCGGCGGTCGCCGAGGCGGTGCACGATCGGCTGGGCGATCAGCCCACCGGGTCCGTGGCCGGCGGCTGGCGTACGCCGGAGCTGGCCCAACGGATTCGCGACCACGGCCGGTGGCGGACAGTCCCGTACCGGGACGAGGGTGGCGGCACCCCGGCGACGATTGACCCGAGGACCCTCTCGGCCGCCCTGGACGACCTGCTGCCGCCCGACCGGACCGTGGTGGTCGACTCCGGGAACTTCATGGGCTACCCGTCGATGTGGCTCGACGTGCCGGACGTGGCCGGATTCTGTTTCACCCAGGCGTTCCAGTCGGTCGGGCTCGGCCTGGCCAGTGCGCTCGGCGCGGCGGTCGCCCGGCCGGACCGGCTCACCGTCGCCGCGCTCGGCGACGGTGGCTTCCTCATGTCCGCCGCCGAACTGGTCACCGCCGTCCGGCTGGCGCTGCCCCTCCTCGTGGTGATCTACGACGACGCGGCGTACGGCGCGGAGGTGCACCACTTCGGCCCGGACGGTCACCCGCTGGAGACGGTCACCTTTCTCGACACCGATCTGGCCGCCATCGCCAGTGGCTACGGCTGCGACGGGTTGACCATCCGGACCGTCGACGACCTCGCGCCGGTACGCCGCTGGCTCGCTGGTCCCCGCACCCGGCCGTTGGTGGTCGACGCCAAGGTTTGCGGCGCTCGCGGGTCCTGGTGGCTGGAGGAGGGTTCCGCGGCCACTGAGCCAGCGCCGTGCGCCTAGGCAGCCACGGATGCTGCCGATAGCCGGGTGCGGTCATTGGTGGTCACCACACCCGGCACCTTTGTTCAGACGTCGAACTCCCCAGCCCTGATGCCCTGCACGAAGCCGACCCACTGCTCGGCGTCGAAAGACAGCACCGGTCCCTGGTGATCCTTGGAGTCTCTGACCATGACGACCTGGGACGGTCTGGCAACCTCTACGCAGTTGCCGCCGCCGTTGCTGCGCGTGCTCTTCTTCCACCTGAGCGTGGTCATGCCTGTTCCTCTGCGATCGATGCTATGAGTTTGCGGGACTGTGCTTCGGCGAGCGCCAGCTTCTCCATCGTGGCCCACGCCTCCTCGTATGTTGTGACCTCACCTGGCTTGTCGAGGTACAGGGCCCCGGTGAGACCATCGGAGTAGACAAGCGAGGGCTCGGCTCCCCCTTCGAAGTCAAGGATCGTGAACGTGCCGCTGGTCATGTTGCCTCTGTGTAGACCCACGGCGAACGGGATTACCCGCAGCGAGACGTTTGGCTGTCGACTGACCGTGACCAGGTGCTGTAGTTGCTCTACGTCTACACCGCGCCGCAGGACGGCCTCATCGAGCAGCACGTCAAGCTGCGGCGCACGCGGAGTGAGACGTGTCAGGACGCCTTGTCGACCGAGGCGCACGGCTACGCCACGCTGTCTTTCCTCGCGGGTCATGTCCGGGCGAGCTACCTCGTAAACGCGGGTGCCGTACGCCTCGGTCTGCAACAGGCCGGGGACAAGTTGCGCTTCATAGGTTCGGAGGCGAGCGGCAGCAGCCTCCAGCCCCACGTACAACTCGAACCACTCGGGGATGGCGTCACCGTAGGAGTGCCACCAGCCGCGACCCTTCGTCTCCTTGGCGAGACCCATGAGAGCCACGGTCAATTCTGGTGACGCTCGGTAGACCTTACACATCGCCTCTACGTCGAGCGACCGCATCGAGGTGGCACCTGTCTCGATGCGCCAGATCTTCGGGGTGGACCACTCCAGCGAGTCGGTCGGCTGGGCAGGCCACGTCCTGCCCGGTCAGCCCTCGTCGGTCGGGCCCGGGCGGTTCTTGGCAATCCAAGCTCGCACGGCCTTGCCATCCCAGACGCGGCCCATGCTCAAGGTGGCAAGAGGGTCAGGGAAACCCTTGCGACCCACGATGATCGTGGCGCGCTGCTTGCTGATCCCACCAAGCAGGTCGCGGATCTCATCCAGCCCAAGCAACTCCACACTTCGACGTTATGACCCTGGGGTATTACACGACGCCCTACCGGGTGATACAACTCCTTAGGGGGTTGCCTTCGTACATCTTCGCATGATGCCATGGGCGAATGACTCGACGCGTTACCTTCGCGGAGTATTTGACGGCAGTAGCCATGACCCTGGCCCGCAGGCATAGGCCGGCGTGGTCGTGGACCAAGTGGCGGAACGTCTGCACGTGCGGGAATGAGCTGCCGTGCCGGGTCAGGCACAAGGTCCCGATCAACCGTGGTCACTGGCCAGGTGAGGACCGATGACCGCACCCCGACCGGGAGACGTCGTGCTGGTCGGGGCGGCGTGCTCGGTGCAGTTCACGGGGGAGCGGGAGCTGACGCTGCGCGTCGTGTCAGTGGGCGAGGTTGACCCGTACACCGACTGGATGTGGATCACGGGATACGTGCTTGACGTGCGGGGGCTGGCGAAGGCCAAGCGCGAGCTGTATGTGATGAGGGCCGGGTTACGCATCCAACGGCGAACCGCCCCGGCGGTCGGGCAACCGAGGCGCTCCGGTGCGCCGGTGACGACCTGAGCCGTGCCGGCACCTGCCGGTGGCACGGCTCAGGCGTCGGAACCACCTTCCGACCGGTGGCGAACGCCTCGGCGCGGGACGACCACTCAGGTCAGCGACCCAGGTGACAGGAGTTCAGATCAGCAGCAGGGTCTTGCCCAGAGCGGTGCGGTTCTCAACCGCGGCGTGCGCGTCGGCGGCATGTTCCAACGGGAAGGTCTGTCCGATGATCGGCCGGACGAGTCCCGCCGCGGCGTGCGACATCATCCGCTGCGCCCACCGCACCACATGTGGCCCGAAGCCAAAGAGCTGTTCGAGGCCGATCACCGTCACACCTCTGAGGTGCGCCTCCACCGGGTCGACGAGCGTGGCCTCACCACTGGAGGCGCCGTGTACGGAGAAGCGGCCACCGCGGGCCGTCACCTCGAACGCGGCCCGCCCGATCTCGCCGCCGACACCGTCGAACACCACATCTGGCCCCACACCACCGGTCGCTTCGCGTACCAACGTCGTCCACCCTGGTGCGGAGTAGTCGACCACCACGTCAGCACCGAGCTTCCGGACCAGATTGAGCTTCCGGCTCCCGCGAGCAGCTCCGATGACCCGTGCGCCCGCCACTCGGGCGAGCTGCACCAGCAGGCTACCGACGCCGCCTGCCGCCGCTTCCACCAGAACCCAGTCACCAGGGCGGATCTCGGCGTGCTCGGTCAGCCCCTGCGCGGTGCTGCCGTCGCTGTAGAGAGCGGTGGCCTCCGGCAGGCCAAGGCCGTCCGGCACCGGGAACAGTTCACCGACCCGCGCCACTGCCCGCTCGGCGAAACCGCCGGTCTCGCCAGTGCCAGCCACGCCGGATCCACCTCCGGGCCGACTGCGCTCACGAGCCCGGCCACCAGACCGCCCGGCACGTACGGCAGCCGCGGCCGTTCGTGCCACCTGTCGGTGCCACGCCGGATCTGCGTCTCGACGAACGTCATGCCCGCTACCGCGACGTCGACCACGACCTGGCCCGGCTCGGCCACCGGGTCCGGCGCCTGACCTGGAACCAGCACCTCAGGACCCCCGAACCGGGTCGCCTGGACCACTCGCATACCACCTGCCCCCAACCGTCCGCCGACGCGAATCCCGAGAGCATGCAACCTCAAGTCTGGTTGAGGTCAACCGGGACGGACCGAGCACGCCAACATCTCCCCGGACGGTCGCGTCACAGCAGCAACGGTTCTCGGATAATCGAACCCGGCTCGCAGCCGTCATCTCGAAAGGAGCACGTGTGGCGAAGGACAGACCGCCGTTCAGGATGAAAGCGATGCTCAGGCTGGAACGCGGCATCGCGACCGCCGCCGACACCCTGCGCCGCTACGCCCCGCTCGCCGATGAGATCGGCGCCGACGGGATCGACGTCGACGTCGAACGCGCTGACCTGCTGCTGTCGGGCTACCGGGTTGCCGTGAACGAGGAACGCGCCATGCACGCCATGGCGCAGCCGCTGCTGCACCGCTTTGGTTGGCGCGAGCAGGATTTCGGCTACTCACGAAACGTCCGCTACGCCGAGACCGACGTACCCCCGTCGGGTCCGCCGGCCACCCGCCTGGTGATCAATCGGGCCGACCAGGAGCTGGGCTGGGAGGGCGCGACTCACGGCGCTGCCCTCACCCCCGACCGCACCCTGGAGATCGGGCGACCGAGGCTGATGTCGTCGCCCGGCTCTTCGTCGCCGTGCCGGCGACCACGATCGCCGGGAGCGCGGAGGCCCTGGGGCCGTGGCTGGCCCGGGTCGAGCCCGCCGCGCTCAGCGTGGACCCGGGCGCGCCGCCCTGCTGTACGTCACCCGCGCCGACCTGCGGACCGAGGCGGAACGGCTCGGCCTGGGCCCGGTTGCGACCGGCCGGATCGAGGCCGACGCGGACCACGTCATCGAGACCGCGACGGCCGCCGACGGCACGACCCTCTGGCTACGCCGCGGCACCGACCCGGTCTCCCGGCACTGGCCCGGCATCATCGAGATTCGAGAGCTGCTGATCGACGACTTCGCTGATCGGTGACCGGCCGAACCCGGTCACCCGGTCGTCCAACGGTCATGGTGGATCGCCGACGACACCGGGCGTCGCTGACGCCAGCCGTGCCGCTCCAGGTCCGGCGTCTGCTCCAGATGGGTGACCGGGCCGAGGCAGAGCCACGCCACCGGGCGGACGGTGGCCGGAATGCCGAGCAGGTCGCGCAGGAACGGCTCCCGGTAGAACGAGACCCAACCGACCCCGAGGTGCTCGGCGGTCGCGGCCAGCCACAGGTTCTGGATCGCCAGGCAGACCGAGTAGAGGCCGGCGTCGGCGATCGCGTGCCGGCCGAGCACTGCCGGCCCACCCCGCTGGGGGTCGTAGGTGACCACGACCGACAGGGTCGACTCGCGTACGCCATCGATCTTGATCCGGGCGAAGCGCTCCGCCGCCGCACCGTCGAGTGTGGCGGCGAAGGTGTCTCGCTCCCGCTCGACGTGCCGGTGGAACTCCTGCCGCAGCTCAGGATCGCGGACCAGGATGAAGTCCCAGGGTTGGGAGAGACCGACGCTCGGCGCGGCGTGCGCCGCCGTGAGGATCCGCTGCAACGTCTCGTCGGGGATCGGCGCCCCGGTGAACTGGGCACGTACGTCCCGGCGGCGGTGGATGGTCTCGTAGAGTCCGGTGTTCAAGGCAGGCTCCCGCTGCGCTCGTGCCCCTGGCGGGGCCGATGACGCGAGGCCGGTCTTCGGACTCCCGGATCTGCGCTGGTCACCCGCCTTCCCAGCCCCTCAGGGCCAGTGGCTGCGTCTGGTACGCGTGGGTGGCAGCTCCCCGGTCACCGCGGCGGGCCCGTGCCGGATTCACACCGGCTTCCCGATTCTCCCCACTCGCGTGGGGCACCTCGCAATGTTTGTGCCACCGGGTACCTTAGCGGCCCGGACGGCGGTTCACCGGTGGCGGCGGGCCATCCACTGCCAGATGTGGGTGCCGTTGTGGCTCGGGTCGTTGCGGGCCACGTAAATCCAGGACCAGTGACCGGGGAACTGGTAGCCGTTCCAGACGACATGGTCGTACAGGGTGATCAGTGATCCCGGGATGAGGTCGTGGGCGTGGATCGTGTTGGTCTCGGGCGGCACGGTGTCGTCGTCGCGCGAGGTGACCAGCCAGGTCGGGGTGTGGATGCTCGCCAACTCCGCGTCGGTGATCAGCGGCGACCCCTCCCCGCTGAGCGGCTCGACGACGCCGCAGATCGGCACCGACGCGGCGAACAGGTCGGGATAGGCGACAGTCATCTCCAGGGACATGTAGCCGCCGTTGCTGCAACCGGCCACGTAGATCCGGTCGGGGTCGACGCGCTCGCGGCGTACCAGGTCCTGGATGATCTCGCGGATCAGCGGGGCGAAGCGGGGCCCGTCCTCCATCCAGAAGGAGGTGCTCTGCGGAGCGACGACGTACGCGCCGGAGAAGATCCGTTGAGCCTCCGGGGTGGCGAAACCCAGCGCGCCGCGGTTGGCGCGCAGCGTGGTCTCGTTGTCGTAGTAGTCGTCGGGCAGTGAGGCACCCTCGCCGCCGCCGTGCAGCCAGAGGATCAGCGGCTGCCGGCCGTGCCGGGGCGACCGCTTCGGGGAGTACAACCGGTACTTCAGACCCGAGCCCGAGACGTGCCGGCTGAACGCGTCCACCTCGGGGTTGGACAGCCGGCCCTGCACGAAGCGGGTGATGGTGACCGGCGAGCCGTGCCGCCGGACGAGCGGGGTGTTCTGCCTGATGGTGTAGACGAGGTCCAGCTGGACGTTACGGCCCCTGCTGACGATGTAGCCGAGGGTGCCACCGCCGAGTTGACCTTCGCCGTGGCTCAGCTCCAGCACGATGTTTCCGTGCCGGTCGAGCCGGGCCTCGGTCACCGTGCGGTCCAGGTCGTACTCGCTGAAGATCAGATCGCCGGGCGCGATCGGGATCGGGCTGGTGGCCTTGGCGTGCACGCTGAACGTGCCGGGGGTGAGCCCGGCGGGATCGATCGGCCCGAGTCGGCCGGTGTCCAAGGTGACCGAGGTGACCTGCTCACCGCCGTCGAGCGTGGTCGCGTTGAGGGTGAAGCTCACGCTGGTGGGGTGGTGGTCACCGGCATGGGCGGCGGGGCCGGGCAGCGCCAGGCCGATGGCGGCACCGGCGCCACCGGTCAGGACGGTGCGGCGAGTGACAGGCGTGGACATGCGGGCCCCCGTACCTTGCGACGTTGACGCTCATCAATAAGGTGTCAACCTAACGCCGCGGAGATCCGCTGGCAACCGGCGGAGCCACCGGGCGGACGCCCCGGTGCCACGCTCCGCGCCTTTCCCGGTGGCTCGTCACGGGCAGCGCACGATCTGCCCGGCGTACGACAGTCCGCCACCGAAGCCCAGCAGCAGCACCGGCGCACCGGGCTGAAGCTCTCCCCGTTCGAGCAGTTTGGACAGCGCGATCGGGATGCTCGCCGCCGAGGTGTTGCCCGATTCGATGACGTCGCGGGCAACGACGGCCTTCGTCGCCCCGATCCGCTCGGCGACCGGCTCGATGATGCGCAGGTTGGCCTGGTGCAGGACGATGCCGCCGAGATCGTCGGGGGTTATGTCGGCGGCGGCGCAGATCTGCCGGGCGATGTCCGGCAGCCTGGTGGTGGCCCACCGGTAGACGGTCTGCCCCGCCTGGGTGAACTTGCCACCACCCTCGATCACCACGGCCTCGCCCAGGTCGGGGAAGGAGCCCCACACCACCGGGCTGATCTCGGGCTGCTCGGCGGCGGTCAGCACCACCGCGCCAGCTCCGTCACCGATCAGCACGCAGGTCGTCCGGTCGGTCCAGTCGGTGAAGTCACTCAACCGCTCCACGCCGATCACCACCGCGTTCGTCGCCGAGCCGAGCCGGACGGCACCGTCGGCCGTGGCCAACGCGTGGGTGAACCCGGAACAGGCGACGTTGATGTCGATCGTCGCAGGTGACGGCATGCCGAGCCGGCGCGCGACCCGGGCGGCGATGTTGGGGCTGCGGTCGACCGCCGTGCAGGTCGCCACCACCACCAGATCGACCGTCTCGACGGCCACGCCCGCGTTGCGGAGGGCGGCGGCCGCCGCTTCGGCCGCCATCAGGTCGAGCGGGTCGGCGGGTCCGGCGATCCGCCGCTCCCGGATGCCGACCCGGCTGCGGATCCACTCGTCGCTCGTCTCCACCATGGTGGCGAGGTCATGGTTGGACAGCACTCTCGCAGGTTGGTGGTGACCTGCGCCGACGATCTTCGAACCGCGCACCAGCGCCTCCCTCAGCCAGGCCAAGATCAGTAGGTAGACGTTGTCTACCACCGTCGTGTAGGCCGTGTCCATGGTTCCCTCGGGTCCGCCAATTCGGCGGAGCGGTTGAGTAGACGACGTCTACTCAGCTCTGGTAGACACCGTCTATGCAAGCTGAGGAGGGTCTCCGCGAACGCCTCATCCGGGTCGGCGGCGAACTACTCGACACCGAGGGCCCGTCCGGGGTGTCGCTGCGAGAGATCGCCCGACACGCCGGCGTCTCGCACGGCGCGCCCCGCCGCTACTTTCCCACCCATCTGGAGTTGCTGTCGGCGATCGCCCGCGAGGGATTCACCGACCTCGCCACCCGGGTGAACTCCACCCTGGCCGGGGTGGCCGGCGACCCACGCGACCGGCTCGCCGCGCTCGCCCGGGTCTACCTCGACTTCGCCGCCACCCGCCGCGGCCGATACGAGCTGATGTTCCGCCACGACCTGCTGGAGAGCGGCCACCTGAGACTGCGCGACACCAGCCTGCCACTGTTCCGGCTCCTCACCGACCTGGTCGCGCAGGCCCGGCCCGAGCCCGAGCCGCCAGCCCAGGTCGTCGCCGGAGCACTCTGGGCCAACCTGCACGGCCTCGTCCAACTGTGGAACTGGGGCAGCCTCACCCTCGCGACCGGCGCCACCGATCCGGGCGCGCTGCTCGACGCCACCCTCACCGCCCACCTCGGACCGGCCGCATGACCAGCACCCCGCCCCTGTACGCCCTGGCCCAGCACAGCATCGGCCGATACCTCCGCCACTCCTGGCGTCCCACCGTCGCCGGCCTCGGTCACCTTCCCGAGACCGGAGGCGCGATCCTGGCCGCCAACCACCTGTCCATCGCCGACCAGTTGTTCCTCGGCATCCTCACCCCCCGGCACATCGCCTTCTGGGCCAAGGCCGAATACTTCCGCTCCCCAGGGCCGCTCGGCCACCTCACCCGGCGGGTCGTCAGCGGGTTGGGCGCCATCCCGGTCGAGCGGGGCGGCGGCCGGGCGGCCCTCTCGGCGTTCGACGCCGCCGTCCCGGTGCTCCGCTCCGGCGGCCTGGTAGCCATCTTCCCCGAGGGCACGCGTTCCCCCGACGGTCGCCTCTACCGTGGTCGCACCGGCACGGTCCGCCTCGCCCACCAGGCCGGCGTTCCGATCATCCCGGTCGGCATCCGCGGCACCGACCGGGTACGTCCACCCGGCGCGCGCCTTCCCCGGCGGCACCCGATCAGCATCACCTTCGGACCGGCGATGCCCGTGCACATCGAGGCGCCGGCGGACATCCGCCGGCTCACCGACACCCTGATGGCCACCATCCAGTCCCTGACCCTTCAGGAGTACGTGGGGCGCTACGCCCGGACCTGACCGCAGCCCTCCGGGGCATCGGCGTCGACACCCAGCCCGGCCAAGATCATGTGCTGACATCCGCCACCGGCCGGGGATTGTCCGAACCGGAGTTCAGATCCAGCCGTTCGATCTGGCACGGTGTGCCGCCTCGATGCGGTTGCGGGTGTGGGTCTTGCCGATCGCGGCGGAGAGGTAGTTGCGGATCGTGCTCTCGGAAAGGTGCAGGCGGGAGGCGATGTCCGCGACCGTGGCACCGTCCACCGCAACGCGCAGGACGTCACGCTCGCGGTCGCTGAGGGGGTTCGGGCCGGTGGAGAGGGCTGCCGCCGCCAGCGCCGGGTCGATGACCCGTTCGCCGGCCAGAACTCGACGGATCACCGCGGCCAACTGATCGACCGGAGCGTCCTTGACCAGGAAACCGGTGGCACCGGCCTCCATGGCCCGGCGTAGGTAGCCGGGTCGGCCGAAGGTGGTGACGATCAGCACCCGGCAGTCGGGCAGTTCGTCGCGCAGCGTCGCCGCGGTGTCGAGGCCGCTGCCGTCCGGCATCTCGATGTCGAGCAGGGCCACGTCGGGGCGTACGCGCCGGGCGGCGTCGAGGGCTTCGGTGGTGGTGCCGGCTTCGGCGACCACGTCGATGTCGGGTTCGAGGTTGAGCAACAGGGCCAACGCGCCGCGCATCATGGCCTGGTCCTCGGCGATCAGCAGCCGGATCATCAGGTCACCGCCGTCAGCCGGGCGGCGGGTACCCGGGCGGTGAGCCGGAGGCCGCCGTCGGGTGCCGCGCGGATGTGCAGGGTGCCGCGGGTCAGTTCCAGTCGTTCGACCAGGCCGCGCAGGCCGGTGCCCGGTCGGGGGTCGCCGCCCACGCCGTTGTCGCTGATGGTCAGTGTCGATCCACTCAGGTCCGTGCTGACCGTGATGTCGCAGCGGGTGGCCTGGCTGTGGCGCAGGACGTTGGTCACCGCTTCGCGGAGCACCCAGCGGAACGCGTCGTCGGCCACCGCGCTGAGGGGGTGTCCGGTCTCGGTCACCGTGACGTCGATGCCGACGTCGGCCAGGACCCTGCGGGCATTGGTCAGCTCGTCGCTGAAGTGCTGACCTCGGTAGCCGGTGACGGCTTCGCGGACCTCGCTGAGGGCGGTGCGGCCGACGCGTTCGATGTCGGCGGCTTCGACGGCGGCGCGCTCCGGGTCCGTCGGCGTGAGCCGGCGTACGACCTCGGCTTTCACCACGATCAGTGACAGCGTGTGGCCGAGCAGGTCGTGCAGGTCCTGGGCGAAGCGGAGCCGTTCGCGTTCCACCACCGTCGCGGCGAGTTCGCGCTGGGTGCGACGGAGTTCCTCAACCAGCCTGACGACGTGCACGAACGCGATGGTCGAGGCGCCGGCGAGGCCGGTGATCAGGGCGGTGAGGGTGGTGTCGGCGGCGGGTAGCTGGTGGGTGACGCCGATCAGCAGGACGGCGGCCACACTGCCGCCGACCCAGGCGAACGCCCGGGCCGCTCGGGTGAGGCCCACCGCGCCGGCGGAGCAGACGTAGAGCAGCAGGGTCAGCCAACCGTCGGACGTCCCGGCGTAGGCGGCGGCGAGGCCGATGCCGAGCAGAGCGAGCAGCGCCAGCCCGGCGTGGCGTAGCGCCGGCCGAACAGGCAGGTCCGCGACGGGTACGGCCACCAGCGCGAGGTAGAGCAGCACGAAGACGGTCAACCCGGTGGCGGCGAGCGGCGCCGGGCGCACCTGGCCGTCCGCGATCGCCGCTGCGGCCGGCAACAGCAGCCACAGCCACGCGGTGTGGGCGGCCACGAGCCCGAATGCGCGGCCACGGCTACCGCGGTCGGTCGTGGGGTCGGACATGATCGTCACCGTAGCGGCCGTCAGCGGCGTGCGGCGGAGCGCCGGTAGGCCCAGGCCGCGGCCCCGGCGAACAGCAGGGTCCATGCCGCGAGGACGGCCAGCCCGGCGGGGTGGGCGGGTGGCCTGCGGCGGCGCGCCAGCCGAGCTCGGCGTACCGGTACGTCGGCAGCAGGTGAGCCAGGTGCCGCAGGGCTTCGGGGAAGTAGCTGGCGGGCGCGAGCAGACCGCCGAGCACCGACAGGGCCAGGAAGATCAGGAAATTGACCGGCACGGCGATCTGCGGGGACAGGCCGTACCCGATGGCGAGCCCGAGTAGGGCGAACGGCACCGTGCGGCCCACATCAGCAGCAGCACCGCGATCCATCTGCCGGCGCTGAGCTCGACGTGGCGCTGGATCGACGCGGCGGTGCCGACCGCGACGACCGGTGGGATCGCGGTGATCGAACCGAGTAGGGCTTTCACGGCGACGACCTGCCCGGGCGGCAGTGGGGTGACACGTAGCTGGTGCAGCCAGCCGGCGGCGCGCTCCTGGGAGACCGCTGATCCGACCATGAGCACGCCAGCCACGGCACCGTACCCGGCCAGGCCGATCATGACCGCGAGCGGCGCGGCGACGCCTTCGAGGCGGTCGTCGGCGGACCAACCCGAGAAGATCAGGTACGTGACGACGGGACCGATGACCGAGAAGAACATCAGCCGGGGATCCCGCACCAGCCGTCGTCGTTCGAATCGCAGGTAGGCCCGCATCACTTCGCCGTCTCCTGGGTGGTGGTCGACGGCCCGTCAACGGCCGGCACGTCGGTGGTGAGAGCGAGAAACGCGGCGTCCAACGTGGCCGACGGGTCGACCCCGGCCGCCGCCCGGATCTGCGCGGGCGGACCGTCGGCGACGATGCGGCCGGCGGCGAGCACCACGATCCGGTCGGCGGCGGTGTCGGCCTCGTGCAGCTGGTGGGTGCTGAACAGCACGGTGTGGTGGTCATCCGCGTTGCCGCGGATGGCGGTCCAGAACTGCTGGCGGGCGGCGACGTCCATGGCCGTGGTGGGCTCGTCGAGCACGAGCAGATCCGGGTCGCCGGCGAGCGCGAACGCCACCCGGACGCCCTGTGCCTCACCGGCGGAGAGCCGGTCGACGCGCCGGTTCGCGAGGTCCCTCACCCCGGCTGTCGAGAGAGCCCGGTCGGTGTCGATCGGGCGCGGGTACAGGGCACCTGCCAGTTCGATCATGTCGCGGACGGTGCTGCCGGGCACGAACCCGCCGTCTTGGAGCATCGCGGCCACCCGGCCGGCGCGGACGGCGTCGGCGGCCGACTCGCCGAACACGGTCACCGTGCCCGCGTCGGCTCGGGCGAGGCCCAGCATGATCGAGATGGTGGTGGTCTTGCCGGCACCGTTCGGACCGAGCAGGGCGACGATGGTGCCAGCCTCGATCGTGAGGTCGAGATCGTCGACGGCGCGAGTCGAGCCGAAGCGCCGGGTGATTCCGCAGAGTTGTGCCGCGATGCCTTTCATGCCGTTCACGCTAGGAAGGCGGGGCTGACGCGGGCAGAGCCGTCCATCCGCGGTCGGCGGTGACAAATGTCCCGTGGTCGGGGTGGTCTTCGACGCCTGCCGTCCGGTGCCCAGGTGCCAGATCGACGGCGAAGAACGGCAGCTCCCGTGGCGGTGACTTGACGGGCACGTCACGATGACCCTATGAGACCCCGTCGTCACCTGGTGTTGTTGATCACCGGTCTGCTGGTCGCCGTGCTGGCGACCACCTTTGTCGTGCTGCGCTGGGACTCGGCCGACCGGGTCGCGACCGCGGTGTCCGCGTTGGCGGGCCTCGCCGGTGTCGGGGTGGCGCTCTGGGCCGCTCTGCCGGCGACCCGGTCCGGAGTCCGGGCCCGCGGCACCGGGTCGGCCCGGGCGCGGGGGAGCGGTTACGCCAACTCGGGGATCGACGCCCCGGCCGGCGACGGCACGCCGATGGAGGTCTCCGACACCGGGGCCGTCACGGCCGAAGACGGTGCCCAGGCGATCAGCGGAATCGTTCGCCGCGTCCGATGAGCCGCGATCACTCCGACCTGCCGACCTCGGCCGGGTACTCCCTCACCGAAACCGGCGACGCCTGGGCCGACGCCCCGGGCAGCATCGCCATCTCCGGGCTCGTCGCCGGCGACGTCACGGTCGGGCTGCCGCGCTATCGACTGCGGGCGGTGACCGGCGGGACGCCCCGTCCGGCGGAGACGCTGCGCCTCGCCGAGCTGCTCGACGCGCGACACCGGGTGGTCCGATTCCTCGGCCGCGACGAGGAGCAGCGGTCGCTGTGGCGGTGGTTGACCCCCGGCCCCGACCGGCCGGACCGCGCGGTGCAGTTGATCCATGCGCCCGGTGGCCAGGGCAAGACGCGCCTCGCCGACCAGTTCGCGGACGCGGCCCGGCAGGCCGGCTGGGAGGTGCTGCGGGCACACCGTGATCCAGGTGAGCCGGATCGCGTCGTCACCGCCGATCGGCGCCGGGCCACCGCCGGGCTCCTGGTGCTCGTCGACCATGGCGACTGGTGGCCCGCCGGTGACCTGCTAGCCCTGTTCACCGACCCTCGACTGCATCGTGCGGGCCCGGTCCGGGTGCTGGTGCTGGCCCGCGCCGGGGGGTACTGGTGGCAGGCGTTGCGGCACTGGCTGCGCGCCACCCTGGGAGCGGCGGTCGGTGAGTTCGAGCTGGCTCCGCTGGCACCCGACCTGGAATCCAGGGAACGCCTCTTCCGCACCGCCGCCGCCCGTTTCGCCGCGCTCGTCTCACAGTCCCGGATCGACGCGGTGCGCGCGCCGGATCTGGCCGACCCCGCGTACGGATCGGCACTGAGTCTCCAACTGGCTGCGCTGGTCGCGGTGGCGGTCAGCCACGACCGGACCCTACGGGCACCGTCCACCCTGGTGGACATGTACGGCTACCTGCTCGACCGGGAAATCGGGCACTGGCGGCAGCTGCTGGCCGGCGACGCCGTCGCCAGCCCTGCCGAGCAGCTCGATCGCGCGGTTCTCGTCGCGATGCTGGCCGGTCCCGTCCCGTACTACGTGGGGCAGGCGGTCATCGGCTGCGCCGGTGTGGGCAGCGACCCGGGCCGGGTAGCCCAACTCCTGGCCGACCACTCGACCTGCTATCCGCCCCGCAACGCCGGGTGGGTGTTGGAGCCGTTGCAGCCCGACCGCCTCGGCGAGGCGTACCTGGCGTTGGCGCTCCCCGGTCACGGCTGGTCGTCGTACGCTGCGAAGCCGTGGGCGGTCGGGGTGGTCCGCGAGTTGCTGCGCGGTTCGGGCATGCCGTCGAGCAGGCGGCGCGGGTCCGGGCCGCCGCGCTCACGGTGCTCGTCGAGGTGGCGGCTGGCTGGCGGCACGTGGCCGCCTCGGTGCTCCTGCCGGCCCTGCGTGCCGACCCGGCGCTCGCCACCGCCGCCGGCGGGGCGGTGCTCGCGAAGATCATCGACCTGCCTGATCTGGACGTCGGGCTGCTGGCCCGGATCGAGCCCTTCCTGCCGCCCCGGCGTCACGTCGACTTCGACAGCGTGGCGCGCGAGGTGGTGGCCCGCCTCGCCGCGGACCGCCTCGCCCAGGATCCGGAGCCGGCCGAACGGGCCCGGTTGCACATCGCGTACGGGCGCCGGCTGGCCAATGCCGGGGACCGCACGGCGGCGCTGGAGCAGATTGACAGGGCCGTCGCGGCCGGCGAGGCCGCGCTGGCCGCCACCGCCTCGGCGGAGACGTCCGCGCTGCTCGCCCTGGCCCTGCACGTGCGGGCGCACCGACTGGCCGCGGTGAACCGGCACCGCGCGGCGTTGGCCAGTGCGGAACGGGCGGTGGAGCTGCTCACCCCACTGGCCGAGGGGCCGGGCGACGAGGTCGAGTCGTTCCGGTGGGCGCTCGCGGGGGCGCTGGACAATCTCGCGCTCCGGTTGTTGCACCTTGAGTCGCACGAGAAGGCCGAGGTGGCGGGGCGCCGGGCGGTCGAGTTGTTCACCGGTGGTCGCCGGTCGGCGCGGGCCGAGCAGGGCCTGGCCGGGGCGCTCACCAACCTGGCGGTGATCGAGGCGAACCTGGACCGGGGCGCGGAGGCGCTGGCGACCGTCCGCCGCGCGGAGCGGATCTGGCGCCGCCTCAGCGCCGACGAGCCGTCGGTGTACCTGCCCGAGCTGGCACTCACCCTGAACACGGTCGGTCTGCGCCACGCCGAGCTGGGGCAGCTGGACGCCGCGGTGGCGGCTGCCGACGAGGCGGTGGGGATCTTCCGGGACCTCGTCCGGGCCAGCGCGGTGGCCTTCGAGTTCGATCTGGCCGCCGTGCTGGCGAACCTCAGCGGGTACCTCTGGCAGCTGGGCCGCCGCACCGAGGCGTTCCAGTACAACGCGGAGGCCGAGGAGGTCTTCGACCGGTGGGGTGGAGCGAACCCGCAGGCGTTCTCGGTGCACCTGCGCCGCCTGCGGGAGAACATCGCGGCGATGCGGGCCAAGCAGTCTCCGGTCGACCTGCGCCGCTGGGAACTGGGCGCGCAGTCGTTCAACAGCTGACGCGCTGCCGCGCGCGGACGCACCGCGGCGAGGACCGTCTCGGCGCTCCCGCCCTGGTCAGCTCAACGTGGAGGTCACGTCGTCGACGTCGAAGGCGGTGGCACCGTTGCCGGCCGTCTCGCTGGCCAGGAAGCTGATCGTCGCGGTGCGCTCGGTGGTCGCCGTCCCGGTCGACATGCTGTATTGCCGCCACTGCGACCCACCGTCGAAGGCCAGCGAGAACCTCGTCTTCGGGGGTATCCCGGTGACCGCCAGCCCGACGTTCAGATAGTCGCCGCGGCTGGTCTCGGTGGTGGTCGTCCGGACCCAGAAACTGACAGTCAGGTCGCAGTTTGCCGGCACGGTCACGGTGGTGCGCAGCAGGTCGCTACGCGTCACGTCCAGCCCGGCGAAGGCGGCGTACGCGCGGCCGGTGTGCGCGGGCCGGACCGCGTCGCCGAACACGACGATGCGGGGGCCGGCGGTCCAGCCGGTGGTGCCGCGCTCGAACCCCGGGTTCGGGTGGATCTGCCCGGTGCAGGGCTGGTCGGCCGCTGGCCGGCCGTAGGATGCGCCGCCGGTGGCCAGGAGCAGCAGAGCCGCCGCCGAGGCTGCGCTGACGAAGGCCATCATCGGTCCCCCCGTGTCGAGCCATTCGAGACTGTCGATGTCGACTGACCATGCGTGACGCACGTCGGGGACGTCAAGACCTTCCCAGTGTCGGCACGGCACCATTGCGTGCTGCGCGAACGTCGCACTGGGTCCTGACCGGGTGCGCGGGCCGGTCCGGGATCGGACGGACCCGCGCGTCGGTGGTGGTCAGTGCGTGCGGCGGCCGTAGGTGCGGTCGAGGATGGCGACGCCGGCCACCGCGAAGGCGAGCTGCAGGCCCAGCTCGATCCAGTCGACGCCACTGGTGTCGTCGACGTCGAGGGCGCCGGCGAGGAGGGTGCCGACGATCGCGGCGACCACACCCACGGCGAGAGTCACCAGGAACGACAGGTTCTGCTTACCTGGCAGGATCAGTCGGCCCAGTACGCCGATGATCAGGCCGATGATGATCGCGCTGAAGAAGCCAGCGATTTCCATGCTTTCCATCCTCCCGCCGAGTTTCCGTCGGGCTGATCACTGCCCCGCTCCGAACGCCGGGAAACGGCGCGACACCGACGCCGGCCGGCAGGAGCGCGCTACCGGCGACGCCGGGCGTCGGCCTCGGCGTCGAGCAGGTCGTTGAGGGTCAGCGCCGAGTTGATCAACGAAAGGTGGCTGAACGCCTGGGGGTAGTTGCCGATCTGCTCCCCGGTCGCCGCGATCTCCTCGGCGTACAGGCCGAGGTGGTTGCTGAAGGTGAACATCTTCTCGAAGGTGAGTCGGGCGTCGTCGACGCGACCGGAACGGGCCAGCGCCTCGACGTACCAGAAGGTGCACATGTTGAAGGTGCCCTCGTGGCCGGGGAGGCCGTCGGGGGAGTGGACCGGGTCGTACCGGTGAACGAGGCTGTCGGAGACCAGTTCACGTTCGATCGCGGCCAGGGTGGACTGCCACAGCGGGTCGCTCGGCGTGACGAAACCGACCGCCGGCATGGCGAGCAACGCCGCGTCCAGCACGCTCTCGTCGTACGCCTGCACGAAGGTGCCGCGACCCCGGTCGTATCCGCGCTCCATGACCTGGTTGTAGATGCGGTTGCGCTGCTCGGTCCAGCAGGTGACGTCCCCGGGCCGGCCGGTCCGGGTGGCCAGGCGGACGGCCCGGTCCAGCGCGACCCAGGACATCACCCGGCCGAAGGTGTAGTTACGGGGGTGGTGGCGGCTCTCCCAGATGCCGGCGTCGGGCCGATCCCAGTGCCGGCAGAGCCAGTCGACCAGCCGGACGGTGCTCTTCCACACCTGGTGCGAGACGCGAATGCCCTGCTCGTCGGCGAGGTGCATGGCGTACAGCGCCTCGCCGTGGATGTCGAGCTGGAGCTGGTCGGCGGCGCCGTTGCCGATCCGCACCGGCCGCGAGCCCCGGTAGCCCTCCAGGTGGTCGAGAACCTCCTCGTGCAGGTCCGAGGAGCCGTCCACCCGGTACATGATCTTCAGCGGGTCCTGCAGGTCGCCGGCCTCGCGGATCCGCTCGTCCAGCCAGTCCATGTACCGGCTGACCTCCTCGGTGAAGCCGAGGCCGAGCAGCGCGTGCACCGAGAACGAGGTGTCCCGTACCCAGGTGTAGCGGTAGTCCCAGTTGCGGGTTCCGCCCACCAGTTCGGGCAGCGCGGCGGTGGGTGCGGCGATCATCGCGCCGGTCGGCGCGTACGTCATGAGTTTCAGCGTGATGGCGGAGCGCTCGACCATCTCCCGCCAGCGGCCGGTGTAGCGCGATCGTTCCAGCCAGCGCCGCCAGTAGTCCCGGGTCCACTCGAACATGCCCTGGACCTCTTCCGGCGGGATGACCCGCGGCTCGCTGCCGCCCGTCTCCAGGACCACCCCGCCGGCGTCGCCCTCGTTCAGGGTGCCGTACGCGACGAGGTCGCCGCCGTCCAACTGGACGTCGCCGCGTTCGGAGATCAACCGTCGTACCGGATCGACCGGGTGGAACGTCAACGTCGCCGACCGGCCGCGGAAGACGAAGCCGGCGCGGTGCGCCTCCACCTGGTGCTCTTCGCGGGCGTAGTCGAACCGCGGTCGGCACTCCACCCGGAAACGCATGCTGCCCCGGACCATGGTGACGATGCGGACCAGGCGGTGCGCGTCGGTGGCCCGCTCGCCGGTGACCGGCATGAAGTCCATCACCTCGGCCACGCCGTCGGCGCTGATGAACCGGGTGATCAGGATGGGCGTGCCGGGCAGGTAGAGCTGTTTGGTGACGTACTCGACGTCGCACGGCGCGATCCGGAAGTAGCCACCCTTCTCCTTGTCCAGCAGCGCGGCGAAGATGCTCGGCGAGTCGAAGCGCGGCGCGCAGAACCAGTCCACCGTCCCGTCGCAGGTCACCAGCGCGGCGGTCTGCAGGTCGCCGATGAGCCCGTGATCCTCGATCGCCGGATAGCTGTCCACGTCTCTCCCCGGTTCGGCTGCGTCCTGCGCATCGAACCTAGGGGGAGAATGCTCGGGTTAGGTGGGATTCACGTTCTGCCACCCTGTCGCGTACCCCAGGTCAGTCCTGTTTCCGGCCGCCCCGTAACGACCTCGACGGGGCACCGGGCGTGGTATCAATTCCGCAAGGGGGAGCGAATCCGGCAGGATCGGGCGGCCGTATGTCAACGAGGGCGGCAGCGCTGCTCCGCAAGCCGGGGCAACCGGAGCGGCCGAACCTGCTGGAGCTCTTCTTCGACCTGGTCTTCGTCTTCGCCCTGAACCGGGTCTCCCATCGGCTGGTCGAGGACCTCAGCGAGGCGCGGGCAGTCCTCCTCGAAGCCGGCGAGACGCTGCTGTTGCTCTTGGCGTTCCTCCTGCTCTGGTTCGTCACGGCCTGGGTCACCGACATCTACGACACGCAGGCGCCGCAGCTACAGGGGCTGGTCTACGTGGCCATGCTCGGCGCCATAACGATGGCGGTCACGGTGCCCCGGGCGTTCGGTGACGGGAGCCTGGTGTTCGCCGGCTCGTACGTCGCCGTCCACCTCGTTCGGGGTCTCGTCATCGTGCCGTCGCTGCGCGGTCACCAGGCGCAGCGTCGCGCGGCTGGGGTCCTGCTCTGGTTCTCGCTGTCCGCGGTGCCGTGGATCGCCGGCGCGATCCTGCCGGACCCGGCTCGCGGGCTGTTGTGGGCGCTCGCCATCGCCATCGACGGCACGGCGCTGCTGCTCCTCTACCCCGCCCCGTGGACCCTTGCCACCCCGCAGCAGTGGCCGGTCTCCGCGGAGTACATCTCCGAGCGCTACCGGCAGTTCTTCATCATCGCGCTCGGCGAGCTGATCCTGACGACCGGTTCGGCCTACAGCGACACCTCCTTCCGGGAGCCTGGCGCCGTCGCGGCCTTCGCTGTCTCGTTCGCCACCACGGTGCTGCTGTTTCGGGTCTACCTCTTCAAGGCCGGCCAGTTGCTGCCCGAGGCGCTCGCCGCCGCCGCCGAACCAGCGCGTCTCATCCGGGAGGCGTTCACCGCGCACGTCCTCATGGTCACGGGCACCGTCGCGGTCGCCGTCGGCTACGAACTCGTGATCGAACGTCCGTTCGGGCCCACCGACGTGGCCTGGACCGTCGCCATCCTCGGCGGTCCGCTCCTGTTCCTGATCGGGCGGGCCCTGGTGGAACACGCGGTGTTCGCCCGGGTCTCGCGTTCCCGGGTGATCGGCGCACTCGTGCTCGCCGGGATCTCGCCCGCCATGCTCCTGCTGCCGCCGCTGGCCGTGGCCGTCGTCGCCGTCCTCGTGCTGGCCGGTATCGCCATCGCCGACATGACGCGTGCCCGAGGTAAACCCCCCGAGCGGCCGTCCGTGCCCCGCTGAGGCACCGGCACACCTGGTTCGGGGCCAAGGCCCTGATCCGGTCGTACCTGCCCGGCCCGGCCTCGGCGGGTGCGGCCAGCGCGATGGTGAGCAGGGTCAGCGGATGGCGGGCGGTGCGGTGCTGCTGCGCACGACGAGGGTCGTGCCGAGTTCGTACCGCTCCTGGGTCAGGCGACCGCCGTCGGCCAGGGCCAGGGCCAGCCGAGCGGCGGTGGCGCCGATCTCGCCGAAGGGCTGTCGTACCGTGGTCAGCGGCGGGGAGAGCCACGCCGACTGGTCGATGTCGTCGAAGCCGACGACGCTGAGATCCTCCGGGATCCGCAGGCCGCGCTGGCGCGCCACGGCATAGACGCCGAGCGCCTGGAGGTCGTTGCCGCAGACGACAGCGGTCGGTGGCGCGTCTCGGGCGAGCAGCTCGGTGCCGAGTTCGCGGCCACCGTCGAAGCTGAAGACACCGCGCCGTTCGAGGGTCTCGTCGAGCGGGACGTCGGCGTGATCCAGCGCGGCGCGGAAACCGTCCAGCCGAGCCCGTGCGGACAGGTCGTTGACCGGGCCGGTGATCACGCCGATGCGTCGGTGGCCGAGGTCGAGAAGGTGCCGGGTGGCGGCGAGAGCGCCACTCCAGTTGGTGGCCCCGACCGCGGGCGTGGGCGACAGGTCACCGGTCGGATCGATGGCGACCAGCGGTATGCCGGCCGCCGCGAAGCGTTTGCCGTGCTCGGCGGTGACCAGGGCGAACGCCGTGATGACGGCGGTCGGTTGGCGCAGCAGCAACGACTCCACCCATGGCTGGCCCGCCAGGACACGACGTCGGATGTCGCTGAAGCCGACAGTGTGGTCCCGCGGGCCGGCGACCTCCTGCACGCCGCGCAGGATCTCCATGGCGATCGAGGGCAGCATCTGGTGGAAGACCACCTCGATGCAGCGGGCCGCGCCGCTGGTCCGTTGTCGGCGGTAGCCGTGGTCGCGCAGCAGCGCCTCCACCCGTTGCCGGGTCTGCTCGCCCACGCCGCCGCGACCGTTGAGGACCTTGGAGACGGTCGGCGGGGAGACCCCGGCCAGCTCGGCGATCGTGGCGATGGGCAGGTCACCGCGCCAAGGCTTGCGGGAGTAGCGCCCCTGACCTTGCTCGATCACGCGAGAAATTCTACGGGTGGGCGCTGACCCGCCCGGTCGGTCGGTACGCCCCAGCCGCCGCTTGCCAGCCGCGTCGCAGAAATGTTCACGACAACATTTCGTGCCCGCGAATAGCCACCCGACTCGTCCCGATCGCTGTTGTGCCTGCGGTGGGGCCCGGCCATGGTGGAGGCGCGAAACAAGACTTTCGCGAAACCTGCTCGGCGCATCTTGACGGGCAGCAGGCTATCCACGAAGGTCGATGTGGGCAGGCCGGCGCGTCGTCCGGGAGCACGGGCGCTGGCGCGACACCGATGACTTCGGCGGTGGGTGCGACGGGCCGCACGTGTGAGCGCTAACGATGGCCCTCGCAGCTGATCTCATCAGGGTGCTGGTTCAACCGCGGTGATTCTCCACCAGGTGCGGCTGTCGGCCGGGACTCCGCCGACGGCACCGCCTCGGGCACGTCCACGACGTTCGGCTGCACCCGCCGACGGCACCCGGCGACACCGTCCCTCAGCTGTGCCCGCCTGTCGATCCGGGCGGCCCCAACACCCCAGGAGAAAGTCGATGAGAAGACCGAGAAGAACCACAATGGCCCTGACGTCGGTGGGAGCCGTCCTGCTGGCATCGGCCGCGGTCGCCACGGCCGTGCCGGCCGGAGCGGCGGCTGCCGGCTGTTCGGTGGATTACACCGTGTCGTCGCAGTGGCAGGGCGGCTTCGGGGCCAACGTCACCATCACCAATCTCGGTGACGCGATCTCCGGTTGGACGCTCACCTGGTCCTACGGCGCCGGACAGACGGTGACCCAGGCGTGGAACGCGACGGTGACCCAGAGCGGCGCGGCGGTCACCGCGAGGAACGTCGGCTACAACGGCGGCGTCGCCACCAACGGCACCGCCTCGTTCGGCTTCAACGGCTCGTGGACCGGTAGCAACCCCGACCCGACCAGCTTCGCGCTGAACGGGGTGGCCTGCACCGGAGGCACGACACCGACCACGCCCCCGCCGACCGATCCACCCCCGACCACCCCGCCTCCGAACGGGCCGGCGGACATCACGGTGAACAGTGCCACCAGATACCAGACCGTCGACGGCTTCGGGGCGGCCCAGTCGATCTGGGGCAGCGCGTGGTCGACGGCCGAGACGCAGACACTGGTCGGGATGGGCGCCAACCAGTTGGGCCTGTCCATCGTGCGGACCGGTCTCTCGCCCGTCTCCAGCGAGTGGGCGACCCACGTGAACTCGTTGAAGACGGCGAAGTCGTCCGGGTCGGGGGTGAAGATCCTCGCCTCACCGTGGACCGCGCCGGCGGCGTGGAAGACGAACAACAGCCGGGTCAACGGCGGAAAGCTGAAGACCGACTACTACGACGACTACGCCAACCACCTGAACAGCTACGTCCAGTACATGCGTAACCAGGGGGTGACCATCGACGTCACCTCGGTGCAGAACGAACCGGACTGGCACCCGGACTACGACTCGATGGACTGGAGCGGCACCGAGCTGCGCACCTTCGTCCGTGACCAGGGCGCGCGGGTGCAGAACACCAAACTGATGGTCGCCGAGGCGGTCAACCTGAACTACGGCTACACCGATCCGACCCTGAACGACACGACCGCCCGCAACAACATCGGCTACATCGGTGGCCACCTCTACGGCACCGAGGACGCGGGTCGGTTGCGGCCGTACTCCCTGGCCGAGCAGCACAACAAGCCGGTCTGGATGACCGAGTGGAATCACCACGAGGCCGACGGCAGCGGCTCCAACATCTGGGGCAACCCCGCCAACCAGGCGGTCTGGGACGAGACGCTCGACGACATCATGCGTACCGTGCACAAGTCGATGGAGGCCAACTGGAGTGCCTACATCTGGTGGTACGGCAAGCGCTACTACTCCTTCATCGGTGACGGCGAGTCCGCGTACGGCACGGTCGCGGGGGCGCCGCTCAAGCGTGGGTACGCGTTCTCCCAGTACGCCAAGTACGTCCGCCCCGGCTACCAGCGCGTCGCCCTGACAAAGAGCTCCAAGGCCTCGCCGCTGGAGGTGACCGCCTACCAGGGCGACGGCAAGATAACTCTGGTCCTGCTCAACCGCTCGAACAGCGCGGTCAACAACGCCGTGATCCAGGCCCCGCAGAACGTCAGCCGGGCCGAGCACTACCTCACCTCGCAGAACGCCAACGCGGCCAGCCAACCGACAAGCGTCAACGGCGGTCAGGCCACCGTCAACGTCCCCGCACGCAGCATCTCCACCGTCGTGTTCACCCTCTGAGCCAGCTCACGAGGCTCCTCACCAGCCGGTCCGGCCGGTGGTGCGATCGTTCGGTCGCACCCGCCGGCGGCCCGGTGCCGTCGTGGGCGTCGGCGGGGCACGCCACGAGTACCCCGGAAAGCGGCGTCTGTCGATATTGCCGGACGCTTTCGGGTGTGCTGGAATGGCTGTCATCGCCGCAGCGCGGGGGCAACCGCGCTGGCATCGGCCAGCACGGGAGCAGCGCAGTGCCGGCGGCGCGCCGCGTCGGCGGACGCGCGCCGCATCGTCGGGCCCGCCGCACGACGACGGACAGGTGTCCGCCGTACGTGCCCCGACCACGTGTCCCCGTGACCTCGCCCATTCGACCTCTGCCGGCCTGAAGCACTCGACGAGCCAGGTCGAGACCGGCGACGAGGCGAGCAGCATCCGGGTGTCCGGGGAGGCTGTTCCGGCCTCCGCCCGCGCGGGTGGAGGCCCCGTGTCCTGGAGGATGACCATGCGCCGTTTCCTCGCGGTGTGCGCCGCCGCCCTGATCATCGGCAGCACGGCCGGCAGCGTGCCGGCCGGAGCGTCGGCCGCCGGCCCGCGCTCGTGCCCCCGTGGCCTGCTCTTCTGCGAAGACTTCGAACGTCTGCCGCCGGGCGGTGCCAGCACGTTGGACTGGGGCATCGACACCCGCAACGGCACGTTCACCGTCGAGCGCGCCCACCGGGGCAACAAGGTGTTGCACATCCGCACCGTCGACAACGGCCGTGCCTTCCTGCGCATCGACGACTTCGCGGCGCCGGGCAACCGCTTCTACGGTCGGATGCGGCTGCGCGTCGATGCCTTCCCCACCGGCCCGGACTGGGCGCACTTCACGCTCGTCGAGGCGACCGGCGCCGGCAGCTCCGAGGTCGTCCGCCCGGTCGGTGGCCAGTACGCGCCGACGGTTCCGGGGATCTTCTGGGGTGTGGGCGCCGACGGTGGCCCGACCGGCGACTGGACCAACTGGCGGGAGTCGGCCCCGGTCACCGAGGACACCTGGCAGTGCGTCGAGTGGAAGCTCGACCCGACCGACAACCGGGTCGCGGTGTGGTTCGACGGCGTGACCAACCCGGAGCTGACCGCCTCCACCACCGAGCACGGTGGTAACGACGTGCCGTTCATCCTGCCGACCGTCAACACGGTGAAGATCGGCTGGCAGCTCTACCAGGGCGGGACCACCCCGGGCCAGTTCGACCTCTGGATCGACGACGTCGCGCTCTCCACCAAGCGGCTCGGCTGCTGACGCCGGTCGCCACGCTCCACCTCGCGGTCAGCCGGTCGGGCCGGTGGGTGCGATCCATCGCGTACCCCGGGCCCGACCGGCTTCGTCCGTCGGGTCACCCGCGCGCAGCCGCGCTGGGACGAGAGGTGCTGCTGACGGCGGTCAGCGGTGGCCCCCGCCATCTTCTGCGGAGCTGGCTGCGATGATCAGCCGATGGAGATCGTTCTCGATCCACCGCGCGGAGTGGGTCCGCTACGGCTCGGCATGACCGCCGACGAGGCCCGTGCGGCGCTCCAGACGCTCGGCCGGCTGACCCCGACCGCACACGGTGAGCTGGCCATGCACCTGCCCAGCGGCCTGGGGTTCAGCGTCGGCTTCGGGGTCGGACCGACGCACGGGCGGGTCAACGCCATCGAGGTGTGGCGTCCGGGGGAGCGGGACCTGGTGCGCTACCACGACGTGGACGTCTTCGGACTGCCGGCCGCGGCGGTCGTGACGCGACTGCGCCGTCACGTCGACCTCGTGGCGAACGAGGACGACGACGGGTTCACCGCCCGAGGGCTGTACCTCGCGCTGTGGCGGCCGTTCGCCGCCGATGACGACCCGGACGAGGAGCAGGGATACTTCTTCCAGTCGGTGTTCGTGGCCCGGCCGGGGTACGACGACACGCCTGCCGAGGCGGCTGCCCGGCTCGCCGCCGGCGACGAACCGGGCTACTGACTGAGGTGCGCGGCGAGTAGCTCGCGGACGCGTGGGCGGGCGCGTCCGCCGAGACCTAGGTGTGCTGTCCAGGGAGGTTGGTCGAGGTTGTGTGACGACACGCTCTGATGTCGTAGGTAGGTGAAGGCCTCCGGTTGTGGAGTGGAGCTGTCTAGGAAC
>NZ_JAEVHL010000040.1 GCF_016803395.1 Micromonospora tarensis | reverse complement strand
GCGTGGCCCCGCTCCACCGGGCCGACCAGCACGGCCTCCCGCACCGGGCGGTCGGGATGGGTGGTGAGCCAACCGGCCAGGGTGTCCAGGCGCTCCTGGAGCTGGGCGGGATGACCGTGGTGGCGGGCGAACCAGACCGGCACCCGACCCACTGTGGCCGCCGCCCCGACGCCCGCCGGCCCGGGTGCGCCCAGCACGACGTCCACCGAGGACGGGTCGGACTCGGGAGTCGGGGACGGCGGGTGCGTCTGTGCGCGTACCTCGGTGGGGGTGCTGTCCTGGTGCACGCGCACCGTGCGGTCGCCGCGCGGGCCGCGCACCAGCACCGACGTCGCGCCGGACAGGCGGTGGCCGAGCACCGCCGCCACCACCGCCGCGTGGGCCAAGTCGGCGTGGTCGGTCATGGCGTCACCAGCTCGGCCAGGATGCGCGGGGTGGGTTCGGCGGACAGCTGCTCCATCGGGATGCGCACCGCGAAGCGGCGCTGCACCTGGTTGACCATCCGGATGAACAGCAGGGACTCCCCGCCGACGGTGAAGAAGTTCGTGTCCGGCCCGATGTCGGGCGAGCCGAGCAGCCGACCCCACAGCTGCACGATCTCGCCCAGCACGGTGCCCTCCCCGGCGGTCGCCGGCGGCGGCGCCGGCTCCACGTCGTCCGGCACCGGTGCCGGTGTCGCGTCGAGCCAGTGGCGGGTACGGGCGAACGGGTACGTCGGCAGCGCCACCCGCCGGGCCCGGGTGTCGCCGCGGACCGCCGCCCAGTCCACCGGCACCCCGGCCGTCCACAGCCCGCCGAGCCCGGCGAGCACGTCGGCGGCGTCGGCCCGCTGCGTCGGTCGCGGCTGCACGGCGAACCCGGGCACGTGGCGGCCCTGCGGTGTCTGCCGGGCCATGCTGGTCAGCGTGGTGCCGGGACCGACCTCGACCAGGACGGGATCGGGCCGGTCGAGCGCGGTCAGCAGGGCGTCGTGGTAGCGCACCGGGCTGCGCATCTGTGCCGCCCAGTACCCAGCGGCACGAGGCCGGCCGGCGTCGAGCAGCGCGCCGTCGACGCTGCTGACGACCGGGATGGTCCGGGGCCGATGGGTCACCCGGTCGGCCTCGACACCGAGCAGCCGGGCGGCGTCGGCCATCATCCGGCTGTGGAAGGCGCGCTGCGCGGGCAGCGCCCGGCAGGGCACCTCGGCCACGCCCAGGCGTTCGCGGAACGTGGCGAGTTGCGCCGGCGGCCCGGCCACGACGGTGACCTCGGGCGCGTTGTGCGCGGCGATGTCGAGCTCGTCCAGGCCGGCGAGGTGCGTCGCCACTGTGGACGGGCCCGCCAGCACGGCCAGCAGGTGACCCTCCGGGGTGTCCTGCATCAGCCTGCCCCGGGCGGCGACCAGGCGCAGCATGTCGTCGTCGGACAGCTCACCGGCGAGCGCGGCGGCCGGGAACTCGCCGACCGAGTGGCCGATCATCGCCGCCGGGCGGACACCCCACGACATCAGCAACCGGCCGAGCGCCACCTCGTACAGGGCCAACGCCGGCTGGGTGACGTCGGTGCGGTGCACGACCCCGTGCGGGTCGTCGTCGACGAGGACGTCCCGCAGGTCCAGGCCGAGGACCGGGGCCAGCAGCTCCGCCCCGTGGTCGAGGTCGGCCCGCACCGACGGGTAGTGCTGGTAGAGGCCCCGCGCCATGGCGGCGAACTCGGCGCCCTGACCGGGGAAGAGGAACACCACCCGGGGTCGGCGGGCCGCCGTGCGCGCCCGCGCCCGGCGCAGCCCGGCCAGCGCCGCCGGTACGTCCCGCGCGGCCACGGCCAGCCGGTGCGGAAAGTGCCGGCGGTACGTCTGCGAGGTCAGCGCGACGTCCCGCAGGGACAGGTCGGGCCGCTGCCGCACGTACTTCGTGCACCTGCTCGGCGGCCGCGCGAACCGCCTCCGGGGTCCGCGCCGACAGCACGATCAGCTCGGCCGGGCCGTCGTCCGCCGACGGGTCCGCTGCGACCGGACCGTCGGCCTCCTGGAGCACCACGTGGGCGTTGGTGCCACCCAGGCCGAAGGCGCTGACCGCCGCCCGGCGCGGGCCACCAACCGCCTGCCACCGTCGGGCGACGGTGTCCACGGTGAACGGCGTCGACCCGTCGAGCAGCTCCGGCCGGGCCTGCTTGAGGCCGGCCAGCGGCGGGATCTGCCGGAAGTGCAGGGCCAGCGCGGCCTTGATCAGGCCGGCGACCCCGGCGGCCGCGTCGAGGTGCCCGACGTTGGCCTTGACCGAGCCGATCGAGCACTGCTGCGCGCCGCGCCGGAACACCTCGGTCAGCGCGGCCAGCTCGATGGCGTCGCCGACCTCGGTGGCGGTGCCGTGCGCCTCCAGGTAGCCCACCGTGGCCGGGTCGACCCCGGCGGCGGCGTACGCGCGGGTCAGCACGTCGACCTGCCCGGCGATGCCCGGCGCGGTGTAGCCGACCTTCATCCCGCCGTCGTTGTTCACCGCCGACCCCTTGATCAGGGCGTACACGGTGTCCCCGTCGCGGCGGGCGTCCTCGGCGCGCTTGAGCGCCACCAGCGCGACGCCGTTGCCGGGAACGGTCCCGTCGGCCGAGGCGTCGAAGGGCCGGCAGGTGCCGTCCGGCGACATGATGCCCTTGGTCTCGTAGCGGTAACCGGCCTGCTGCGGCACGGCCACGCAGGCGCCGCCGGCGAGCGCGACGTCCGAGTCGCCGGCGCGCAGGCTCTGGCAGGCCAGATGCACCGCCACCAGCGAGGTCGAGCAGGCGGTCTGCACGGTGATGGCCGGGCCGCCCAGATCCAGTCGGTACGCGATCTTCGCGGCCAGGTGGTCCTTCTCGTTGCCCAGCACGACCGACAGCAGGCCCTGCGACTCGACCACGTCGGGCCGCGCGAACACATGGTGCAGGGCGTAGTAGTTGAACCCGGCCCCGGCGAACACGCCGACCCGACCGAAGGGCCGTTCGGTGGTCAGCCCGGCCGACTCCAGCGCCGCCCACGCGGTCTGCATCAGCAGCCGGTGCTGCGGGTCCATGGTCTCCGCCTCCCTCGGCGTGATGCCGAAGAAGGCCGCGTCGAACAGGTCCGGGTCGGCCAGGACGCCCCGCGCCGGCACGTACGCCGGGTCGTCGAGCCGGTCCGTGGCCACCCCGGCGGCCAGCAGCTCGCCCCGGGTCAACGCGCTGACAGTGGTCTTGCCCGCGACGAGGTTCGACCAGTACTCCCAGACGTCGGCGGCGCCGGGGAACCGACCGGCCAGGCCGACGATCGCGATGTCGTCGTTCATGAGGATGCGCCTGCTCTCTCGGTCTGTGCGTGTAGATGCCGGGCCAGCGTCTGGACGGTCGGGAAGCGGTAGAGATCGGTCAGCGGGATGGTCCGGCCGGCCAGCCGCTCCTGGAGCAGCCGGCGCACGATCGCCAGGCGCAGCGACTCACCGCCGACGTCGAAGAACGCCTCGTCGACGTCGAAGTCGTCGGTGCCCAGCGCCTCCACCCAGGCACCCGTCACCAGCTCCTCGAACTCGGCGAGCGACGCCGAGCGCTGGGCGGGGATCGCTGGCCGGCTCGCCGCCACGGCCGGGGTCTCCGGCGGTGCGGCGGGTTGCGCCAGCGCGCCCAACGCCCGCAGGTCGACCTTGCCGTTGCGGTCCAGCGGGAACTCGGCCACCGTCAGCCACTGCTGCGGCCGGGCGTAGGGGGCCAGCTCGGGCTCGACCGCGCGGCGCACGGCGGCCACGTCGAGGCCGTCCGCGTCGGGCTTGAGCGCCGCGCACAGGCGTACCCCGGTCGCCGGGTCACCGGTGGGGAACACCACGGCGTCGCGCACGCCCGGCCGCGCCCGCAGCCGGCGCTCGACGTCGACCGGTTCGACCCGGTGTCCGGCGATCTTCACCTGGCGGTCGTTGCGGCCCAGGAAGCGCAGCTGCCCGTCCGCGCCCCAGCGCACCAGATCCCCGGTGCGGTAGCGGCGCACGTCGCCGTGGCGCACGAAGGAGGCGTCCGTCCGGGTGGGGTCGCCGAGGTAGCCGTCGGCCAGGCCGGTGCCGCCGGCCAGGAGTTCGCCGACCGCACCCGGCGGAACGAGGCGGCCCGAGGCGTCGACGACGGAGAGGTCGGTGCCGTGCACCGGCGCGCCGATCGGCAGTGGGTCGACTGTCGCGTCCGCGTGCGCGACGGAGTACGTCGTGGTGAACGTGGTGTTCTCGGTGGGGCCGTACCCGTTGGTCAGGCGCAGCCCCCGGCAGGCGGCCAGCACCTGGCGCACGTGCGGCGGTGAGACCACTCCCCCGCCGGTGAACAGCTGCCGCAGCCCGGCGAACGCGTCCGGACGGTGCTCGGCGACCAGGTGGAACACACCCGCGGTGAGCCAGGCGTGGGTGACCCCGGCGGCGGCCAGGACGTCGGCCAGCCGGCGCGGCGTCGGGTCCTCCGGCGGGAAGACCACCACCGTGTCACCGTTCGCCAGCGGCACCAGCAGCTCCAGCGTGGACGCGTCGAACGCCAGCGGGGACAACCGCAGCATCCGCATGCCCGGCCGGTCGGCGAACATCGCCGGGTCGTCGGCCAGTCGCAGCACCGCCCGGTGCGGCACGACGACGCCCTTGGGCAGCCCGGTCGAGCCGGAGGTGAAGGAGACGTACGCGGTCCGCGCCGGGTCGCTCGGCGCCGCCCGGACCGGGTCGTTCCCGGCCGGCGTTCCCGGCTCGACCAAAGGGCAGTCGACGACGCCGGTCCAGGGCTGGCCCGCACCGAGGCGGGCCCGCGCCGCGACCGTCGCCGCCAGGTGCGCCCGCCACTCGGCGGTGGCGTGCTGGTCGACCGCGACGTAGTGCGCGCCGAGTCGCAGCACGCCCAGCACCGCGACCGCCTCGGCGGCCGAGCGGGGCAGCTCCAGCAGCACCGCGTCACCGGCGCGCACCCCGTGGGCGTGCAGCAGGCGGGACTGCTCGACCGCGGCGTCGTGCAGGTCGCGGTAGGTGAACGTCAGCCCGGTGTGCGCGTCGACCAGCGCGGTCCGCTGGCCTGAGGACCGCGTGTACCCGGCGAACCGGTGCCACACGTCGTCGGCCGTGTCGTGCGTTCCGCCCGCACCCAGCTCCCGCAGTCGGTCGCGCTGACCCGCCGAAAGCGTGGTGATCTTTCGCAGCACCGCGTCCGGGTCGGTGGCCAGCTCCCGCAGCCGCCTGGAACGACTCGACCAGCTCCCCGGCGTCGGCGGCGGTGAGCAGCGCCGTCGCGTACTCCAGCGCGAACCGGGGGCGACCCGACCAGGACTGGAGGTAGAGCAGGGCGTCGAACACCGCGCCGTGGCAGTGACCCTCGTGCACCCGCCAGCTGCGGTCGCCCACCACCAGCTCGTCGGGCACCAGCTCGTGGTGGGCGGCGAAGCCGAGCTGGGCCAGCGGGTTCCGGCCGGGGTCGGTGGCGGCGCCCAGCTCGGCGACGACCCGCTCGAACGGCACGTCGGCGTCGGCGACCGCCGCGGCGAGGGCGTCGGCGACCCCGCGGACGAACTCCCGGACGGTGCGGTCGTCGGCCGCGGCGCAGCGCACCGGGACGACCCGGGTGCAGAGGCCCACCAGCCGTTCCATGCCCGCCTCGAACCGGCCCGCCGCCGGCACCCCGAGCACCAGGTCGTCCAGGTTGGCGCGGCGGGACACTGCCAACGCCCAGGCCGCCAGGACCACCGACGTCACCGTCACCCCGCACTGCCGGGCCAGCCCGGTGGTGGCCTCCGCCGCCGCCTCGTCGAGGTGGAAGTGCAGCCGCGAGCCGCGCCCGTCGGCCTCGGCGACCGGCGGCAGGTCGGTGGGGAGCGTCACCGACCACGGGGCGGTGCCCAGCCGCGCCGTGACCCGGGTCAGGGCGGCCGCCAGCGCGCCGGAGGTCTCCTGCGCCGCGAGCCGGGTGCCGACCCAGTCCGGCGACGGGGCTGCCTCGGCCGGGCCGTCCCCGACGTAACACTCGGCGAACTCCCGCGCGAACACGCCGACGCTCCAGCCGTCGCTCACCGTGTGGTGCACCAGCATGGTGAGCAGGTCCCGTCGCCCGGCACGGGTCAGCACGAACACCACAGGTGGCTGCGCGAACGGGCGCAGCAGTCGCGCGGCGGACCGGCCGTACAGGTCGTGCACGGTGCGCACCGCGTCGTCGGCGGGCAGCACCTGGTGCAGCAGGCGCGGCTCGTACGGTGCGGGCAGCACGATCCGGGCCTGGCGGGGGTCCCGGACGAAGCGGGTACGCAGCGCCTCGTGGCGGGTGGTCAACCGACGCAGCGCCCACCGGACCCGCGCCGGGTCGAGGGGTCCGTCCGCCTCCACGGTGAACATCAGGTGGTAGGGCGCGTCCTGCTCCAGCAGGTGCGCGGCCAGCATGGACCGCTGACCGGGCAGCAGCTCCCGCTCGACGGGTCCGCGCGCGGCGGCCGGCGGTGCGGTGTCGACGAAGTCCACCGCGCCGGCGAGGGCCCGCGCCAGCGGCAGCGCCGACAGCAGCCGGGCGCTGTCCACGTCCGCCCGCAGCTCCCGCTGGCCCAGCGAGACCAGGGCAATGGCCTGTAGCGAGGTGCCACCCAGGCCGACGAACGACTCGGTGCTGGCCGCCGCGCACACCTGCTCGGGCGTGCCGCCCAGCACCCGCGCGGCCAGCGGTGCCCAGGCGGCGAGGTCCGGGGCGACCATCAGGCGGTCTCCGCCACGGGCCGCTCCAGCGGCACCTCGCCGGCGACAGTGCGCAGGTCGGCGAGGCGGGGGTTCTCCAGCACGTGGCCGAACATCACCGCGAGGTTGAGTTCCTGGCGGATCAGGGTGCTCAGCCGCAGCGCGCTGAGCGAGTGGCCGCCGAGGTCGAAGAAGTCGTCGTCGTCGTCGACCGTGTCGACGCCGAGCACCTCCATCCACAGCTGCTCGAACTCGGCCACCCAGGTCCGGTCGGGTACGTCGCGCATCAGTGCTACCTCTCTCTGTTCGGGTTGGCCCCGGGGGCGTCCAGGTAGTGCCGGGTGGCCGCGAAGGGGTAGGTGGGGGCGGGCAGCCGGCGTCGGCCGGTGTCGTGCACCGGATCCCAGCCGTCGGTGAGACCCGACTGCCACAGCGCGCCGACGGTCGCCAGCACGCGGGCGTGCCGATCAGCGGGGAGCGGGGGCTGGTCGGCGCCCAGGTGCGGGGTGACGCTGGTGCCGACCTCGACCCAGAGCACACGGTCGGGTTCGTCGGGCAGCGGCACCGACGCCGCTGGGCGGGCGGCCTGCGCCCGCCAGTACGCGTGGTCGTCGGGCCGCCCGTCGACGTGCAGCGGCAGCTCGGCGGGGTTCAGCCGGACGTCGGGAGCGTCGGCGCCGCGCAGCAGCGCCAGCGCGTACGCGAGCGACATCACAGCGGCGACGACGGCACCGGCCAGCACGCCGACACCGCTGCCGGCCAGGGCGCGCGGGGTGACGCCCCGGCTGATCAGCGACCGGGTCAGACCGACGCAGGCGAGCAGCCGGTCGCAGCGTTCCCGGACGCCGTCGCCGAGGTGGTGGCCACGCAGCAGCGCGACGCCCTCGTCGACGGTCCGGCGGTACACCGGGTCGGCGTCGTAGTTGGGCCGGTTGCCGGTCAGCTCGCCGGCCCCGGTCAGGTGCAACGCGACCCCGCGCGCCCGGGCTGCCTCGTCGACCCTGCGGACCCCTGTCGCCTCGCCGTGCGCCAGGGTCAGGAGGGCGGCCCGCCACTGCAGCTCGGCGCGACCGGTCCGCAGCGTGTACGCCAGGTCGGCCAGCTCACCGGGGGCGGTTTCCGCCGCGAACGCGGTGACCCGGTCCAGGCTGTCCTGTGCCACCGCGGCGGTCTTGGCGGAGACCAGCAGCAACTGCGGGACGTGCCGGCGGGGCCGGGGCCGGGTCGGCGGCGCCTGTTCCAGCACCACGTGGGCGTTGGTGCCACCGATGCCGAAGGCGCTCACCCCGGCCCGGCGTACCCCGTCGACCGACGCCCAGGGCCGGGCGGTCGACGGCAGCTCGAACACCGAGCCGTCCAGCCGGATCGCCGGGTTGGGCGTGCGGAGGTGGGCGATCGGTGGGATCGTCCGGTGGGTCAGGGCCAGCACCGTCTTGATCAGGCCGATCACCCCGGCGGCGGTGTCCAGGTGACCGACGACCGACTTGACCGCACCGAGCGCGCAGGCGCCCGGTCCGGCCGCACCGAGTCGAACACCTGCCGCAGCGCCGCCACCTCGATCGGGTCGCCGAGCGCGGTGCCGGTGCCGTGCGTCTCGACCAGGCCGATGGTGTCCGGGTCGACATCGGCGACCGCCAACGCCGCCGCGATGACGGCCGCCTGACCGGTGGGGCCGGGCGCGGTGAAGCCGGCCTTGCGGGCGCCGTCGTTGTTCACCGCCGAGCCGCGGATCACCGCGTGCACTGTGTCGCCGTCGCGCCGCGCGTCGGCGAGACGCTTGAGCACCACCACGCCCGCGCCGTCGCCCGGCACCGTCCCGTCGGCGGCGGCGTCGAAGGCCCGGCAGTGACCGTCGGCGGAGAAGATCCCGCCGGGCTCGTGCAGGTGCCCGCGTCGGGTCGGCGGGGCGACCGTGGCGGCCCCGGCCAGCGCCACGTCGGCGTCGTAGGTCAGCAGCGCCTGCGTGGCCTGGTGCACCGCGACCAGCGACGTCGAGCAGGCGGTCTGCACTGTCAGC
Organism: Micromonospora tarensis; assembly: GCF_016803395.1. Classification (GTDB taxonomy): domain Bacteria; phylum Actinomycetota; class Actinomycetes; order Mycobacteriales; family Micromonosporaceae; genus Micromonospora; species Micromonospora tarensis. The sequence continues at coordinate 27,647 of NZ_JAEVHL010000040.1, read as the reverse complement.
GCCGGGCCCTGGAGGTTCAGTTTGTAGGCGATCCGGGTGGCCGCGAAGTCCTTGTCGCTGCCGATGATCAACCCCAGGCCGCCGGCCGCCTCGACCGCACGCTCGTTGGGCCACACGTTGTCCAGCAGGTAGACGTTGAGCCCGGTGCCGACGTACACCCCGACCCGGTTGCCGTCGGCGGCGACCGGCGGGTGGCCGGCGTGCTCCAGGGCCGCCCAGGCGCACTCCAGCAGGATCCGCTGCTGGGGGTCCATGATGGCGCTGTCCGACGGCGAGTAGCCGAACAGCCGGTGGTCGAAGCGGTACGCGTCGGTGAGCACCGCCCGGGCCGGCACGAAGCCCGGCCGCTCCACCAGATCCTTGGGTACCCCCCAGTCGGCGAGCTGCTCCGGGGTGAAGAAGGTGACCGCGTCGACGCCGTCGCGGACCTGTCGCCAGAACCGGTCCAGGTCGCGGTCGGCACCGGGAACCCGGACGGCCATGCCGACCACGGCGACCGCCGTGCTGTCGTCCAGCTCAGCCACGGCCGGCTCCGACGCTGCGTCGCCGGTCGGCCAGCAGGGCGCGGCCCTGCCGGCGCTGCGCCGCGTTGGCGTCCGCGACGACGGGTGCGGTCTGCTCAAGGTGCGCGGCGCAGCCGGCGACCGTTCCGCAGCGGAAGAGGTCGGTCACCGAGACGTCCAGCCCCTCCTCGGACAGCCGTTGCTGGAGCGTGATCAGCGCGAAGCTGTGGCCGCCCAGGTCGAAGAAGTTGTCGTGCAGTCCGACGTCGGGCCGGCGCAGCACCTCGACCCAGCAGGCCCGGATGCGTTCCGCCAGCCCGCTGCCGGCGACCTCACCGGCCTGCCGCGACGGTGCGGCGAGCGGCAGCGCCGCGCCGGTGTCGGCCAGCAGGCGGGCGACGTCCACCTTGCCGTGCGCGGTGAGCGGGATGGCCGCGACGGTCAGGATCCGCGACGGCACCATGTACGCCGGCAGCGTCTCGCGCAGGTGCGCCCGGAGCACGTGGTCGGCGTCCGGGCCGAGCTCGTGGACCACGAACCCGACCAGCTCGTCGTCCTGGGCCGCCACCGCGCAGGAGCGCACCGCCGGGTGGGTGAGCAGGGCACCCTCCACCTCGGCCAGCTCGACGCGGTAGCCGCGCAGCTGCACCTGCGTGTCGTTGCGGCCGAGGTACACCATGGTCCCGTCGAGGCCCCACTTCACCACGTCCCCGGTGCGGTACATGACCCCACGGCCGTACGGGTCGGGCGGAAACCGCGCCTCGGTCAGCTCCGGGTTGTCCAGGTAGCCCTGCGCGACGAGCACGCCGCCGCAGTACAGCTCGCCGGGCACGTTGAGCCCGGTCGGCAGCAGGTCCTCGTCGAGGACGTAGCAGCGCCCCGACGGCAACGGCACGCCGATGACACCCTCGCGGACCCGGGGCACCTCGGCGGCCGGCACCTGGTGGATCGTGACGTGGATGGTGCCCTCGGTGATGCCGTACATGTTGACGAAGACCGCGCGCAGGCCCGGCGCGTCCGCGATCAGCGACGCCACCCGCGACCAGCTCAGCGCCTCACCGCCGAGGACGACGTAGCGGAGGCGCGAGACCTCGTCGACGTCGAGCGCCCGCAGGTACGGCGGCAGCAGCCGGTAGAGCGCACCCGGGGTCTGGAACAGCACCGTGACGGCCTCGCGACGCACCAGCGCGGCCAGTCGCTCCCGGTCCACCAGGTCGACCCGGTCGGCGATGACCAGCCGGGCGCCGGTGCTCAACGCACCCCACATCTCCCACACCGAGGCGTCGAACGAGAACGAGCTGGCGGCCAGCCACACGTCGTCGGCCGTGACGTCCAGGCCGGCCGGGGTCGGGCTGTTCAGCGCGTCCAGGCCGCCGTGCCCGACCAGGACCCCCTTGGGTACGCCTGTCGAACCCGAGGTGTAGATGACGTACGCCGGGTCGTCCGGCGCGGGGAAGGTCTCCTCGACCATGGACACCCCGTCCAGGGTGTGCGCGTCGGCCAGCGGAATCGCCCGGCCACGGGTGAGTGCCCCGGCCGCCTCCGCGGTGTCGGGGTCCACCACGAGCACCGCCATCCCGGCGTTGGCAGTGATCAGTTCGAGCCGCTGGCGCGGGTAGTCCGGGTCCAGCGGCACGTAGACGCCGCCGAGCTTCCACACGCCCAGGATCGCCGCGACGACAGCAGGTGAGCGGCCCAGCAGCAACCCCACCCGGACGCCGTGGCGCACGCCGCGGTCGGCCAGGCCCGCCGCGATCCGCCCGGCCCACCGGTCCAGCTCGGCGTAGGTGATCTCCACGTCCCGGTGGCGGACGGCCACGGCGTCCGGGGTGCCCGTCACGTGCGCGGCGAAGCGACGCAGCACCGACGGATGCTCGACCGGTTGGGGTGCGAGCGGCGGGTTCACCCCCTCGGTGAGCTGCGACCGCTCGGCGTCGTCCACTATGGACGGCTCCCGCCCCGGCTCGTCGACTATGGACCGCAGGAAGGTCAGGTAGTGGGTGAGCAGCGTGGCGACGGTCTCCGAGGTGAACAGCTCGGTGCTGTACTCGGCCCGCAGGAACGGCACGTCGGTGGAGACGTCGAGGGTCAGGCCCAGGTCGAACTTGGTGACGTCGATCTCGACGTCGACCTCGGTCAGCCGCACCCCGGCGAACTCGGGGAACGCGAACGGGAAGTTCTGCACCGTCAGGGAGGTCTGGAACAGCGGGGCGTGGCTGAGCTGCCGCTCCCCGACGGTGGCCCGCACGATCTGCTCGAACGGCACGTCCTGGTTGGCGAAGGCCGCCATGCTGGCCCGTCGGGCCCGTTCCACCAGCTCGGCGAAGCCCGGTCGGCCGGACACGTCGAGCCGGATCGGCAGGGTGTTGACCAGACAGCCGATCAGGCGTTCCTCGGCATCGTCCATCCGGTTCGCCACCGGAACGCCGACCACCACCTCGTCCTGGCGCGCGTACCGGGACAGCACCGAGGCGTACCCGGCCAGCGTCACCGCGAACAGCGTCGCGCCCCGCGCCCTCCCCCACTCGCCGAGCCGCCGCACCAGCTCCGGTTCGACCGGGCGGCGCAGCACCGCCCCGGCGGTGCCGAGCACGCTCGGGCGGGGAAAGTCGGTGGGCAGCGCCAGTTGCGGCGCGTCGGCCAGCGCCGCGCGCCAAGAGTCCAGGCCGGAGCTGTCCCGCCGCCACGCCTCGTGCTGCCGCTCGGCGTACGCCAGGTACGACTCCGCCGGCTCGTCGTACCCGGCGGCCGAACCGCTCACCGTGGCGTTGTACTCGGCGGCCAGGTCACGCAGCAGCAGGCCCACCGACCACCCGTCGCAGGCGATGTGGTGCACGAGCACCGCGAGGCCGTGCTCGTCCGGGCCCCAGGAGCGCAGGAAGGCCCGCAGCACCGGCCCGTCGGTCAGGTCGAACGGGTGCCGGGCCTGCTCGGCGACGAGGGTACGCAGGTGGGCCGCTTGCGTGTCGCGATCAGCCCACCCGTCGGCGCGGATGTCGACGTCCACCTCGGGCGTCGCCGACACCCGCTGGGTCAGCACGCCGTCGACCACCGCGAACGTGGTACGCAGCGCGTCGTGCCGGGCGACCACGCTGGTCAGGGCCGCGCGGAGCGCCTCGGGTCGCAGCGCACCGTGCAGGTGCACCGCGAAGGCCACCACGTACGCCGGGTTTCCGGGCTGGAGCTGATCGAGGAAGTAGAGGCGTTCCTGAGCGAAGGAAGCACGACCGGTACGAACCATGCACCGATCGTGCGGCCCGGCGCGTCCCGCCCGGCAGAGCACTTTCTCCCGCCGGACCAGGAAATCCTCCCGGTCGCGTTCGAGACACGTCGATACCCGTCCCCGGGCACGACGCGGCCCCCGGCCCGGCGGGGTCGCCGTCGGGCCGGGGGTGAGGCCGCTGTGGCTAGTATTCGCCGCGCCCGAAGGCGGCCAGCTCCGCCGAGTGCACGCTGTTACTGACGTACGTGGCACCGATCGGGGCGGTCACCCGGCACCACCGGTCGAGGCGCTCCACGTCGATGCCGGCCGCCACGGCCAGCTCGTCGCGTCGGCGCACCATCTCCGCGCGGTCCAGGCCCTCCAGCACGTAGTCGACCGCGTCGAAGCAGGGGTCACCGGCGCACGCCATCGGGTCGATCGCGACCAGGCCCTTCACCCCGCCGCTGAGCACGTTGCCCAGGTGCAGATCCCCGTGCAGCAGCACGGTGTCGGTGGGCACCGCGAACAGGTCGTCACGCAGCCGCTTGGACTCGGCCAGATCGGCGCCCCGGCGGGTCGCCGAGTTGAACAGCACGTCGATCCAGTCCGACAGCTGGCGGGGGGCGGCAGCCGGATCGCCGGGCCCGTGCAGATCGGTGAGGAAGGCGGCGTACTCCTGCGGTGACGGTGGCTGCGGCATCTTCTCCACCAGGGTGCCGGGGTGGATCGTTTCGAGCAGCACGGCGCCCCTGGCCGACTCCAGCACCGCCGGTACCCGCCCGCTCGGCGCGAACTGGCGCAGCATGTCCACCTCCTCCCGCACGGCGTAGCTGTCCGGGGAGAGTTTGAGCACCGCGTCGCCCCGTGGGCCCACGCAGCGGAACACCACCGAGGAGTTGCCGGACTTGACTGGGTCGCCGAGGGTGAGCCCCCACTCTGCGACGAGTTCGGCGAGCCGCTGGCTCAGCGTGCCCGCCCAGCGGTGCGCGGCCCGGCCGAACCGTGGTTCCAACCGGTTCGCGATCGCGTCCAGGTCGAGCGTCATCCCGCTCACCTCCGCACCGACCGCACACCGGCGTAGGCGGCGGCGCCCGGGGTGACGACGCCACGCCGGCCGGCCAGCAGCACACGGCCACCGGGCACCACCGGCGGGCTGGAGCCGGGCGGCGCGGGCCGCCCCAACCGGGCCCGGCGGGCGACCTCGATCGCCTCGTACCGGTCCGACACGTTCAGTTTGCTGAAGATGGTGGAGATGTGGTTGCTGACCGTCTTCGGGGACAGGTTGAGCTTCGCGGCGATCGCCACGTTGCGCATGCCCGAGGCGATCAGCTCCAGCACCTCCCGCTCGCGCGCGGTCAGCTCCGGGAAGAGCTGCTGGTTGCGAGGTTCCCGGCTGAGCTGCCCGATGAGCTTGTCGGCCACCCGGGGGCCGAGGATCACCTCACCGGTCGCGAGGCCCCGGATGGTCCGGACGATGCCGTCGCCCGGGCAACTCTTGAGCACATAGCCCCGGGCGCCCGCCCACATGGCCGCGAAGATCGCGTTCTCGTCCTCGACCGCGGTGAAGACCAGCACCGCGGTCGAGGGTGACGCGCGGATGATCTCCTGGATCGTCACCCCGGTCTGGAACCCGGGCAGCTCGATGTCGAGCACGAGCACGTCGGGACGCGTGGCGGCGGCGCGCGCCAACGCCTCCCGAGCGGATGCCGCCTCACCGGTCACGGCGACCTCGGCCGAGGGCGACAGCAGGGCATGCAGGCCCCTGCGCACCACCGGCTGAGCGTCGGCCAGCACCACCGTCACCGCGCCGGGTTGTGTCCCCGCCGCGACATCTTCCGGATACCGCCTCATGTCCCGAGTCAGTTCCGAGGCCGAGCCAACGCTGACCATTTATACCCACCTCACCCCGTCCTAACGGCCCGCGGTGTCTTTGTCGCGCGGGGGAAACGCCGCGGTAGCGCCGACCCCCGCGTCGTGGTGAACATCTACTCACGGCCAACAGAACAACACAAGAAGTGATCCCGGTAACGGGCTCGGTCAGCCTTTTGACGCATCGAAAAAACGAACCAAAGTTTCCGTTTTCACCCTGACGAAGCCGTCCAGAGCGGACCTTTCACGGCGACTAGCGCACCGTCTGCCCGGGCGTCCATGGGGGAATTTCCCGACCGATCCGGGACGTCGTCCCGCACCGGCTACACCGGACGCCCTGTCCGCCTGGCGTCACCGTCGCCAGGATTGACGCATGCCCCTGTCACGAGTGACGGACGTTGTTGCCGGCCTGGTGCCGACCGACCCGCTCCGCCGGAAGCTGATCGCGATCCGACTGGCCGAGTCCATCGGCAAGGGAGTCTTCCTCAGCGGCAGCGTCGTCTACTTCACGCTCCGGGTCGGACTGGACGCCCGGCAGGTCGGTCTGGGCCTGTCGGCGGCCGGCCTGTCCGCCTTCCTCTCGTCGGTTCTGTTCGGCGTGATCGCCGACCGGGTGGGTGCCCGCCGGCTGCTCGTCATCCTGTTCGCCCTGCTGGCGGTGGGGTTCGGGCTCTACACACTGGTCGACAGCGCGGCCGCCTTCTTCGCGCTGGTGGTCACCGTCGGCTTCCTCGAGTACGGCACCGGCCCGACCAACGGGGCCCTCATCGGCAACCTCGTGCCCGCCGCGGAGCGGGTCAGACTCAAGGCCATGATGCGGTCGGTGTTCAACATCGGCTTCAGCGTCGGCATCGGGGTGGCCGCCGTCGCCGCCCTCGATCAACGGCTGCTCGTGCTGATCCCGCTCACCACGGCCGCGCTGATGGCCGGCGCCGCGCTGCTCGTCACCCGCCTGCCGACGTGCCGCCGCGTCCCGCGCCGGTCGGCTTCAGGCGCTTCGCCGCGGTACGCGATCCGCGTTTCCTCGCGGTCATCGGCGTCTCCACGATCCTCGCCTCGCACGTCAGCATCATCCTGGTGACCATGCCGCTCTGGGCGCTCAACCGCACCGAGCTGCCGCACTTCCTGATCCCGCTGCTGCTGATCGTCAACACCGCCTTCGTCATCCTGTTCCAGGTACGCGCCAGCCGGGGTGCGGACACCGTGCCGGGTGCCGGCCGGCTCGCCCGGCGCTCCGGTTACTGGCTCGCCGGCGGCTGCGCGGTCCTCGCGGTGACCGCCCTCGACGACAACGTCGTGCTGGCGTCCGTGGCGATCGTCGCCGCCGTGCTGATCCTGTCGGTGGCCGAGGTGATGCAGGCCGCCTCCGGTTGGGGCCTCGCGTTCGGCCTCGCCCCCGAGCACGCCCAGGGCGAGTACCTGGGCGCGTTCGACCTGCACGTGATCACGCAGAACATCATCGGCCCGGCCGCGCTCTCCGGCCTGGTCATCGCCTTCGGCTTCTGGGGTTGGCTGGGCATCGCGGTCGCCGCGCTTGTCGCGTCGGCGCTGATCCTCCCGGCCGCCCACCGCAGCGAGGTCACAGTGGTACCCGAGGCGGCCCCGGCCAGCACGAGGTGAGGACGGCCCCGGGCGTGCGCACCGACTCGGCACTCGCCCACCCGGGGCGGGGCGGCCGGCAGCCGCACCAGGTGGGTGGCCGCCGCGCCAGCGACGCGGCGACCACCCACCTGACCTCACCTGTTCTGCTTCTCCTGACACGGCACGCAGAAGCGGGCGTAGGGCAGCGCCTCGAGCCGCTCGGCCGGGATGCGCTGGCGGCATCTCTCACAGGCGCCGTAGGTGCCGTCACTGACCCGGCTCAGCGCACCGGTCAACTGCTCGATGTTGCGGCGCGTGGCCGCCAGCAACGCGGCCCGGTTATGGGCCTCGCCGGGGTCGCCGGTGTCCGCGTTGAGTTCGGTCAGTTCCCGCAGCCGCGCCGTCTGTGTGGCGAAATCGTCCGCCAGGGACGCTCGCAGATCAGCCAGCCAACCCTGGTCGACAGTTCGATGATCGAGGCTCATGGCCCACCTTCCGAAAGGGGTGTGAAAAAAGAAAAGGGCCGAAGCTTGATAGCTTCGCCCTGGCGGCCGTGCTGGGATGCAACGATTCCGCCGGGGGGTCTCGACCGGTTCGCACCGGGCTGGACAGCCGATGCGTGGGCGCGGTGCGTGGCGCGCGGACAACCGGCTCCGGCAGCTCCGCCAGCAGGCGTGCCGCCAGGCGGGCGGCATCGACCGCCGTCACCTCAGCGACGGCAGGCGAGCGGAGCGTCACCGGCAGCATCGCCCCACCATAGGTGGTGCCCGACCGATTGCCAACGTTCCCGGTGAGCCCCCTCACCCGGCCCGCTCCGGGCGCTCCCGCCGCCGCCGCTGCCGGCCGAGAGGCGCCGGTGGTGCTGCGCCGTACCGGCGTTGCTGCGTAGTGTTCCGGTATGGCACAACGACTCGTCAGCGTGTGGCAACCGTTCTTCCTGGCCAGCGAGAGCCGGCGCGCGGCCATCGAAGCCGCGATCGAGCTGGAGGAACTCGGCTATTCACGCCTCTGGTTCTCGGGCGGATTCGGCGAGAACGTCGCTCCCCGCTTCCGGGAGATCCTCGACGGGACCACCCGGATCGGGGTCGCGACCGGGATCGTGAGCATCTGGCACTCGTCTCCCCCCGAGGTGGCGGCGTTCGCCCAGGACGCGGAGCGCGCCCATCCCGGCCGGTTCCTGCTCGGTCTCGGCGCCAGCCACGCGGTGGTGGTGGAAGCCGGCGGCACGGACTACCGCCGGCCGTACTCGAAGATGGTGCAGTACCTCGACGGACTCGACGCGGCCGGGCTGCCCCCGGAGCGACGGGTCCTGGCCGCCCTCGGCCCCCGGATGCTCGGGCTCTCCCGCGACCGGTCAGTCGGGGCGCACCCGTACTTCGTCCCCGCCGAGCACACCGCCGAGGCCCGGGCGGCACTCGGGCCCGACCGGCTGCTCGCGCCCGAGGTCGCGGTGGTCCTCGACGCGGAGGCCACCACCGCACGCGCCACCGCCCGGCAGTACACGAGCGGTTACCTCGCCCTGCCGAACTACACGAACAACCTGCGGCGGTTCGGCTGGACCGACGAGGACTTCGCCGCCGGCGGCAGCGACAGCCTCGTCGACGCCCTGATCCCCTGGGGCACGGCCGATCAGGTCGCGGCGGGGCTGGAGCAGCACTACCAGGCTGGCGCGGACGAGGTGGCCATCCAGGTGCTCAACGGTGGCGACGACACCACCTTCCCGTCCGACGCGTTCCGGGCCCTCGCCGCGATCCTGATCTGACCTCCGGCGCGCGCCGCGCCCGACCGGGGCCGCCGACCTAGCCGACGGGAGCGCGGCGCGCGGTACCGAACCGCCGTTGGTAGGCGGCGGGGGTGATCGACAGCTTTCGGGCGAAGACCCGGCGCATGCTCTCGTAGCTGGGAAATCCGGCCAGGGTCGCGGCCTGCGTCGCGGTGTGGCCCTGGGCGAGCAGCGCCCTGGCCAGGTCGAACCGGATGTTCTCCACGTAGCGGGCCGGTGTCGTGGACAGTTCGTCGGAGAAGAGCCGGGTGAGGTGCCGGGTGCTCACGTTCAGGTGTTTCGCGAGCGCACCGAGCGAGTGGTCGCCGTGCGGGTTCGCGGTCACCAGGTCGGTGATTCTGCGCAGCGCCGGCGAGCGGGGCGGCGGCCCCTGCAACGGCGCCGAGAACTGGGACTGGCCGCCCGCGCGCTGCATGTACACCACCAGGGCGCGGGCGACGTCCCGGGTCAGGTCGGGTCCGTGGTTCTCTTCGACCAGGGCGAGCGCCAGGTCGATGCCGGCCGTCACCCCGGCCGAGGTGTACGTGGTGCCGTCGCGAACATAGATCGCGTCCGGCTCGACCCGACAGGTCGGGCAGCGGGCGGCGAGTTCGTGCGCGACCTGCCAGTGCGTGGTCGCCCGCTTGCCGTCGAGAAGGCCGGCCGCGGCGAGGACGAACGCCCCGGTGCAGATCGACGCGACCCGGCCGGCCTCGGTCGCCGGTATCCGCGCGGCGTCGGCCAGGTCGGCGGGGACGTGGCCGCGCGGGTAGTGGTCGGACCCGGCCACCAGCAGCGTGTCGACGGCCGATTCCGTGGCGACGGCGCCGTCGACCGCGATCCGGACCCCGAGACTCGACGTCACGTCCGCGCCGGTCGGCGACAGCAGCTCGATCCGGTAGTCGGCGCCGAACCGGTTCGCCTCCTTGAACACCTCCGCCGGACCGGCGATGTCGAGCAACGTGACGCCGTCGTAGACGAGGATGGCGACCCGATGCGGCTGCCGGGTGACGGAAGGCGTGGACACCGCTTATTGGTAGCACGCCATTATCGGGGCGGGCGGGGATCCGTACCGGCACCCTGGCTGACCACCGGAGCAGCCCGTCCGGATCTGGGTGGTTCCTGGCCGGACAAAGGCGGCAGCGTACGACGATCGGTAGGCAACATGGGGGTGTCAACGCGCACGAGCATATTTCCCGGAGGGTCAGAAACCATGTCAGAGGTCATCGCGGGGCTGGAGATTCCGGAAACGGCAACGGTCGCCGAAGCGACCCGGCACATCCGGGAAACCACCAGACCTCTCATTTACCACCACTCCCGGCGGGTCTATCTCTTCGGCCTGATTCACGCGCGCAGGCTCGGCGTGACACCCGACCCGGAATTGCTCTACGTGTCGGCGATGTTCCACGATTCCGGCCTGCTGACTCCCTTCTCCGACATCGAGCAGCGCTTCGAGGTCGACGGCGCCGACCACGCGCGCAGGTTTCTGCTGGACCGGGGTTTCTCGACGACCGCCGCCGAGACCGTCTGGACGGCGATCGCGCTGCACACCACGCCGGGTGTACCCGACCGGATGGGCCCGGAGATCGCGACCACCTACCTCGGCGTGTTGACCGACGTGCTCGGCCTTGGCCTGGACGGGCTCGACCAGGATCAACTGGCCGAGATCCTCGCCGTCCATCCACGGGGGGACTTCAAGAACGAGTTCCTGCGCGCGCACGTCGACGGGTTGAAGAATCGTCCGGAGACCACCGGCGGCACCGTCAACTCGGACATCCTCCAGCATTTCATCCCCGGGTTCCAGCGCGTGACGACTGTCGAGCGCATCCTCGGGTCGCCCTGGCCGAACTGACCGGGCCCGCTCATGTCGGCGCCGCACCGGCCGGGCGCTGGGCCCGCACCACCGCGCGGTGCCGACGATCTCTCTCCTGGAAGGTTTCGACAATGCGAGCGATCACCGCGACCGACCGCAACGTGGGTGTCAGCGGCCTCACCCTGACCGACATGCCCTACCCCCACGCCGCGGAGAACGACGTCATCGTGCGGGTACACGCCGCCGGGTTCACCCCCGGCGAGCTGGACTGGCCGGCAACCTGGTCCGATCGGGGCGGCCGGGACCGAACACCCACCATCCCCGGGCACGAACTGTCCGGCGTCGTGGTCGAGCTCGGCTACGGCACCACCGGTCTCACCGTGGGCCAGCGGGTTTTCGGACTGACCGATTGGGCCCGCAACGGGTCCCTGGCGGAATACACAGCGGTCGAGGCTCGCAATCTCGCCCCGCTCGCGGCCGACATCGACCACACAGTGGCCGCCGCGCTGCCCATCTCCGGACTGACCGCATGGCAGGGGCTGTTCGACCACGCCCACCTCACCACCGGTCAGACCGTCCTCATCCACGGTGCGGCGGGCGGCGTCGGCTCGATCGCCGTGCAACTCGCCCGGGAGGTGGGCGCCCACGTGATCGGCACCGGCCGGGCCGACGACCGTGAGGTCGCCCTCGCACTCGGCGCGCAGGACTTCGTCGACCTGGCCGCCGACGATCTACGCCAGGTCGGCGAGGTGGATGTGGTGCTCGACGTCATCGGCGGCGACATCCTCGCGCGGTCGACCGAACTCGTACGCGCCGGTGGCACTCTCGTCACCATCACCATGCCACCTGCCGTGCGGCCCAGGGACGGGCGAGCCGTCTTCTTCGTGGTGGAACCCGATCGCGTTCAGCTGGCCGAGCTCGCCCAACGTCTCCGGACCGGACGACTCAAGCCCATCGTCGGGGCCGTCCGACCGCTGAGCGAAACGGTCGCCGCGTTCGCCCGCCACCGTCGGACCCCGGGCAAGACGATCATCCAGGTCGCGGACAACACCTGAGGAACGTTTACGGCAAAGGCGATTGTCGGCCCGACTCCCTTCCACTGGCACGTGCGCCCGCCGCTGACGGTCGCGGCTGACCTGGTGCGGCGTGGCCATGAGGTGGTCGTGTACACCGGCTCTCGGTTCGAGGCGGGTGCGCCGGCGATCGGGGCGCGGTTCCGGGCGCTGCGCAAGGGGGACGCGCTCTTCGTCCCGCCGAACACCCCGCACGCCTTCGCCCCGGCCGACGGCCAGGAGGCCGACTTCCTCGTCGTGATCACGCCAGGAAAGCCCCGGTTCGACTACTACCGACTACTCGACAGGGTGCACCAGGGCGACGCCACCTGGCAGGACGTCGGTGCGACCCAGGACCGCTACGACAACCACTACGTGGACAGTCCGGTCTGGGCGGGCCGACGCGGCTGACCACCTGGACCCGGCGGGGCAGGTCCAGCGGTGGACTGGAGAGCGGCGTCAGTGTGGTGCTGCGGCCCGGCCGGTGTCCCGGGCCGGGCCGCAGCTCACCTCGAAGTGGACCGGGGACGCCGTCAGTTCCCGCCGTGGTAGCGGCCCGGCACGTAGACCACTGCGTCACCGACCGCCCGCTCGGCTCCGGCCGGGTGGCTGACAAGCGCGCCCTCGGCGGCCATGGCGGTGGAGCCGCCGCCGTCGAGGTTGATGGCGTCGGCCATGCCGAGCGCCTGGGCGACGGCGGCCGTCTCGTCGAGGGTGGTGCCGACGCTGGTGGTCTGGCGGCCGTCGATGGTGGCGAGCACGATCTTGCCGTCCCGGGTGGTGCCGGCGATGGTGCGGGGGTTGCGGGCGAAGAAGCTGTCGGCTCCCCCGTCGGGCACGACGATCTGCCCGTTCGCCGTCAACGGGTACCGGCCATTCACGCCGAACAGCCCGGGGCGCAACGGAAGCTTCCGGCCCTGCTGGTCGGTCACGGTCGAGGCCAGGTCCAGGCATCCGCGCCTGTCAGCTCGAGCAGGGCAACGGTGTCCCGCCCGGTGGCCTGAAGCGCGGTCTGACCCGCGGCGAGGGTGGTGCCGCGCGTCGTCGCGGTACGCACCACGCAACCGGCCCGGTCGAGGACGACCTCCACGCCGACGCCGGCGGGAGTGGCCGCGTCGAACTCGGGGGTGAACTGGACCAGGTCGCCGGGCTCGGCGCACGCGGTCTGGTCGGTCAGGGCGCCGCAGCCGGTCGGGACGACAGGCGGGTGGTTGATGAACTCCAGCGGCAGAACGGCGTGGCTCTGCCGGTTTCGTACGCTGCCCGACCAGGTCAGCTTGCCGGTCAGCGCCCGGTTGTTGTTGGCGTCGACGACGAAGTTGACCTCAGCCGGCTCGGTGCTGGGCTCACTGAGCAGCTTCCCGCCGTAGAGCCCCAGCCCCACCGGGTCGCCGGGGTAGCTCGGGTTGGCGGTGAAGGTGAAGAAGGAGGCGTTGACGCCGGCCAGGGCACCGGCGTCGCGCACCAGGTCGGTGGTCTTCTCGACCTGGCCGAGGTTCTGGCCGTACGTCGCCTTCAGGTGTCCGCGGGCCCGGTGCGGGTCGATGGTGAGCACGTTGACCACCCACGGGCCGCGGCTGGTGGTGTTGATCTGGTCGGCCGGCGCCGGTTCGGTGCCCCGCACGATCCGGGTCAGGGTCACGCCGTCGGCCAGGGTGCGGCTGGTGCTGACCTCCGTCAGATCGGCGTCGCCGATCGGCAGAGCGCCACCAGCGGCGTCGGCGCGGGCACCCGGAGCGACACCGAGCGCCACCGCGGCCAGCGCGGCCGCGGCGAGCGCGCCGGCGCGGCGGAGCCCGGACGGGCCAGGAGTGGAAGCAGTCATGCCCTGAGCCTCGCGGGGAAAGAGAAGCACGCATCGGACAGAAACTGACATGGAGCCGAATTTCGGTGAAAGTATTCTTCGCCAACCTGGCCCGGCCCTGGGTCGACTGCCAGAACGGAGGGTGGAGCAGGTGGTCACGGTGTGGTGAGGTGGAGCCGGAACGGCGGCGACGTCGACACCAGTGGGGAGAGCGGATGACCCAGGCATATCGGTGGGCGGTGGCCAGCATCCTCAGTCTGCTCGCCGTGGCTCTGGTCTGGCTCGCCTGCCAGTTGGGCTTCGAACTCGACGTGGAGACGTCGGCGACCGTGGCCGCGTTGGCGGCCGCGCTCGTCGCCGCCCCGCTCACCCAGTGGGCCAAACAGGGCCCGGTCAAGGGCACCGCGCCCGCACCCGCCGTCGGAGATGTCCGTCGTCCGCCGCTGCCGGGCGGCCCACCCCGGGCCGTGGGTGCGGCACTGGCGTGGAACATTCCCAGCCGCAGCGCCGGCTTCACCGGGCGGGACGAGTTGTTGACCGCCACACGTGACCGCCTTCGTGCCGGCAGGCCGGTGGCGGTAGTCGCCCTGCACGGCCTCGGTGGAGTCGGCAAGACCTCCCTCGCGGTCGAGTACGCCCACCGGTTCGCCGACGAGTACACAGTGGCCTGGTGGATCAACGCCGAACAGAGCGGCCTCATCGGCGACCAACTCACCACCCTCGGCCTCGCCACCGGTTGGGTGACCGCCGCGTCGGACACCGAAACCACCGCCGGACAGGTGCTACGCCACCTCCGCGAGACCGAACGCTGGCTGATCATCTTCGACAACGTCGAGGCGCCCGAGGACGTCGTACCGTGGTTGCCGCAGGGGCCCGGTCACGCGATCATCACCTCCCGCAACCCCGGGTGGCGGCAGGTGGCGACACTCGTGGACGTGGACGTGTTCGACCGGACCGAGTCGGTGGCGCTGCTGCGCACCCTCGCCCCCGAGCTGACCGGGACGGCGGCCGACCGCGTCGCCGACGCCGTCGGTGACCTCCCCCTGGCAGTCGCGCAGGCAGCCGGCGTGATCGGGGAGACGGCGATGACCGCCGATGACTACCTGCGGGAGCTCGCCCAGCACGGCGCGCAGGTGATGGCCGAGGGCAAACCACCGTCCTATCCGACGACACTGGCCGCGACGGTGCAGATCTCGCTGGACCGGCTGGCCGTCAGGGACCCGGCCGCCGTGCAGCTGCTGCACCTCTGCGCCCTGCTCGCGCCGGAACCCGTACCCATGGAGATCTTCACCGGCGCGCCCGTCGGCGTGCTCTCCGAACCGCTGGCCTCCGTCGCCGCCTCCACCATGGCGATCCGTCGGTCGCTCGGCCTGCTCGCCCGGTACGGACTGGCCAAGGCCGGGCCGGTCGGGCCGCAACTGCACCGCCTGACCCTGGCCATCGTCCGGGACCTCGCCGACCCGCAGACCAGCACCACCGCCCGAAGCCAGGTCGAAGCCCTGCTCGTCGCCGCGGCACCCGGCCCCAGCCACGAACCGACCTGCTGGCCCTACTGGGCCCGGTTCCTACCCCACCTGCTGGCCGTCGACCCGGGCGCGAGCACGAACCCCGGCCTCCAAATGGTCGCCATCCAGGCCGGCTGGTACCTGCGCGGGCACGGTGACCTGAAGACCGGCCATGACGTCGCCGAACACCTCTACCAGCGGTGGCGCGGGCGACTCGGCCCGGATGATCCGGCGACGCTACAGGCCGCGCACAGCCTGGCGGACGCCCGGTCGCAGCTCGGGCACCGCCAGGCGGCCCACGACATCGCGGAAGAGACCCTGCGCCGTCGCCGCCGGGTGCTGGGTGACGACCATCTGGACACGCTCAGCTCGGCCTGCACCCTCGGGCTGTGTCTGTACCGGCTCGGGATGTCCGCGCCGGCGGTCTCCGCACCGTTCGAGCGGGCGCGGGCGTTGCTGGCGGACACACTGTCGCGGTTGCGGCTGCTGTTCGGCGAGGATCGGGGGTTGACGCTGGGCACCGCCCACAACCTCGCGCTGACGCTGGGCGCGTTGGGCCGCCACGACGAGGCGCTCGCGCTGCACGAGGAGACCGTCGCCCGCCGTCGTCGGCTACTGGGCGAGAACCACCCGCACACCCTGCTCTCGGCCGGCGATCTCGCCGACGAACTCGCCGCGTCGGGGCGTCCCGCAAAGGCGCTGGAGCTGCATCGGGACGTCCTCGCCCGGCAGCGGCGGGTGCTCGGAGACGACCACCCGTACACCATGCTGTCGGCCACGCGGACGGCGGCGGTGCTGCACCACCTGGGGCGGTCGGCGGAGGCGCTCGTCCTCGGCCAGGAGACGCTGGAGCGTCGGCTCCGGGTTCTCGGTCCGGACCACGTCGACACCAGGGTCTCCGCGCGGGCGGTCAGCAGCTACCTGCGGGCGCTCGGACGGGACCGGCAGGCCCGCGAGAACGACGCTCGGTTCCCCGCTGGTGGGGACGGGGAGCCGGAGCCAGGCCCGACGGCTGCCCCGGCTCGGAACGCGGCGGGCAGCACCCCGGCCTGACGGCCCACCGGCAGCGCCTCGCCGCGTCGGGGCCGACCAGCTGCGCATCGAAGAAGTTGAGGTGACCGAAACCGGGCCGACTCGACCGGACGTCGCCCGTTCACCGGGCCGGACCCGGCGGGTGGTCAGCGCCGCCTCTAGAGCGCTACCTGGCACTTGACGGCGTGGAGCGACAGCGGCAAATATTGCTGCGTGGCGATACCGGGAGGCGCCCTCAGCAAGGCCGTCGCCGTCGTGGGGCTGCTCGCCGCCACCGCGTCGGCCACGATGCCGGCCGCACGCCGAACTGACCGGACCCCGCCCGACGGCACCAACCGCGCGCCGAGTTGCGAGTCTCCCGGGCCGACGGCGGCAGCGAACTGACCGCTCCCCGGTGAGTCGTCTCCAACGGCTTGCTGCCGGCCGAAACCCAGCAGAGGAAGTGCGCCACGACAACCGACTCAGGCCTTGCTGGCGGCGGCCTGCTTCATCGTCGCCTCGGCGTCTCCGTCGAGGCATCGTCAAGTGAGAGGATCACGTTGCGAGACGTCAGGACCACAAAGATGATTTCGGCGGTGGCGGTGCTGCTCGGGCTGCTCGCCGGTGCGGCACCCGCCAGCGGGGCGGCCGCCGCGCAGCCGGACGACCTCACCACAAACATCGTCGGCGGGCACGACGCCACCAGGCCCTATCCCGGAATGGCCTCGCTTCAGGTCAGGCAGTCGGACAACACCTTCAACCACGCCTGCGGCGCCGTCCTGGTGCACCCGTTGTACGCGGTCACCGCCGCGCACTGCGTCACCACACCGGATCTCACAGTGCTCGACCCCGGCGTGCTCCAGCTGCGGATCGGTTCGCTCGACCGGACCAGCGGCGGTACGGTCGCGACGGTGACCGGGGTGCTGCCGCACCCCGACTGGGACTACTTCGTGGGCGCCAACGGCCGGATCGCCGACCTCGCCCTGCTCCGACTGGCGAGTCCGGTGCCGAGGGTGCCGTTCCTCATCTCGCCGATGGTCCAGCCGGGCACCTCCACGCGGCTGCTCGGCTGGGGCTCGGTGCAGCCCGACGCCAGCGGCCCGTACCCGGTCACGCTCCAGGAACTGGAATCGACGGTGATGCCGAACAGCGAGTGCGCGGCCGCCGGGCTCAGCGCGGGCGAGGTCTGCATCGACAGCCCCGGTGGCACGAGCGGAATCTGCCTCGCCGACAGCGGCGGACCGGCGGTGCGGCAGCTCGTTCCCGGCCGCTGGGCGGTGATCGGCCTCGTCAGTCGCGGTGCCGCGACCTACTGTGGCGAGAACCCGATCGTCTTCACCAGCCTCACCTACTACCGGCCGTGGATCCACCGGGTGATCGCAACCGGCCAGCTGCCGCCGGCCGCGGCACCCGTCGGCTCGGCCGTGGCGAACGCCGCCGGCTGACCGGCCCCGGCGAACCGCCCCGGCCGCCAGTTCGGTGGCGCGGGGCGGTTGCCGTACACGCGGAGCTTCGCGGTCCCGCTGACCTACCCGGTGGCGCGGTCGGCGACGCCGCGACGCCGGAGGTCAGCGGCGCCTCAGGAGGCGGCGCCGCCGACGCGCACCGGCTCGGCCGGCTTCGGCGCCACCCGGGGTGACGCCGTCTCGGAGATGCCGAAGCGGGCGTGGATCCGACGCAGCGGGGCGGGCGCCCACCAGTTGTATCCGCCCGCCAACCGCATCAGGGCCGGGACGAGCACCCCGCGGATGAGCGTCGCGTCCATCAGCACCGCCAGTGCCATCCCGAGCCCCAGCAGCTTGACGTAGGTGACCCCGGAGGACACGAACGAGGCGAACACCATGGCCACCAGTAGCGCGGCGGCGGTGATCAGTCGCCCGGTACGCGCCACGCCGGCGATCACCGATCGGGTGTTGTCGCCGGTGGCCAGGTACTCCTCGTGGATCCGGGAGAAGAGGAACACCTCGTAGTCCATGGAGAGCCCGAACGCGATGCAGAAGGCCAGCACCGGGACTGTGGCGATGATGGTGCCGGTGGCCGTGAAGTCGCCGACCAGCCAACCCAGGTGACCGTCCTGGAAGACGTAGACCATCGCCCCGAAGGTCGCGGTGAGGCTGAGCATGTTGAGCACGATCGCCTTGATCGGCATCAGCAGGCTGCCGCTCAACAGGAACAGCAGAATGAGCGTGGTGACGACGATGATCGCTATCGCGTACGGCATCCGCTCCTTCAGGGCCGACATGGTGTCGACGAAGCGGGCGGCCGAACCCGTCACCAGCACCTGGCTCGGTGCCGGCAGGTCACGCACCTGCCGCACCAGGGCCCGACCGTCGTCGGAGTAGGGCTCGACGGTGGACAGGACCGACAGGTAGGCGCCGGTCCCCCGCGGCGCCGTGAACGCCTGCGACGGCCCGCTGGGTTCCGCCACCCGGACCCCGCCGGCGTAGCTGCCGGTCGGGGCGTCGACCCGGGCGACGTGCGGCAGCCGGGACAGCTCGGTGGCGTACCCGTCCAGGGTCTGGACCCCGGTGGCCGGCAGGTCGGGCGCGACGACCAGCAGCGGGTCGGCCTCCCGGGCGGGGAACTGCGCCCGGATCGCGTCGGACACCTGGTGGGCGGGGGCGGACGGCGGCAGGACCCGGTCGTCCGCGAGCCCGAACTTGATGTGGAAGAACGGCGTGACCAGCAGCAACAGCAGCACGACGACGAAGCCACCGGTCAACATCGGTCGACGGGAGACAAGCGTGGCCAGCCGGTGCCAGCAGCCGGACTCGACCGGCCGGACCGACCGTCGCCGCCACAGCCGGAACCGGTCCACCCGATGCCCGATGTAGGCGAGCAACGCGGGCAGCACGATCAGCGCGGTCGCGGCGGCGAGCACCGTGACTCCGATGCCGGCGTAGGCGAAGGAGCGCAGGAAGTACAGCGGGAAGACGAGCAGCCCCACCAGCGCGATCGCCACGGTCACCGCGGAGAACAGCACGGTACGACCGGCGGTGCGCATCGCCGTGCCGATCGCCCCGGAGACGTCCTGACCGAGGGCCAGTTCATCGCGGTACCGACTGACGATGAGCAGGCTGTAGTCGATCGCCAGCCCCAACCCCAACCCGGTGGTCATGTTCAGCGCCAGGAACGAGACGTCCGTCGCCTGGGTGAGCAGCCACAGCACCAGGAAGGTGCCGGGAATCGCCACCGCCGCGATGGCCAGTGGCAGCGCCGCCGCCACCAGGCTCCCGAAGACGATGAGCAGCACCACGAGCGTGATAGGCCCGATGATCGCCTCAGCCTTCGCCAGGTCCTTGGCAGTCTGTTCGTTCAGCTCGTCGGCCACCTGAGCGGAGCCGCCGACGCTGACCCGCAACCCGTCGATGTCCCCGCGGTAGTCGGGGGCGAGGGTCTTGACCCGTTTCAGCACCTCGTCCTCGGTACCGGCGATCCGCGCCAGCACGAGCGCCTGCCTACCGTCGCCGGCCCGCAGCGCCGCCGGGCGGCCAGCGGTCCAGTAGGAGGTCACCCACGCCACGTCCTGCTCACGGCCCAACCGCTCACTGAGCGACGTCGCCGCGGCGGCGGTCGCCGGGTCGTCGACGGAGGCGCCGGACGACACCAGCAGCACCAGGTTGGCCTCGCCGGAGCCGAACCGTTCGGCGAGGATCGCGCTGGCCTCGGCGGACGACGAGGACGAGTCGTCGTACCCGCCGGCGGAGAGCCGGTTCAGCACGCCGCCGCCGAGTGCCCCGGCCAGGACCACGAACCCCAATGTGCAGAGCAGCACGAGCAGTCGCCTGCGGACCACCAGAGCAGCCCATCTGGTCAACATAGATTCCCCAGGTGTTAGTCGGAACGGTACGGAGAGCCGGCGGTTCAGTGCGCGATCGGTGGTGCCAGGGCCTCGCGGTAACCGAGGTCAGCGGCGTGCCGGCAGGCGTCGCGGACCATGTCCTCGTCCCAGTCCTGGTGGACCTCGCTGATGAAGCCCCAGGACAGGCGCAGCCGGTGGATGCCCCGGTTGACGAAGAGGCGGCCGTCGTGCGCGTACACGTGGTCGGTCCAGTGCACTGTCACCGTCGCCCGGCGCGGTGAGCCCTCGACCCGCACCGAGTCCGCCCGCGGCCGGATCGACCTGGTCAGCCGGAACATCCGGTCGAACCAGCGCCGGTAGTCGACGCGGCCGGTGCGGGCGCCGCCCAGGGCGCTGTCACCGGCGGCGCTGTTGCGGACGTCCCTGGTGCAGATCGCCAGCACCACCCAGTACCGCCCGGCGGAGACCTGGTGGTAGAGGAAGGGGACGACAGCGGTCCGCACGAACAGGTGGAAGAGTGCCATCAGTTCCGCCCGGGTACTCGGGAGCCGCCTGCGGCGGCTAGTCTGCGCGCGATGGAGACGATACGAACGGGCCACGCTGCGTGACCGCTGTGCCGGTTCAGTTGTGGTGGGCCGGGCCGGAGTCCGCCGACGAGTCCCTGCTGGCCCTCCTGGACCCCGCCGAGGTCAGCCGGTACGGCGGTTACCGGGTGGCGTCGGCACGGCGGCACTACCTGACCGGGCGGGCCCTGCTGCGCGTCGCCCTCGGCCGGCACCTGGGCCTCGACCCGGCCGCTGTGCCGTTGCGCACGTCGTGCCCAGGGTGCGGTGGACCGCACGGACGTCCCCGGCTCGTCCTGCCCGACCGTGCGGACGAGGCGTTGCCCGAGGTGTCGGTGTCGCATTCCGGCGCCCGGGTGGTGGTGGCGCTGGCGTTGGGCGCTCCGGTCGGCGTGGATGTCCAGCAGGTGGACGAGCGCCTGGACCTCGCGGCGCTGATCCCGTCGACGCTGGCGCCGGCCGAGGCCACCGCCCTGTCGCGGCTGGGCGAGGCCGCCGGCCCGGCGGCCTTCACCCGGATCTGGACGCGGAAGGAGGCGGTGCTGAAAGCGCTCGGCGTCGGTCTGGCCCGTCCGCTGCCCCAACTGGAGGTCTCGCCGCCGGACCAGCCGGCGGCCGTGCTCCGCTGGCCGGACGTCGACGTGCCGCCCCGCGTGACGCTGCTCGATGTCGACGCCGGCACCGACCACCGGGCGTCCCTGGCGGTCTTCGCCGACGCCGTCGACCTCAGCAGCCACGACGGCGCGGCGCTGCTGGCCCGGCAGCCACGGCGCTGACGTCCCGCTCTCAGCTCGCATGCCAGGCCGCGCCTTCGAGCAGGACCAGCGTCCGGCCGTCCGGGTCGGACACCCCGACAACCCGCCCGTCGACCGACCGCGTCACCCGGTCCGGCACGCCACCCTCGGCCAACCACAGCCGGTCGACCCGCCACTGCCGGTCGCCGTCCTCCGGTGACACCGCGACGAGCGCCTCCAGGTGCGCCAGCGGTAGTCGCGCCTGCGGCGGCTCCAACACGGTGAACCAGTCGGTCGGTGCCGCCGCCACGTCGGCCGTCCAGCCGGCGGGGGTACGGTCCCAGGGGCCGACGTCGGTGAGGTACGGCGACCACCGGTAGCCGACGGCCGCCCGCACGGGCGGCCCGGCCTCGACCCCCTCGTCTGCTGGCTGCGGGGGTGCGGGCGGGGTGGGTCGGCCCACTCCGAACAGCACTGTCGCCTCGGCGGCGAACGCCTCGTCCTCGTCGCCGACCGTCGACAGTCCGACCTGGACCTGCCACGCGTCGCCGTGCCACCCGCCGCGCGCCTCACGCCGTAGCGTGAGGTGCCCGTCGAGGGCGCGCAGCCGCCCTGGGTCGACCCGTACGTCGGCCAGGCAGTGCACGTCGAGCTGCTCCGCGCCGGGCGGCGTGAGCCACGCGGCGGCGGCGACGAGATACTCCACCGCCAGTGACACGGGCAGCACCGGCGTGTCGTCGACCATTGTGTCGTTCAGGCAGCTGGCCCATCCGGTGTCCAGCTGATGCTCGGTGCGCAGCTCGCCCGGCGGCGCGTACCGGACCAGCTCGCCGAGCAGGAAGCGCATGGTCAGCAGCCGGGACCGACCCGACCAGTCCGACGGCACGACGATGCCCCGCAGGTGTTGCGGCGACACCTCGCCGATCTCACCCATGAAGCCGATCTCACCGTGCCCGTGTCGCGTCAGCTCGGCGCGCCACGCGTCGACGCCCTCCGACACCGGTATCGGGGTCATGTACCGGGCGGCGGCGTCCAGGTTGGTGATCAGCCCCAGGCCGTCCCAGGTCGGCCAGGAGAGCGACTTCACCGGGTACGGCAGCCGCTGGCCCGCCCACATCGCCAGCCTCGCCAGCCCTTCGTTGGCGGACGCGTAGTCGAGCTGACCGACCATGCCGCCGTACCGGCCGGTCAGGGACCCGACCGCGCAGA
This sequence comes from Micromonospora tarensis, assembly GCF_016803395.1. Classification (GTDB taxonomy): domain Bacteria; phylum Actinomycetota; class Actinomycetes; order Mycobacteriales; family Micromonosporaceae; genus Micromonospora; species Micromonospora tarensis. Next base: position 5,237 of record NZ_JAEVHL010000040.1, on the reverse strand, counting down.
GCATCTTGAGCGGCCGGTCCCCGATCGCCGACAACAGGTGCAGGAAGCCGTCGACCTTGACATCGATGACGGCGAGGAACTGGTCCGTGGACTTGGCGGGCAGCCGGGCCGGCGCGTCGATGCCCGCGTTGTGGATGACGTACGTGAGGGCGTCGCCGGCCTTCGCCACCAGGTCGGCCACCTCGTTCGGATCGGAGACGTCACAGACGTGGTACGTGACGTCGGCACCGGCCTCCCGGGCCCGCCGCAGGTTCCGCCAGATCTCGCGAGCCTGCCGGCGGCCACGAACCCCCCGGCGCACCTGTTGCAGGCTCTCGCCGGGCTGCCGACGCTGGAACGCCAGCCTGTTCTCCTCGTCGAACTCCGCGTCGGAGCAGGTGAGCCAGGGCAGGTGGGCGTCGGGCAGCGCGGTCCGTCCGCTGACCATCACCCGGCAGCCGAAGCGCTGGGCCAGATCCAGCGCGATCTCGAAGCCGATGCCACGTCCGCCACCGGTCAGCAGCACCACGTCGGTGTCGGCCAGCCGGATCGGCGCACCGTCGACGGCCGCCTTGCGGGGCAGGATGGTCTGCCGCTGCCCGTCGCCGACCCCCACCTCCAACAGGCGGGTCCCGAGCATCTCGGCCAGCAGCGCGGCCCCGGGGTCCGCTGTCGGTCCCAGGTCGCAGACGCGCACGTCGCAGGCCGGGAACTCACGGGGCAACGTCTTCGCCAGCCCCGCCCAGAGCCCGGAGAGCGGCTGTGCCCCGTCGGCGGCGGCGAGTCCCATCGTGCCGCCCATGCCGGTGACGGCCAGGTAGTGCAGCCGGTCCGCCGACGCCTCGCGGGACCAGTCGTCGTAGACGTACCGCAGGGCCGCCACCGTACGGGCCATCGGCTCGCGCCACGAACCTGCGGTGACGTCGGTCGAGCCGAGCACGCCGGCGTCCACGATGGCGTCGACCGGGCCGGGGACATCGGGACGGCCCTGCTCGGCCTGCCAACCGCAGGCCCGTCCGCCGAGCCGACCGACCGCCGCGTCGATCGACGCGCGCAGGGCTGGGGTGCCGCCCAGGACCAGCACCAGCCGGCCGTCCAGCGCGTTGGCGGGCGGTGGCGGCGCGCTCGGCAGCGGTGCCAGGGTCAGGACCTGGCGCAGGATGGGTTCGCTCATCGGGCCGCCTCCGCCCGGCTGCGCGACTGGAGGCGCACCCACATGTCCGTCGTCGGGCGCAGCGAGATCAGCGAGTCGCCGTACCCGACGAAGTCGCCCGGCACCAGACTGAACCGGAAGCGCTGCGTGATCATCGCGACGATCAGGCGCAGCTCCGCGAGTGCCATCAGGTTGCCCAGGCACAGCCGGGGCCCGCCGCCGAAGGGGAAGTACGACATCCGGGGCCGGCCCCGGTCCGCACCCGGCAGGAAGCGGCGCGGGTCGAACGCCTCCGGGTTCTCCCAGACCTCCGGGTTGCGTTGCGAGACGAGCGGCGACAGCAGGACCGAGGTGTCGCCCGGGACGCCGTAGCCGCCGAGCACATCGTCCGCGACGACGTCACGCGGATAGAGCCAGATCGGCGGGTACATGCGCAGGCTCTCGTCGATCACCGCGCTGGTGTACGGCAACTCGTCGTCGATACCGGGCAACCGGCCGGCGAGGACCGCCTCGATCTCCGCCTCCATCTCCTCCTGGGCCCACCGGTGGTTGGCGGCGGACAGCAGGGCCCAGCTCAGGGCGGTGGCCGTCGTCTCGTGACCGGCCAGATAGATGGTGAGCAACTCGTCGCGGATCTCCTCGTCGCTCCACGCCACGCCGGTGTCCTGGTGCCGGGCACCCTCCATCAACGCCACCAGCGGCCCGTCCCCGGTCCGCGCGTGGTTGGCCCGAATGGCGTCGATCACCCGGTCGAGCACCTTCCGGTTGGCCGCGATGCGCCGGTTGCGGGCCGTGGGCAGCCAACCGGGCAGCATCTCGGCCACGTACCCGTGCGGGAACATGATCTCGATGCTGCTGTCCACCACACTCTTCAGCAGCGACGCCTGGCTGCTGACGTCGTAGCCGAACAGGGACCGGCTGAGCGTGACAAGCGTCAGCTCCAGCATCTCGGTGACGAGGTCGACCGGCTTTCCGGCCCGTGCGCTGGTCTCCCAGCGGTCCAGCATCTGACTGGTCGCCTCGATCACGTTGGGCACGATCGCCGCGAGTGCCTTCCGGGCGAAGACCGGCTGCACCGCGCGTCGGTGCCCCCGCCAGTAGTCGCCGTCGGTGGTCAGCAGGCCCCGTCCCATCACCAGTTTGAACTGGTCGTACAGGCGCCCACGAACGTAGTTGGCGTGGTTGTCCACGAGCACGTGACGGACCGCCTCCGGGTCGGTCACCAGGTGGACCACCATCGGTCCCATCCGGATCCGGGCCACCCCGCCGTAGTCTCGGTGCAGGCGGAGCAGGAAGCCGGCCGGGTCGCGGCGGTACGGCAGCAGGCTGCCCAGGCCCGGCACACCCGCCGGTCCCGGCGCGGTCGGGTGCCCGGCGACGCCGGTGGTCGCGTTCGCTGGTTTCGATGTCCTCACAGTGCGATCGCCCCCGGTACGGTCCGCGGCCACGAGGAGCCGTTGTGCGCCCCGGTCGCCGCCACCTGCGCGGTGTCGACGGGAAGCCCGGTGACGGTGTCGACATAGCCGGTCACGAAACCCTGGACGTCCTGCACCTGGAGGAGCGCCCGCCCGTCGGGCCGGGTGGCGAGGAACCGGCTGCCGGCGGTGGGGCTCTCGACGAGCAGCCCGCGCGGCGTGGCAGACAGCTCGATCGGCGCCTCCCCCGCGGCCAGGTCCACGTCGTTGTCCGGCGCGTACAGATCGATTCGCCGGATGCCGCTCGGCGCCGCGACCGGCACGTAGCGGCCCTGCACCAGCTCCAGCACCGCGAGCCGGATCAGGCCGTCGAGCAGGAGGGCCGGCACCAGGAACCGCTGGAACTCGGTGTCCGGACCGACCGGAGCGGTGTAGCGGGCCCGCTTACCAAGCGGGTGCAGCCGGGTACGGGTCGTGGTGACGAACGGGCCGGTGAGGGAGACCGACGCCGCCGGCGCGTGGTACGGATCGAGGATGTCCTGTTCCGGCGCGTCGGGCCACGGTTCTGGTCGCGGGGCCACCGGGTACCGCTCCGCAAGGACCACTGTCGCGGTGAAGTGCGGCTTGTCGCGGTGCAGGAGAACGCCGTGCGGTGAGAGCACGTCCCCGACCACCCGGACGTCCACCACCGCCTGACCGGCCTCCCGGGCCCGGAGGGTGGCGAGGATCCGGCGCGGGCTGCGCTCGGTCGCGCCGCCCAGCTTGAGGAAGTGGTCGAAGGTGAGATTCCGGAAACCCACCACCGTCAGCTCGGGAAGCAGCGCGTTGGCGGCCTCCGCTGCCAGCTCCGCCACGAAACATCCCGGCAGCGTGGCCACGCCGCGTACGGTGTGGTGTTCGAGGTAGCCGTCCCGCTCGGCGGTGAACCACCGCTCGGCGACCAGCTTGTCCACGCCGTGCCGGGTGACCGAGTCGAGGTAGAAGGTGCCGCGGTCGGGCACGGTTGCGGTAACCGGCACGGGCGGCGCCAGCACCGACGGCCGCCCGGCTGGCCGGCGGGGTTGGAAGTAGCCCGGGACGATGTCGGCGACGGCCGCCCGTTCGGTGGCGCCGAGGTGGTGGATCGCGGCGACCCGGTTACCCCCCTCCAGCTCGGACAGGAAGTGGTAGACCCCCTCGGCGCTGGGCATGAAGGTCAACACGTTCGCCATCGGGCCGGCCGAGAAGAACGACTGGTGCACCGAGCTGGAGGCCATGCCGACCTCCCGCCACAGGGTCCACCCGATGGTGAACTCGTCCCGGCCGTGCACCGCCCGGTTCAGGCTGGCCGCGGTGGCGAGGAAGTCGTTGCTGGCCGCGTAGTCGGTCTCGCCCCGTTGGCCGGTCAGCCCGATCAGCGAGCTGAAGTTGCACCAGAACCGGGGCCGCAGCTCACCGAGGGCCCGCCGGAGGTTCAGGTAGCCCTGGCTCTTGACCGCCCGGACCGCGCGGAACTGCGGGAGGGTCTTCGACGCGATGGCACTGGCCCGGTTGATTCCGGCGGCGTGGATGAGCAGGTCGATCCGGCCGTGCTCGGCCGCGATCCGGTCGAATGCCGCCCGCAGGGCCGGCTCGTCGAGGACGTCCGCTGTCACGTGGTGCACCCGGTCCGGCCCCGACCAGGCCCGCATCTCGGCGAGATTGGCGAGCATCCGCGCCCCGGCGTCGAGTTGCTCGTACCGCCCGTTGATCTCCTTGACCGACCGGCCGGGCGTCCGGGCCAGCTCGGCGCGGACGAACGCCGCACGTGGTGGCAGGCCGGCGGCACCGTACTGATCCAGCTCGGCGGTCAGCTCGTCCAGCGGCTTCGAGCCGAAGGTGTAGATGACCGGCCGGTACCGCGCCGCGACCGCCTTCACCACCTCGGCGGTGATACCCCGGGCCCCGCCGACGGCCACCACCACCGCCGAGGCGTCGAGCGGGACGGTCGGGCCGGGCTCAGCTGGCGTCTCCTCGGTCACCATCGTGTGTCGCACGCCGTCGGTGTACACGGCGACCGGCAGGAACCGGGTGGCGCGCGACTCGGCCACCAGTTCCTCCAGGGCTGGCTCCAACGCCGTCTGGTCGGTGAACACGCTCGTGACGACGTTCTGGTCCAGCTCCAACGCGGCGCTCTTGAGCAGCCCGGTGAACAGACCCGCGTACGGATGCAGCACCCCGTCGCGGTAGGCGTCGGTGAACAGGGCGAGCACCGTACCGCCGTGCGTCCGCAGCGCGGACTCGGTCGCCTTGAGGGTCAGGAACACCGCGTCCTGAAGGGCGAAGACGCGGGACGGGTCACCGTCGAGCGCCTCCCGCGCCGCGCCGAGCGCGGACAGGTCGGTCACCACCCGTACGTGCCGCAGCCCGCCCAGGTCCGCGCCGAGCGCGTCCGCCACCGTCTGCTCGGTGACGTCGCGCAGGTAGCGCCGCCGGACACCCTCGGTCGGGGCGACCGAGAGTACGAGCGGGTCACCGGGACGGGTCCCGGTCGGCCCCAGCAGCTCCGGCGTGGCGGTCACGATCACCGCGTCCGCCGGTAGCGACTCGGCTGCCGGTCGTACCGCGTCGGCGAAGGTGGGCACCCAACGGCTCACGTGCCGGCGCACGGTCGGCGCCGGCGGCGGCGTCAGCGGCGGCGGCGTCGCCGGGGGCTGGTCGGCGGCCGCAGC
>NZ_JAEVHL010000039.1 GCF_016803395.1 Micromonospora tarensis | reverse complement strand
CCGGCGGGGCCGAGCACCCGGCGGGCGCGGCGACCGGCAGGTCGTCGGCTCCGACGTGCCCACCGGCGGCGCCCACCGCCACGGCAACGTGCAGCCGGTCGTTGACCAGGCAGGTCGCCTGGTACGACGCGCAGAGCGCGAGCACCCGCCGGGCCAGGTCGTACGCCTCGCGGTCGGTGGCGGAATCCTCGACCCGGACCTGCACGACCAGGTCGGCGCGGGCAACGCTGAGGGCGGCCCGGACCACGGCGAGTGGTTCGCGCCCAGGTCGGGTGTCGGTGATCAGATGCAATCGCCCCAGGGACGGCACGGCAACGCTCCTCCCTGCGCCGGCATTACCCGGATCAGGTTCGACGGTCGGGGGCTGTCAGCCCCCCTCTCAGCCCGGTACACCGGGCTCCCGTGGGTTACTTGCGTGTCACCGTACGACACAACGGCCGGCCTGCCAAGGCACGGGGTCGGCGGGACCGGTGGGCCGGAAGCGGGGAAATCGATGGGGCACTTCATACGGTCCTGTTCGGAATGTCGCCTGCCGTTGCAGAACCGTTACCCGTCCGCATCTTGCCCGACATCGAGCCAGCCGAATTAATTTGTTCAGCGATTCGACAAAATGCCGGTGGGGGCACCTGACGCGGTGTGACCACCGGCTCCACCAGGGAGGGCCTTCGGCGAGCCGACTCCCGCGAGCTCTGTCACTACGACACAGGAGGCGGCGTGTCCCGTTCTCGTCGTGCCCGCGTACCCATCACCGCAACCCTGATTTCCCTGGCCATGGCCTCGACCACCCTGTTCGGCACGCCCGCGCAGGCGGCCCCGCAGGAGGCGCCGGCCGCAGCCCCGGCAGCCCAGGTGGCGCCGAAGGCGGCGAAGGCCGCCGACGATCCCTTCTCCGTGCTGATCTTCTCGAAGACCGCCGGTTTCCGGCACGACTCGATCCCCACCGGCATCGCCGCCATCCAGCAGCTCGGTGCCGCCAACGGATTCACAGTGGACAACTCCGAGGACGGCGCCGTATTCAACGACGCCAACCTGGCAAAGTACAAGGCGGTGATCTGGCTCTCCACCACCGGTGACGTGCTCAACGCCGACCAGCAGGCGGCGTTCGAGCGGTACGTGAAGGCCGGCGGCGGTTACGTCGGCATCCACGCCGCGTCGGACACCGAGTACAGCTGGGCCTGGTACGGCGACCTGGTCGGCGCGTACTTCGCCAACCACCCGCAGAACCAGCAGGCCACGGTCAAGGTGGAGGACCACGCCCACCCGTCCACGGCCGGGCTGCCGGACCGCTGGTCCCGGTTCGACGAGTGGTACAACTTCCAGACCAACCCCCGGCCGGACGTGCACGTGCTGGCCAGTCTGGACGAGAAGAGCTACACCCCGGGTGCCGGCGCGATGGGCGCCGACCACCCCACCTCCTGGTGTCAGGACTTCGACGGTGGCCGGTCCTGGTACACCGGAGGCGGGCACACCCGCGAGTCGTACGCGGAGCCGGAGTTCCTGTCCCACCTGCTCGGTGGCATCCGGACCGCGGCCGGGGTCGCGGACGCCGACTGCGGCGCCTCGAAGACCTCCAACTTCGAGAAGGTCGCGCTGGACAGCAACACCAGCAACCCGATGGAGCTGGACATCGCCCCCGACGGGCGGGTCTTCTACGTCGAGCGCGACGGTCGGGTGCAGATCATCAAGCCGGACACCGGCAACACCGTCACCGCCGTCGACCTGGACGTCTTCACCGGCAACGAGGACGGCCTGATCGGCATCCGGCTCGACCCGGACTTCGCCACCAACAAGTGGATGTACCTGTACTACGCCCCGAACGACGGGGTCACCCGCAACCTGCTGTCCCGCTTCACGGTGACCGGTGACACCATCGACCCGGCCAGCGAGAAGCAGGTGCTGCGGGTCGACACCCAGCGCAACACCTGCTGCCACGCCGGCGGCAGCATGACCTTCGACGGCGACGGCAACCTGTACCTGGCCACCGGGGACAACACCAACCCGTTCGAGTCGAACTCGTACTCGCCGCTCGACGAGCGGCCGGGCCGCCAGGACTACGACGCGCAGCGCACCTCGGCCAACACCAACGACCTGCGCGGCAAGGTGATCCGGATCCACCCGGAGGACGACGGGACGTACACCGTGCCGGCCGGCAACCTCTTCGCGCCGGGCACCGAGAAGACCCGTCCCGAGATCTACGCGATGGGCTTCCGCAACCCGTTCCGGATCGGCACCGACCCGAAGACCAACACGCTGTACGTCGGCGACTACGGGCCGGACGCCAACTCCGACAACCCGAACCGCGGCCCCCGGGGCCTGGTCGAGTGGAACATTGTGACCCCCGGCAACTACGGCTGGCCGTACTGCACGGGCACGAACGAGGCGTACAACGACTACACGTTCCCGTCCGGCCCGAGCGGCGCGAAGTTCGACTGCGCGGCGCCGGTGAACAACTCGCCGAACAACACCGGCCTGACCAACCTCCCGCCGGTCGTGCCCGCGACCGTCGACTACGGGTACGCCGGTGACGCGCGTTACCCGGAGATCGGCGGCGGTGGCGCCCCGATGGGCGGCCCGGTCTACCGCTACGACGCCGACCTCAACTCCACCCGCAAGTGGCCGGCGTACTACGACGGCAAGGCGCTGCTCGGCGAGTGGAACCAGAACAAGATGTACACCATGCAGGTGACCCCCGACGGCAAGTCGTTGGTGGACATCAACCAGCTGCTCACCGGCATGAGCATGATCCGGCCGATGGACTTCGAGTTCGGCCCCGACGGCGCGCTGTACCTGATCGAGTGGGGCAGCGGCTTCGGCGGCAACAACGACAACTCGGGCGTCTACCGGATCGACTACACCGCCGGTGACCGCGCGCCGATCGCGGCGGCGTCCGCCACCCCGACCTCGGGTGCGGCGCCGTTGACTGTGACCTTCTCCAGCGCCGGATCCCGCGACCCGGACGGTGGCACGCTCACCTACGCCTGGGCCTTCGGCGACGGGCAGACCTCCACCGAGGCGAACCCGACGCACACCTACACCTCGGCGGGCAACTACACCGCCCAGCTCACCGTCACCAACCCGAAGGGCCGTACCGCGGTGGCCAACGTGCCGGTCACCGTGGGCAACACGTCCCCGACGGTGACCATCGAGTTCCCGCCGGACGGCGGGTTCTTCGAGTGGGGTGACCAGGTCCGCTACACGATCAAGGTGACCGACCCGGAGGACGGGGAGATCGACTGTGACCGGGTGAACCTCCAGGTGCTGCTGGGTCACGACGAGCACGCCCACCCGCTGGAGCAGCACACCGGCTGCACCGGCACCGTCCAGACGTCGCTCGCCTCCGGGCACGGCGCCGAGGCGAACGTGTTCGCGGTCTTCGAGGCCACCTACACCGATGACGGTGGCGCTGGCGGGGCCAGCCCGCTCACCGGTCGGGTGATCGAGGTGCTCCAGCCCAAGCGCAAGCAGGCCGAGTTCTTCACCGCCACCGGGCGCGCTCCGGTGAGCACCGGCGGCGGCGACGCCGGCGTGCAGCGGGAGACCGGCGCCGACACCGCCGGCGGCGGACAGAACATCGGGTTCATCGAGGACGGCGACTGGTGGTCGCTCGCCCCGGCGAACCTGACAAACATCACCGAGATCCGCTTCCGGGCCGCCTGGGCCGCCGCTGGTGGTCGGATCGAGGTCCGCGCGGGTGCGGTCGACGGACCGGTGGTCGCCACGGCCACCGTGCCGGCGACCGGCGGGTGGCAGACGTACACGGACGTGAGCGCGCCGGTCACCGGCGCGGCGAGCGGTTCGCTGTTCTTCCTGGCCCGTGACCCGAACGGCGGCACCGGTTCGCTGTTCAACGTCAACTGGATGGACTTCGTCGGTCGCGGTGTCACCGAGAACGGGCCGCCGACGGTCAGTGCCACGGCCACCCCGGCCACCGGCACCGCGCCGGTCACCGTCGCCTTCGACGGCACGGCCACCGACGCCGAGGGCGACACCCCGCTGACGTACGCCTGGGACTTCGGTGACGGCGGTACGGCGACCACAGTGGACGCCAGCCACACCTACACCAGCCCGGGCACCTTCACGGCCACCCTCACGGTGACCGACAGCAAGGGCGCCAAGTCGTACGCCACGGTGCCGGTGAAGGTCGACGCGCCGGACACGTCCTGCTTCGGGGCGCGTTCGGACGACTTCAACGGCAACAGCCTCGACAAGGAGCGCTGGACCAGCGTCATCCGGGAGAACCAGCTCTACTCGGTCAGTGGCGGCGCGCTGCGGCTGCCCACCTCGGTGGGTGACCTCTACGGCGCTCGCAACGACGCCACCAACCTGGTGCTCCAGGCGGCCCCGACCGGCGCCTGGGAGATGACCACCAAGGTCACCCTGCCGGTGACGGCCAACTACCAGCAGGCCGGCGTCATCGTCTACGGCGACGACGACAACTACGCCAAGCTGGACCTGCTGTACAACGGCAGCCGGCGGGTGGAGTTCATCCGGGAGGCGGCGGCCACGCCGCGCAACGAGTCCACCGACAGCGCCGCCGCTCCGGCGGGTGACGCCGTGTACCTGCGGATCACCAGCGACGGGACGAACCTGACCGCGGCCTCCTCGGCCGACGGGCAGACCTTCACCCCGGTCGGCCGTTCGGCAGCGCTGGCCGGCATCGCCAACCCGCGGATCGGGGTCTTCGCACTCAACGGCGGCACCGAGGCGCCGGTCGTCGACGCGGCCTTCGACTCGTTCCAGGTGACGCCGGACGCCCCGGCCGGGCCGGTCGACCCGTCGGACGAGTTCACCGGCAGCACGCTGGACAAGTGCCGGTGGGACGCGATCGTGCGGGAGGACCCGACCGGTTACCGGGTCACCGATGGTGCGCTGCGCATCGACGTGCCCAACGGTGACATCTACGGCACCGACAACACCGGGCCGAAGAACTTCATCCTGCAGACCGCGCCGTCCGGCGACTGGACCCTGGAGACGAAGGTCGACGGCAGCCTGCTGAACGAGCAGTACCAGCAGGCCGGTCTGCTCGTGCAGGCGGACGACGACAACTACCTGAAGTTCGACTTCATCGCGGACAACCAGGCCGGCCAGGCGGTGACGCGGCGGATCGAGTTCCGCAGCGAGGTCGGCGGGGCGGTGCAGAGCCCGCAGCCGGAGGCGACCAGCCTCACGTCGGCGGTGTGGCACCTGCGCCTGGCCCGCACCGGTGACACGTTCACCGCGTCGTACTCGGCGGACGGGACGACGTGGACCGCGTTGGAGGCGCTCACCAACACCGCTGTGGGTGCCACCCCGAAGGTCGGGCTGTTCACCCTCGGCGCCAACCAGACGGCCTCGAAGACCGCCGCGTTCGACTACTTCCGGTTGAGCACCAAGGTGGCCGACGAGACCGCGCCGGTGACCACGGCCGCGGTGTCCGGCACCCCCACCGAGGGGTGGTACACCGGGCCGGTGACGGTGACCCTCACCGCCGCCGACGAGGCCGGCGGTAGCGGGCTCGCCAGCACCGAGTACCAGCTGGACGGTGCCACCACCTGGACGGCGTACACCGAACCGGTGCAGGTCAGCGGGGACGGCGAGCACGAGCTGCGGTTCCGCTCGACGGACAAGGCCGGCAACGTGGAGGCGACCAAGACCGTCTCGGCCAAGATCGACGCCACCGCGCCGGTGACCACTGCGACGTTCGCTCCGGCGAACGACGCCGGCTGGCACAACGGGACGATCCCGGTGGTGCTGACCTCGACCGACGCCGGCTCCGGCGTCAAGACGGTGGAGTGGTCGCTGGACGGTGGCGCGTGGACGCCGTACTCGGAGCCGGTCGAGGTGACCGGTGACGGGCAGCACGAGCTGCTGTACCGCTCGACGGACAAGGCGGGCAACGCCGAGACGCTCAAGTCTGCGGTCTTGAAGATCGACGGCAGCAAGCCGACGCTGCTGGTCTCCGGGATCGCCGACGGCCAGCTCTACGGTGACAGCCAGGACGTTCGGGTGTCCTGGCAGGCCGTCGACCCGACCTCCGGCATCGCGTCGGTGGTCGGCAAGTTGGACGGCCAGGCGTACGCCAGCGGCACCCTGCAGGCCATGTACGAGCTGTCGCTCGGCCTGCACGAGCTGACCGTGACCGCGACCGACAAGGCGGGCAACGAGACCACCTGGTCGGTCCGGTTCTTCGTCACCACCTCGTTCCGGGACATGCAGGGTCTGCTGGACCGGTTCAAGGCGACGGGGCGGCTCTCGGCCAAGGCGCACAAGCAGCTGACCAACAAGCTCGACGCCGTCCGCAAGTCCGAGGCGGCCGGCGACGACAAGGCGGCGGTGCGGCAGCTGACCGCGTTCCGGGCGCTCGCCTCCGACACCGCTCTGGTGGGCGAGGCGGAGGTCCGGGACGTCCTGATCCGGGACGCCGACGCCATGATCGTTCGGCTTGGCGGCGCGGCCAGCAAGGCGGGCGTCAAGGCGAACGACGGCGAAACGGTGAAGGGCACCGGGCGGCTCGGTGGCGACGCCACCCGGCTGGCACCCGGTCGCCAGCTCTGATCCGACGAGGCCCCTCCCCGACGCTCCGGCGTCGGGGAGGGGCCTCCCTCATCGGTAGCGAGGAGATGTCCGTGACGGGTATCCGCAAGGTGTTGGCCGCCGTGTTCGCCGGGCTGGCCCTGACCCTGTTCGCCGCTGCCCCGGCGGCCGCGCAGGCCGACAAACTCAAGCTCACGGTGGCCGGTGACGGCGCGCAGGGCGTCACCATCCAGGCCAGCTACGCCGATGGTCGCCGGCTGGAGCAGGTGGTGCGGCTGGTCCTCACCGCCACCGGCCCGGACGGCCAGCGGGTCGGCCCGGTGCAGCTGGAACCGCAGCCGGAGGGGCAGGGCTTCTACAGCAGTGGCCCGGTGCTCTCCACCGGCACCTGGAAGGTGACGGTTAACTCCCCCGCTCCGCTGCGCAGCGAGGCCACCGCCACGGTGCAGGCGAAGGCGGCACAGTCTCCGCCGGCGCCCGCGCCGGTCGCGGTGACCAGGTCAGACGGCGAACCCGGGGCGGCTGCCGGCTGGTGGCCGTTCGCGGCGGCCGGCCTGGTGCTGGTCGCCCTGGCGATGGGGGTGGCCATGCTGTTCGGCCGCCGCCGCACCAACTGACAGACGGCAGCGCTCCAACAACCGGGCCGCCGCGACGAGCGGCCCGGCCCGGTGTCGCCTGATCGGCTCGTGATCGACTCGGCGTCAGTGAAATCGGGGTGTCCCGCACGACAGATCACCCCGACTTCAAGGAACGCGAGTGGATCAAGCGCGGCGCGCCCCCGAGCACGAACGCGGCACGCGCCCCGCCGCGCTCAGAGGATCGCGCGCAGCGCGGCCAGGTCCTCGTCGCTGGGCTCCCAGGTGCCGGCGGCGGCGTTGGCGCGCACCTGCTCCGGGGTGGTGGCACCGGCGATCACCGAGGTCACCGCCGGCTGGGCGGCCAGCCCACCGATCGCCACCTGGAGCATGCTCAGACCCCGCTCGGCCGCGTACGCCTCGATCGCCTCGATGGTGTCCCAGTCGGCCGCGGCGAGCCGCTCCGCGTACCGGCCCCCGCCGGAGAGCCGGCTGCCGGCCGGCGGCTGTGCCTCGCGCTTGTACTTGCCGGTGAGCAGACCGTTGGCGAGCGGGAAGAACGGCAGCATGCCGAGGCCGAACCGCTCACACGCCGGGATCACCTCGGCCTCCACGGACCGCTCCAGCAGGCTGTAGTGGTTCTGCGCGCTGATGAACCGGGCCCGGCCGTTGGACGAGGCCACCCAGTCGGCGTCGGCGATCTGCCAGCCGGCGAAGTTGGAGTTGCCCAGGTAGCGCACCTTGCCGTCGCGGACCAGGTCGTCCAGGGCGGCCAGGGTCTCGTCGATCGGGGTGCCCGGGTCGGGCTCGTGCAGCTGGTACAGGTCGATGTGGTCGGTGCCGAGCCGGCGCAGCGACGCCTCCACCGCGCGGGCGATGTAGCGCCGCGCACCACGCGCGCCGTAGTCCGGCCCGTTGAGGCCGTTCATGTCCATCCCGAACTTGGTGGCCACCACCACGTCGTCCCGGCGGCCCTTGAGCGCCTGCCCGAGCAGCTCCTCGGAACCACCCTGCGGCTCGCCGTAGATGTCGGCGGTGTCGAAGAGGGTGATCCCGGCGTCCAGGGCGGCGTCCACCACCGCGCGGGTGCCGTCGAGGTCGAGCTTGCGGCCGAAGTTGTTGCAGCCGATGCCGACCACGGACACCACGAGCCCGGAGTCGCCCAGCCGGCGATAGGTCATCTCAGTCACGAGATCCACCCTATGCCGGCCGGACCCGCCGTCGCCGGGGACCGGTCAGCCGACGTCCCAGACCGGTTCCGGGGTCTCCACCACCTCACAGTCGCCACGGAAGAGCACGAACCGGTCGAAGGAGCGGGTGAACCAACGGTCATGGGTGACCGCGATCACCGTCCCCTCGAACGCGTTCAGGCCCGCTTCGAGCGCTTCCGCGCTGGCCAGGTCGAGGTTGTCGGTGGGCTCGTCGAGCAGCAGCAGGGTCGCCCCGGACAGCTCCAGCAGCAGCACCAGAAACCGGGCCTGCTGCCCACCGGAGAGCGTGCCGAAGCGCTGGTCGCCCTGCGCGGCCAACTCGTAGCGACTGAGCACCCCCATCGCCGCGTGCCGGTCCATTCCGGTGCGGTGCTCGTCGCCCCGCCAGAGGATCTCGACAAGCGTCTTCGACATCAGCTCCGGTCGGTCGTGGGTCTGCGAGAAGTGCCCGGGGCGAACCCGGGCGCCGAGCCGGGCGGTGCCGTCGTGCGCCACCGGAGCCAGCGCGCCCGCCCCGTCGACCGGCCCGTTCGCCGGGTCCGGGTCGGTGCCACCGCGCGCCAACAACCGCAGGAAGTGCGACTTGCCGGTGCCGTTGGCACCGAGCACCGCCACCCGGTCGCCGTACCAGATCTCCAGGTCGAAGGGGAACGTCAGGCCGTCCAGCTCGAGCTGCTCGCAGACCACCGCGCGCTTGCCGGTCCGTCCGCCGCTCAACCGCATCCGGATGTCCTGGTCCTTCGGGGGTACGGGCGGCGGCCCGGCCTCCTCGAACTTGCGCAGCCGGGTCTGCGCGGCCTGGTAGCGCGAGGCCAACCCGTCGTTGTACGCGGCTTTCTGCTTGTACATCAGCATCAACTCGCGCAGCTTCTGGTGCTCCTCGTCCCAGCGCCGGCGCAGCTCGTCGAGGCGGGCGTGCCGGGCCGTCCGCGCGTCGTGCCAGCTGGCGAAGCCGCCCGGGTGCACCCAGGCGCTGCCACCCTCGACGGCGACCACCCGGTCGGCGCTCTGTGCCAGGAGTTCGCGGTCGTGCGAGACGTAGAGCACCGACTTCGTCGACTCGCGCAGTCGCGCCTCCAGCCAGCGCTTGCCGGGCACGTCGAGGAAGTTGTCCGGCTCGTCGAGCAGCAGCACCTCGTCCGGTCCGCGCAGCAGCAACTCCAGGGCAAAGCGCTTCTGCTGGCCGCCGGAGAGGGTACGCACCGGCCGGTCCCGGACGGCGTCCCACTGCTTGTCGAGCACGATTGTCGCGACGGTGTCGAAGAGCACCTCGGCGTCGTACCCACCGGTCTCGCCCCAGGTCCCGAGCGCGTCGGCGTACGCCAGTTGGGCCCTGCTCGCGGCGTTGCTGAACTTTCCGAGGGCCTCGGCGGCGCGCATGGCCGTCTCGGTCTCGCCGAGCCGGCGGCCGGCGTCGCGCAGCGCCGGCGGGGCCAGTGACAACGCCAGGTCGGCGAGGGTGGACTCGTCACCGATCATGCCGATGAACTGGCGCATCACGCCCAGCCCACCGGCGCGTGCGACGACACCGGTGCGTATCGGCAGGTCGCCAGCGACCATCCTCAGCAGCGTCGTCTTCCCCGCGCCGTTCGGCCCGACCAGGGCGACCTTGCTGCCCTCCCCGACCCGGAACGACACGTCGGCGAAGAGTTCCCGACCGTCGGGCAGGATGTGCCCGACCCCTGCCACGTCCACGTATCCCACGCCGGGATCCTGCCCCAGCGAGGGCGGACGGTACATCCAATTACCGGGTGACCCGCAGTACCCGGAAACCCTTCTGGCTGGCGTACCGCTCGACCTGCCAGCCCTGCTCGGTGAGCCAACGCTGCAACGAGTCGCCGCCCAGGTGCCGGGCGACGACCAACCAACCGACGCCGTCCGGGGCGAGTCGGGGCAGCCAGCGCAGCAGCAGGTCGTGCAGGCCGTCCTTGCCGATCCGGATGGGTGGGTTGGACCAGAGCTGGGCGAACTGGAGATCCGTCGGGACGTCGTCCGGCGCGCTGACCCGGACCCGTTCGCCGGCGCCGATCCGGGCCGCGTTGGCGGCGGTCAGCTCGCGGGCCCGGGCGTTGACGTCGACCGCCCAGACGGTGCTCGTCGGCGCGAGGTCGGCCAGCACACAGGTGATCGGTCCGAACCCGCAGCCGAGGTCGAGCAGGGCGCCATTCGTGTCGGCGGCGGGCAGCTCGGCCTTGCGCAGGAGCACCGCGGTGCCCGGGTCGAGCCGGCTGGCGGAGAAGACCCCGCCGGCCGAGGCGAGCCGGTAGTCGCGGTCGGCGACGGAGAATTCCACCTCGCGCGCCGGAGCATCGCTGGTGGGCTGAGCGGTGAAGTAGTGGTCGCCGGTCACCCGGCAATTCTCGCACCGGCCGGGGGCGGCCCCGGCACGGCCCACAACCACAATTCCTCGAAATTACCCCCTAAAGGGACAATGACTCCTACTCTGGGCGACATGGTGTATCGGTACGAGTCCGATGAGGACGCTTTCGAGGAGTACCCGGGGTCCGGGGCCGACCTGTCGATGCCCGGCGCCAATCCGCCACCGCCGGCCGGGCCCTCGCCCTCACGCTTCCCCACGCCGTCGCTGCCCCGGCCGAATCAGCTCTCGCTGCCCTCGTCGCAGCCCCTGCCGACGCGCGGCGAACTGTCGCAGCCCCTGCCGACGCGCGGCGACCTGTCGCAGCCGACGCGGGTCGAGGCCTCGGAACCGGTGCCGACCCATGCCGAGATTCCACCCCCGCCGCCCCGCAGCCAGATCTACACCTCCGCGACGCCGGTGGAGCCCACCGGTCGGCGCGGCGGCGGCCGGCTGTGGCAGGTGCTGGTCGGCGGAGCGGCGGTGCTGGTGTTGCTCGCCCTCTGCGGCCTGGGTGCCGCCGCGCTCCTCACCGACCGCGGCCAACAACCGCAGAGCGACCCGACGTTCCAACCGAACGCCGCCCCGACGTCCGCCCCGGCGGAACGGCTGGCCCTCGACTCGCGGGACACCGACCAGGCGCCACTCACCGCCAAGGAACTCTTCCCGAGCAAGGAGCTGAAGCTGACCGACGGTCAGCCGAGCTACCGGGTACTCAAGACCCAGTCCAGCGGTAGCTGCGCCGTCGCCGCCACCGACGAGGTCGCCGACCTGCTGGTCCGACTCGGCTGCAACCAGGCCGTCCGGGCCACCCTGAGTACGCCCGACGGCGAGCACCTGGTCACCGCCGGCCTGTTCAACCTCACCGACAAGGTCAGCGCGGAACGAGCCAGGGACCGGCTCCGTCAGGTGCTCGACGAGCGGCAGGGCCGCTTCCGTGGCCTGACCGGGAACGACGGCGACGGCACCGAGGTGTTGACCACCGCCCCGGCCCGGGTCGGCTGGCAGGTGCGGGGCCACTACCTGGCGTACGCGCTTGTGGTTCGCAAGGACGGTGCGACGGTCAAGGCGGGCGACGCCAAGGTTCGCGAGATCCTGTTCGACATGATCGAGCTGCACCTCAGCCGGGGCGTGCTGCAACAGCGCGCCGACGGTGGCACCGCCGCCCAGCCGACGGCGGCACCGAGCGGCAGCACCGCCTCCCAGGGCGGCAGCACCGGCGACCGGGAGTTGCCGGGCGACTGATCGCCGACGGTCAGCCCTCGACCGGAACCCGGAGCCGACGGGTGAGATCCGCGCGACGGGCGTACTCGGCCGGATCGGCCGGGTAGCCGACGGCGACCAGGGTCAACCCATGCGCCGGGGCCACCGTCACCTCGCTGGACCGCTCCCGATGGACGAGCAGGCTGCCCGGCCACTCGACCGGACGACGGCCGTCCCCGGCCACCAGCATCGCCCCCACCAGGCTGCGCACCATCGCCTGGCAGAACGCGTCGGCCTGCACTGTCGCGACCAGGATGCCGTCCGGGTCGCGGCGCCAGTCCAGCCGGGTCACCTCGCGCAGCGTGGTGGCGTTCTCCTTGCGCCGGCAGTACGCGGCGAAGTCGTGCTCCCCCACCAGGCCGGCCGCGGCGGCGTTCAGCGCGGCCAGGTCCAGCGGCTTCGGCCAGGCCAGCACCTCGTGACGGCGCAGCGGCTCGGCACCGAAGGGCGCGTCGGTGACCCGGTACTCGTAGCGCCGGAAGGTGGCCGAGAACCGGGCGTCGAAGTCGGCCGGCACCTCGGTCATCGCCCGTACCCGCACGTCGGTGGGGAGCAGCCGGGCCAGCCGACGCAGCAGACGTCCCTCGTGCTGCCGCCAGACGTCGACGGGCAGATCCAGGTGGCACACCTGCCCGGTGGCGTGCACCCCGGCGTCCGTCCGGCCGGCCACCGTCAGCCCGGTCGCCGTACCGGCGCCGAGGACCAGGTCCAGGGTCTCGACGAGCACCCCCGCGACGGTGCGCCGGGTCGGCTGGGCGGCCCAGCCGGAGAAACCGGTGCCGTCGTACGAGACGTCCAGCCGTAGCCGGATCCGCTCGTCCACCTCGTACCTCCTGTTACGGGTCGGGCCCGACACCCCGATGGGGTGCCGGGGCGACGTTGCCCTTGATCAGGCCTTGTTCTCGGTGGCCTCGTCGCTGTCCTCGCGAGCGGCGTCGGTGTCACCGGACGCCGACACCGGCGGCTCGGAGTCCTGGTCGGCCGGGGCCGACTGCGGGGCGTCCTCGGCCGGGGCGAGCGCCTCGACCTTGTCCTGCTGCGCGGCCTTGCGGGCGGCGGTCTTCTTGTTCGCCTTCGGCTCGGCGACCTGAAGCTCCTCGACCAGCTCGATGATGGCCATCGGCGCGTTGTCACCCTTGCGCGGACCGGTCTTCACGATCCGGGTGTAACCGCCGGGGCGGTTGGAGTACCGGGGCGCGATCTGGTCGAACAGGGCGTACACGACGTCCTTGTCCTTGACGACACCCAGCACCCGCCGACGCGAGGCGAGGTCACCGCGCTTGGCCTTGGTGATGAGCTGCTCGGCCAGCGGACGCAGCCGCCGAGCCTTCGTCTCGGTGGTCTGGATCTTGCCGTGCTGGAACAGCGCAGTGGCCAGGTTGGCCAGCATCAGCCGCTCGTGCGAGGGGCTGCCGCCGAGGCGGGGGCCCTTGGTGGGCGTGGGCATTTTTGGTGCTCCTCAGTTGTGGCGGCAGCGCGGACTAGAGCTGCTCGGTCTCGCGGTAGTCGTCGGTGTCGTAGTCGGCCTCGCCGAAGGTGTCCACGACGTGCGCCGGGTCGAAGTTCGGAGCCGAGTCCTTCAGCCCGAGACCCATCCCGGCGAGCTTCATCTTGACCTCGTCGATCGACTTCTGACCGAAGTTGCGAATGTCGAGGAGGTCGGCCTCGGTACGCCCGATGAGCTCACCAACGGAGTTGATGCCCTCGCGCTTGAGGCAGTTGTAGGAGCGAACGGTGAGGTCCAGCTCCTCGATCGGCAGGGCGAGGTCCGCGGCCAGCTGGGCGTCCTGCGGGGACGGCCCGATGTCGATGCCCTCGGCGGTCTCGTCCAGCTCCCGGGCCAGCCCGAACAGCTCCACAAGCGTCGAACCGGCGGAGGCCAGCGCGGTACGCGGGCCCATCGACGGCTTGGTCTCGACGTCGATGATCAGCCGGTCGAAGTCGGTGCGCTGCTCGACACGGGTCGCCTCGACGCGGTAGGTCACCTTCAGCACCGGCGAGTAGATCGAGTCGACCGGGATCCGGCCGATCTCGGCGCCGGACTGCTTGTTCTGCGCCGCCGTCACGTAGCCCCGGCCCCGCTCGACGGTCAGCTCCATGTCGAGCCGGCCCTTGCCGTTCAGGGTGGCGAGCTTGAGATCCGGGTTGTGCACCGAGACGCCGGCCGGGGGCTGGATGTCGCCCGCGGTCACGTCGCCCGGGCCCTGCTTGCGTAGGTACATGCTGACCGGCTCGTCGTGCTCGGAGCTGACGCACAGCTCCTTGATGTTCATGACGAGCTCGACCACGTCCTCCTTGACACCGGGGATCGTGGTGAACTCGTGCAGCACACCGTCGATCTTGATCGAGGTGACGGCCGCGCCCGGGATCGACGACAGCAGCGTACGCCGCAGCGAGTTGCCCAGGGTGTAGCCGAAGCCCGGCTCCAGCGGCTCGATGGCGAACCGCGACCGGGTCTCGTTGATCGACTCCTCAGAGAGGGAGGGTCGCTGGCTGATGAGCATCTTTTCTCTTCTCTTCCGGGGACGCCCGCTATTTGACGCCCACGACACAAACCGTTCCGGTGGCCCGCCCCGAGGGGCGGGCCACCGGACGAGCTCGGACTACTTGGAGTAGAGCTCGACGATCAGCTGCTCCTGGACCTGCGTGTCGATGACCTGCCGGGCCGGGAGGGAGTGCACGAGCACCTTCATCTGGCTCGGGATGGCCTCAAGCCACGCCGGAACCGCCCGCGAACCCGCCTGGGCCTGCGCGACGACGAACGGGGTGAGCTCCTTGCTCTTGCCCCGAACCTCGATGATGTCGTGCTCCTTGACGCGGTACGACGGGATGTCGACCTTCTTGCCGTTCACCGTGAAGTGACCGTGCTTGACCAACTGGCGGGCCATGTCCCGCGAGTGGGCGTAGCCGGCCCGGTAAACGACGTTGTCCAGCCGCGACTCGAGGATCTGGAGGAGGACCTCACCGGTCTTGGCCTGCTTGCCGACGGCTTCCTCGTAGTAACCGCGGAACTGCTTCTCCAGCACGCCGTAGACCCGACGGGCCTTCTGCTTCTCGCGGAGCTGGAGCAGGTACTCCGTCTCCTTGGTGCGGCCGCGGCCGTGCTGCCCGGGCGGGAACGGCCGGGACTCGAACGGGCACTTCGGACCATCGCACTTGCTGCCCTTGAGGAACAGCTTCATCTTCTCCCGCCGGCAACGGCGGCAGTCAGCACCGGTGTAACGAGCCATCTCTCTCTACCTCTCAGACCCGACGACGCTTAGGCGGACGGCATCCGTTGTGCGGCTGCGGGGTGACGTCGGCGATCTGGCCGACCTCCAGCCCGACGGCCTGCAGCGAACGGATAGCGGTCTCCCGGCCGGAGCCGGGGCCCTTGACAAACACGTCGACCTTGCGCATGCCGTGCTCCATGGCGCGACGCGCGGCGGCCTCGGCGGCCAGCTGCGCGGCGAACGGAGTCGACTTGCGGGAGCCCTTGAAGCCCACCTGGCCAGCGGAGGCCCAGGAGATGACCGCACCGGTCGGGTCCGTGATGGACACGATGGTGTTGTTGAACGTGCTCTTGATGTGCGCCTGCCCGTGGGCGACGTTCTTGCGTTCCTTGCGCCGGACCTTCTTGACAGCGGCTCCGGCACGAGCCTTCGGTGGCATAAGTCTGTGCGCTCCTAGTTGACTTTCCGGATCGGGCCGCGGGGTCCGGTCTTCCCAGACCCGACATCGACCCGAATTCCGGTCAAAATCTACTTCTTGCCGGGCTTCTTCTTGCCGGCGACGGTCCGCTTCGGGCCCTTGCGGGTCCGCGCGTTGGTCTTGGTCCGCTGGCCACGCACGGGCAGGCCCCGGCGGTGCCGGATGCCGGCGTAGCAGCCGATCTCAACCTTGCGGCGGATGTCAGCGGCGACCTCGCGGCGCAGGTCGCCTTCAACCTTGTAGTTGCCCTCGATGTGGTCGCGGAGCTGCACGAGCTCCTCGTCCGTGAGGTCCCGAGCGCGCTTGTCCGGCGAGATGCCGGTGGCGGCGAGCGTCTCCAGGGCGCGGGTGCGACCGACCCCGAAGATGTAGGTGAGCGCGATCTCCATCCGCTTCTCGCGGGGGAGATCCACGCCGACTAGACGTGCCATGTGCGGGCGTACTCCTTGTGATGTGTGGCGGAGGTGTGGACCCGTCCCACCCCGCTACCGGCCGTCCCGTCTTTCCGACGCGTGAGCGCCGGCGACCGGGATCGGTCGCTGCCCGAGCGGGCCCCGGCCTCCGACCGGGGGTCAGCCACGCGGAGGTACGTCTGGCGTACCGCTCGCGGCTGGGACGAGCATGTGTGATGTGTGTGTCGCTGGGGATCTGCCCGGACCAACGCCACCCGGCCGTGCTCCGGCCGGACGGGCTGAGTCAGCCCTGGCGCTGCTTGTGGCGCGGGTCGCTGCAGATGACCATGACCCGGCCGTGCCGGCGGATAACCCGGCACTTGTTGCAGATCCTCTTGACGCTCGGCTTGACCTTCACGGTTGCCTTACTTCCCATCTGGCCCGGGGACGCGATACGCGACACCGGACGTCGAAGACGGACACGGGACTTCCCGGCCGTCGTCAGGACTACTTGTAGCGGTAGACGATGCGCCCGCGGGTCAGGTCGTACGGCGAGAGTTCGACGACGACCCGGTCCTCCGGAAGAATGCGGATGTAGTGCTGCCGCATCTTGCCGCTGATGTGAGCCAACACCTTGTGACCGTTCGCGAGTTCCACCCGGAACATGGCGTTGGGCAGGGGCTCGATGACCCGACCCTCGATCTCAATGGCTCCGTCTTTTTTCGGCATGTCCTCCGCTGTCCTGACGTCGATTGCTCCGGGCGGCCCACAACGTCTTACACGGACATCTGAGCAGTGTCAGAAGCCCGCGCCAGCCGCGGCTCCGGCTCCCACCGAAGCGCAGGGTGGGCATGCCGGAGTGGACGCTGTGCGCCGATCTGAAAGTGTACGCCCGCCGGCAGGCGCCCGCCAAACCGCCCACCCACCCCGGCCAGCCCAGCCCCGGAGATCCCGGTTGATCATGAAGTTGTCGTCACCACAAGCCGTGATCGACGACGACCACTTCCACGATCAACCAGCTTGGCAGTTGTCCGGTTTGGGGGGTTTGCGGTGGGGTTCGCCACTGGTGAGGCCGGTGACAGTGCGGATCAGCAGCACCGCGCCCCACGGGCCGGCCACCCAGACCGGCCAGAAGTAGAGCAGCTCCCGGCTGAGCAGGGAGGTCACCGCCCAGATGGTCACCACGACGGCGACCACGTTCAGGTACGGCAGCCACACCTCGGCCAACCAGCGGGCCGTGCCACCACGGGTGGTCACCGGGACGGGCGGACCCGCCGGCGGGTCGACCGCCGGCGCGCTGGCCGCCGCCGGGGCCAGACCGGAACGCTGCGGCGGCGTCACCGGCGGCAGGTCGGTGAGCAGCGCCTCAAGCTCGGCGTACGTGCGTGCCGCATAGGCCTGCCGCAACCGCTCGTCGTACTCGTGGAGGTCCAGTCGGCCTTCGTTGAGGGCGATCCGCAACCGTTCGGCCACCGCCTCGCGGTCCGCGTCCGCGGCTCGCATCCCGTCGCGCCCGTCCATGCCGGCAAGCATGCCACCGCCGCGCCAGCCCCGCCCCGTCCGCGCATCGGCCCCTTGATCGACTCGGGTTCAGGGAACCCGGCCCAGCAAAGGCGGTCGGACACCGCGGCTTCCAGGATCCCGGGTCGACCAAGCGCCAAACTGGCCACCGTGCCGCTCGCCCGGTCGGACCAGCCAGGCTCGGCCGACCCCGGCAGGACCGGTCAGGCGGTCGTCGAGACGGCGGGCTGGCGGGCGGTGACCAGGTCGCCCAGTCGGGCCCGGCCGCCGTCGAAGGCGGTGAGGACCCAGACCCCGTCCGGCAGCAGGGCCATCGAATGCTCCACGTGCGCCGCCATCGAACCGTCCCGGGTGACCACCGTCCACCCGTCGGCCAACTCGACGGTACGCGGAGACGCCATGGTGATCATCGGCTCGATGGCCAGTGCCAGGCCGGGGACCAGTCGGGGACCCTTGCCCGGCCGACCGTGGTTCAGCACGTGCGGGTCCTGGTGCATCTCGGTGCCGATGCCGTGCCCGCCGTACCCGTCGACGATGCCGAACCGCCCACCCTTGCGCACAGCGGTCTCCACCGCGTGCGAGATGTCGGTGAGTCGGCCCTTGCCACTGGCCGCGCCACGCGCGGCGGCGGCGATACCGGCCCACATCGCGTCCTCGGCGACCGCGGCCATCGTCAGCAACGCCGGGTCGACCTCGCCGACCCCGACGGTGATCGCGGCGTCGCCGTGCCATCCGTCCAACACCGCGCCACAGTCGATCGAAATCAGGTCGCCGTCCTGGAGCACCTGCTTCGGCGACGGGATCGCGTGCACGACCTGCTCGTTGACCGAGGAGCAGATCGACGCCGGAAAGCCGTGATAGCCCTTGAACGAGGGAACGGCACCCGCCTCGCGGATGGTCGACTCGGCGATGGCGTCCAGATCGGCGGTACTCACACCGGGGGCCACGGCCTCGCGCATCCGGCGCAACGCCTCGGCCACCACCAGCCCGGCGGCCCGCATCTTCTCGATCTGGTCAGGGGTCTTCAGCTGGATGTCCAGCTGGGGACGACGCATGGAGCGATTACCTTTCGTTGCCGAACAGCGGGGCACGTCAGGCGTACCCCGCTGTCCGCACTCTATCCGCCGTGGCTCGGCCGGACCTCAGCCGCCGTACGACCGCAGTGCGTCGATGGCCCGGGTGGTGACGTCCTCCACCGGCCCGGTGGCATCGATCCCGACCAGCTTGCCCTGAGCGCCGTAGTAGTCGACCAGGGGCGCGGTCTTCTCGCTGTACTCCCGGAGCCGCGTGGCGATCGTCTCCGGCTTGTCGTCGTCGCGCTGGAACAGCTCGGCGCCGCACCGGTCACAGACCCCCGGACGCGTGGTGGCGTCGAACTCGACGTGCCAGATCTTGCCGCAGCCCCGGCAGGTACGCCGACCGGACAGCCGCCGAATCACCTCGTCGTCGTCGACGACCAACTCCAGGACCAGGTCCAGGGCGGTGCCCAGATCGGCGAGGAGCTTGTCCAGAGCGGCGGCCTGCGGAGTCGTCCGCGGGAAGCCGTCGAGCAGGAACCCCTCGCTGGCGTCGGGCTCGGCCAGCCGGTCCCGGACCATGTTGATGGTGACCTCGTCCGGGACCAGCTCGCCCGCGTCCATGTACCGCTTCGCCTCGACACCGAGCGGCGTGCCCTGGGTGACGTTCGACCGGAAGATGTCCCCGGTCGAAATCTTCGGCACCGAGAGGTGCGCGGCGATGAACTCGGCCTGTGTGCCCTTGCCCGCGCCCGGCGGGCCAACCAGAACGAGTCTCATCTACCGCAGGAACCCTTCGTAGTTCCGCTGCATGAGTTGGCTCTCGATCTGCTTCACGGTCTCCAGACCGACGCCGACCATGATGAGCACAGCGGTGCCGCCGAACGGGAAGTTCTGGTACTGCTGGTTGTCCAGCCAGATGAAGAAGAAGTTCGGCAGGATCGAGATGATGCCGAGGTAGAGCGCACCCGGCAGGGTGATCCGGCTGAGGATGAAGTCCAGGTAGTCGGCGGTCGGCTTACCCGGGCGGATGCCCGGCACGAAGCCGCCGTACTTCTTCATGTTGTCCGCGACCTCGGTCGGGTTGAACGTGATCGACACGTAGAAGTACGTGAAGAAGATGATCAGCAGGAAGTAGACCGCGATGTAGATCGGGCTGCTCGGGTTGACCAGGTTGTTCTGGATCCACGCCTGGGTCTTGCCCGGGTCGTTCTGGTCGAAGAACTGCAGGGCCAGCTGCGGCAGGTAGAGCAGCGACGAGCCGAAGATGACCGGGATCACACCGGCCTGGTTGACCTTCAGCGGGATGTAGGTCGAGGTGCCGCCGTACATCCGCCGGCCGATCATCCGCTTGGCGTACTGCACCGGGATCCGGCGCTGCGCCTGCTCGATGAAGGTGACCGCGGTGATGACCACCAGGACCAGCGCGATGACCAGGGCGAACATGTCCCAGCCCTTGCTGGTCTTGATCTGCCAACCCTCGCTGGGCAGCCGGGCCGCGATCGAGGTGAAGATCAGGACGGACATGCCGTTGCCGACGCCGCGGTCGGTGATCAGCTCGCCGAGCCACATGACCATGCCGGTGCCGGCGGTCATCGTCATCACCAGGATGGCCAGGGTCAGCCAGTCCGGGATGCCGGTGCCGGTGGGGATGATCGGGAACTGGTCGCAGCGGTTCTGGAACAGCTGACCCGAACGGGCCAACGCCACGAACGCCGAGGCCTGCAGCACACCGAGACCCAGGGTCAGGTAGCGGGTGTACTGGGTGATCTTCGCCTGGCCGGCCTGGCCCTCCTTGCGGAGCTGCTCCAGGCGCGGGATCACGACGGTCAGCAGCTGCAGGATGATCGACGCGGTGATGTAGGGCATGATGCCCAGCGCGAAGACCGAGAGCTGTAGCAGCGCTCCGCCGGAGAAGAGGTTGAGCAGGTTCAGCACCCCGGTGGTGTCACCCTGGATGCTGTCGAGGCACTTCTGCACGTTGCCGTACGAGACGCCTGGGCTGGGGAGCGTCGCACCCAGCCGGTAGACCGCGATGATGCCTACTGTGAACAGCAGCTTCTTGCGCAGGTCAGGCGTACGGAACGCACTGAGAAAGGCGGACAGCAACTTCTTCCTCCTGCGCGAGGCGGGCCGCCGGTGATCCCTGGCGGGTCGGGGTGGATCACGGGCGAGTGCCCGCAATCCATGGCTGGGATGGGACTCTAACAGCCCCAACCCGGTCCGGGCAGATGTGCCCGACTACATAAATCGATTCCGATATTACCCGGCGCTCATAGCCCCAGGCAGACCATGGCGCCCGCCAGTTGCTCTCAACTGGACGGGCGCCATGGGGTGGTACGCCTTACAGCTCGGTGGCGGAGCCACCGGCGGCGGCGATCTTCTCCTTGGCCGACGCACTGAACGCGTGCGCCGACACCTGGAGCGTCACACCGCCGAGGTCCCCGGTGCCGAGGACCTTGACCGGGTGACCCTTGCGGACCGCGCCGGCCTCGACGAGCTCCAGCGGGCCGACCTGACCACCGTTCGGGAACAGCTCAGCGAGTCGGTCCAGGTTGACCACCTGGAAGACCACCTTGAACCTGTTCTTGAAGCCCTTCATCTTCGGCAGGCGCATGTGGATGGGCATCTGCCCACCCTCGAACGCCGCCGAGATGTTCTTGCGGGCCTTGGAGCCCTTGGTACCGCGACCGGCGGTCTTGCCCTTGGAACCCTCACCGCGACCCACCCGGGTCTTCGCGGTCTTGGAACCGGGCGCCGGGCGCAGGTGGTGAACCTTGATCGTCATTACTCGACCTCCTCGACCTTCACGAGGTGGTTGACCGTGAAGATCATGCCGCGGATCTCGGGCCGGTCCTCCTTGACCACCACGTCGTTGATCCGCTTGAGACCGAGCGACCGCAGCGAATCACGCTGGTTCTGCTTGGTCCCGATACCGGACCGGAGCTGGGTGACCTTCAGGCGTGCCATCAGGACGCCACCCCCGCCCGCGACGCCAGCATGGCGGCCGGCGCGACGTCCTCCACCGGCAGGCCACGACGCGCCGCGACCTGCTCGGGGGACTCAAGCCCCTTCAGGGCCGCCACGGTGGCGTGCACGATGTTGATCGGGTTCGACGAGCCGAGGCTCTTGGAGAGCACGTCGTGGATGCCCGCGCACTCCAGCACGGCACGCACCGGACCACCGGCGATGACACCCGTACCGGCCGAGGCCGGCTTGAGCAGCACCACGCCAGCGGCGTCCTCACCCGTCACCGGGTGCGGAATCGACTGGCCGATCCGCGGAACCTTGAAGAAGTGCTTCTTGGCCTCCTCGACACCCTTGGCGATGGCCGCGGGCACCTCCTTGGCCTTTCCGTAGCCCACGCCGACCGTGCCGTCGCCGTCGCCCACGATCACCAGGGCGGTGAAGCTGAAGCGACGACCACCCTTCACGACCTTGGCGACGCGGTTGATCGCGACGACCCGCTCAAGGTGCGGGGTCTTCTCGACGGGCGCGTTTCCGCGGCCGCCCTCACGGCGGTTGTCGCGGCGACCACCCTCGTTGCCACCGGACCCGCCGCCACGGCGCTGTTGACCTGGCATCAGCAGCCTTCCTTATCTCTCGTGACGGGGTTGTTAGAACTCGAGCCCGGCTTCGCGGGCGGCGTCGGCAAGCGCGGCGACCCGCCCCGCGTACCGGTTGCCACCGCGGTCGAAGACGACCTTGGAGACGCCAGCGGCCTTGGCCCGCTCGGCGAGCAGAGCGCCCACCTTGCCGGCGAGGGCGCTCTTGTCGCCCTCCGCACCGCGCAGCGAGGCGTCCAGGGTCGACGCCGACGCCAGGGTGTGACCCTTGGTGTCGTCGACGACCTGGGCGACCATGTGCCGCAGCGAACGGGTGACGACCAGGCGCGGACGCTCGGCCGTACCGGTGACGTTCTTGCGGACGCGGAAGTGTCGACGCGCACGCCCGACGGCGCGCTTGGCGGCGACACCGCGGCGGCGCTTGAGCAGCGTGGCGCTCACTTCTTACCTGCCTTTCCGGCCTTGCGGCGGATGACCTCGCCCTGGTACTTCACGCCCTTGCCCTTGTAGGGCTCCGGCGGGCGGATCTTCCGGATGTTGGCGGCGACCTCACCGACCTGCTGCTTGTCGATGCCAGCCACGTGGAACAGGGTCGGCCGCTCCACCGTGAAGGTGATGCCCGCCGGGGCGGGGACGACCACCGGGTGCGAGAACCCGAGCGCGAACTCGAGGTCCGAACCCTTGGCGGTGACCCGGTAACCGGTGCCGGCGATCTCCAGGCTCTTGCGGTAGCCCTCGGTGACCCCGACGATCATGTTGGCGACCAGTGTACGGCTCAGGCCGTGGAGCTCCTTGGCCTTGCGCTCGTCGTTCGGCCGGTTGACGCTCAGCTGCCCATCCTCGGCCCGCTCGATCGTGATCGGCTCGGCGAGGGTGTGCTGGAGCTGGCCCTTGGGGCCCTTGACCTTGACGGTCTGCCCGTCGATCGTGATGTCGACGCCGGCTGGTACCGGGATCGACTTACGTCCAATTCGCGACATTTCTACCTGTCTCCCGTTACCAGACGAAGGCGAGGACTTCCCCGCCAACACTCCGCTTGCGGGCCTGCCGGTCGGTCAGCAGCCCCTGGGACGTCGAAATGATCGCCACGCCCAGCCCACCGAGCACCCGCGGGAGCCCGTCCGACTTGGCGTACACCCGGAGACCGGGCTTGGACACGCGCTTGATGCCGGCCAGGCTCCGCTCGCGGTTCTGGCCGTACTTCAGCTCGACGACCAGTCGCTTGCCGACGGCGCCCTCCTCGGGCTCCTCGACCGACCAGGTGGCGATGTAACCCTCGGCCTTCAGGACCTCGGCGATGTTCGCCTTGATCTTGGAGTAGGGCATCTTCACCTGGTCGTGGTACGCCTGGTTGGCGTTACGCAGACGCGTGAGCATGTCTGCGATCGGGTCGGTCATCGTCATGGATTTCGTCAGCCTTTCTCGCCGGGGTTCCCGGGGCATCAGCCCCGGGCCTACGGCGAAGAGCAATACCTAATCGGTGCAGGAGTTCCCGGCCGACGGCCGGGACGCGGTCGCCCTTACCAGGAAGCCTTGGACACGCCCGGCAGCTCACCGCGGTGAGCCATCTCCCGGATGCAGACCCGGCAGAGCCCGAACTTGCGGTAGACCGCCTTCGGACGCCCGCACCGCTGGCAGCGGGTGTACGCGCGAACCGAGAACTTCGGCTTCGCGGCCGCCTTGATGATCAGCGCCTTCTTGGCCATCTCAGTTCTCCTTGAACGGGAAGCCCAGGAGCTTGAGCAGCGCCCGGCCCTCGTCGTCGGTCGTGGCGGTCGTGACCACCGTGATGTCCATGCCCCGCTGCCGATCGATCTTGTCCTGATCGATCTCGTGGAACACCGACTGCTCGGTCAGACCGAACGTGTAGTTGCCGTGCCCGTCCAGCTTGCGCCCGTCCAGACCGCGGAAGTCGCGAATACGCGGCAGCGCGATGGAGAGCAGCCGGTCCAGGAACTCCCACATCCGGTCGCCACGAAGGGTGACCTTCGCGCCGATCGGCATGCCCTCGCGGAGCTTGAACTGCGCGATGGACTTGGTCGCCCGCCGCACCTGCGGCTTCTGGCCGGTGATCGTGGCGAGGTCGCGGACCGCACCATCGATCAGCTTGGCGTCGCGAGCGGCCTCGCCGACACCCATGTTGACGACGATCTTGACCAGCCGCGGCACCTGCATGGGGTTGCCGTAGCTGTGCTGCTCACGCAGCTGGGCCACGATCTCGTTGCGGTACCGCTCCTTGAGGCGCGGCATGGTCTTTTCGGTAGCCGTGGTCATCACAGGTCCTTACCGGTGCTACGCGCGATGCGGACCTTCTGGCCGTTGTCGTCGATCCGGTAACCGACGCGGGTCGGCTTGCCGTCGGAGTCCAGGACCTGCACGTTCGAGACGTGGATCGGGGCCTCCTGGGTGACGATGCCGCCGGTCTTGGCGCCACGCTGGGTGGTGCTGATGCGGGTGTGCTTCTTGACCCGGTTCACGCCCTCGACCAGGACCTTGTCCTGCCGCGGGTAGGCCGCGATGACCTTGCCCTTGGCACCCTTGTCCTTGCCGGCGATGACGACGACCGTGTCGCCCTTCTTGACCTTCACGGTCACAACACCTCCGGCGCGAGGGAAATAATCTTCATGAACCGCTTGTCCCGCAGCTCCCGGCCCACCGGGCCGAAGATACGGGTACCACGCGGGTCCCCGCCGTCCTTGATGATGACGGCGGCGTTCTCGTCGAAGCGGATGTACGAGCCGTCCGGCCGCCGCTTCTCCTTGGCCGTGCGAACGACGACCGCCTTGACGACGTCGCCCTTCTTCACACCGGCACCCGGGATGGCGTCCTTGACCGTGGCCACGATGACGTCGCCGATGCTCGCGTAGCGCCGACCCGAGCCACCGAGAACCCGGATGCACAGGATCTCCCGAGCACCCGTGTTGTCGGCGACGCGCAGTCGCGACTCCTGCTGAATCACGTCTATCTCCTATGTCTGCCGGTTCTCCGGCCGCCGTGGCGGCCGGAGCCTGGCGGAACCAACGCCCGACGCAACGCCGGGCGAGCTCGAGCCTTCGCTACTTGGCCTTTTCCAGGATCTCCACGATCCGCCAACGCTTGGTGGCGCTCAGCGGCCGGGTCTCCATGATGAGAACCCGGTCACCGGTGCCAGCGGCGTTCTGCTCGTCGTGCACCTTCAGCTTGCTGGTACGGCGCATGATCTTGCCGTACAGCGCGTGCCGAACCCGGTCCTCGACCTCGACCACGACGGTCTTGTCCATCTTGTCGCTGACCACCAGGCCCTCACGGACCTTGCGGCGGGACCGCGCGGTGGCGGTGGCGGTGTCTTCGGTCATGATGCAGTCACCTCAGTCGGCGCGGCCGAGAGCCCCAGCTCGCGCTCGCGCATGATCGTGTAGATCCGGGCGATCTCCCGACGGATGACCTGCAACCGCCGGTTGTTGTCCAGCTGCCCGGTCGCGGCCTGCACGCGGAGGTTGAACAGCTCCGCCTTGGCCTCCCGCAGCTTCGTGACCAGCTCCTCCTCGGAGAGCTCACGCAGCTCGGTCGCCTTAACGCCCGCTGCCATCAGGATTCACCCACTTCGCGCGTAACAATGCGGCACTTCATCGGGAGCTTGTGGATCGCGCGACGCATAGCCTCACGCGCGATCTGCTCGTTGGGGAAGGACATCTCGAAGAGAATCCGACCCGGCTTGACGTTGGAGACCCACCACTCCGGCGAACCCTTACCGGAACCCATCCGGGTCTCGGCAGGCTTCTTGGTGAGGGCCTGGTCCGGGAAGATCGTGATCCAGACCTTGCCGCCACGCTTGATGTGACGGGTCATCGCGATACGCGCCGACTCGATCTGGCGGTTGGTCACGTACGCCGGCTCGAGAGCCTGGATCCCGAACTCGCCGAACACCACCCGGTTACCACCCTTGGACGCGCCACTGCGGTCCGGGTGGTGCGGCTTGCGGAAGCCCTTCGGGGGCTTGCGCGGCATCAGCATCTGTCAGCCCTCCTGCTGCGTTTCTGCCGGAGCAGCCGCGGCGGCGACAGCGGAGCTGTCCACCGGCTCGCCGCTCGGCGTCTCGGCCTGCTGCGCGATGGTGGTCGCAGCAGCACGACCGGCCTCGGTGCCACCAGCCGTGGTGCCGGACGAACCCGACCGGCCACGACGCGGACGCTCGGGACGGTCGCCACGCTCACCACGACGCGGGCGGGACGGACCGGCCTCGGCCGGAGCCTCCCGGCCCGGGACGGCGTCGCCCTTGTAGATCCAGACCTTCACACCGATCCGACCGAACGTGGTACGGGCCTCGAAGAAGCCGTACTCGATGTTGGCCCGCAGCGTGTGCAGCGGAACCCGGCCCTCACGGTAGAACTCGGTCCGGCTCATCTCGGCGCCACCGAGGCGACCCGAGACCTGAACCCGGATGCCCTTGCAGACCGGGTTCTTCATCGCCGACTGCATGGCCTTGCGCATCGCCCGACGGAAGCTGACCCGGCTGGACAGCTGCTCGGCCACGCCCTGCGCGACCAGCTGAGCGTCCGACTCGGGGTTCTTCACCTCGATGATGTTCAGCTGAACCTGCTTGCCGGTGAGCTTCTCCAGCTCGCCGCGGATCCGGTCGGCCTCCGCACCCTTACGGCCGATGACGATGCCCGGCCGGGCGGTGTGGATGTCGACCCGGACCCGGTCGCGGGTGCGCTCGATGTCGACCTTGGAGATCCCGGCGCGCTCGAGGCCCTTGGACATCATGCGGCGGATCTTGACATCCTCGCCGATGTAGTCCTTGTAGAGCTTGTCCGCGAACCAACGAGACTTCCAGTCGGTCGAGATGCCGAGCCGGAACCCAGTGGGGTGAACCTTCTGACCCATTACTCGGCGTCCTCCGTCTTGCTCTGCGCTTCGGCCGGTGCGGCCTCCGTGGCCGGGGCGGCCTTCTTCGCCGCGGCCTTCCTCGGCGCTGCCGGCGCGACCGCTTCGACCGCCACAGTGATGTGGCAGGTGCGCTTGCGGATTCGGTACGCCCGACCCTGCGCCCGCGGCTGGAACCGCTTCATCGTCGGACCCTCGTCCACGAAGGCCTCGCTGACGAGCAGCGCGTCGGGGTCCAGCCGCTCGTTGTTCTCCGCGTTGGCGATCGCGCTAGCGAGCACCTTGTACACCTGCTCGCTCGCAGCCTGCGGCGCGAACTGCAGCACCGTGAGCGCCTCCTTCGCGGGCAGGCCGCGGACGAGGTTGACCACCCGGCGCGCCTTCATCGGCGAGATGCGCACGTGCCGCGCAACCGCCCGCGCGCCCGGAAGCACCGGAGCGTCGCCCTTTCCTGGCATCGCTGTAACCCCTTGTTCCCTCTATCCGTATGCCCGCGGCGTCAGCGCCGACGGCTCTTCCGGTCGTCCTTCTCGTGACCCTTGAACGTGCGGGTCAGCGCGAACTCGCCGAGCTTGTGCCCGACCATCGCCTCGGTCACGAACACCGGGACGTGCTTGCGTCCGTCGTGCACGGCGATCGTGTGCCCGAGCATCTCGGGGATGATCGTCGAGCGCCGCGACCAGGTCTTGATCACGTTCTTGGAGCCCTTGTCGTTCTGGACTTCCACCTTCTTGAGCAGGTGGTCGTCGACGAACGGGCCCTTCTTCAGGCTGCGAGGCATGTCTTATCTCCCTCAGCCGCGCTTACGCGTGGCGTAGCGACGGCGGACGATCA
Source organism: Micromonospora tarensis (assembly GCF_016803395.1). Taxonomy (GTDB): domain Bacteria; phylum Actinomycetota; class Actinomycetes; order Mycobacteriales; family Micromonosporaceae; genus Micromonospora; species Micromonospora tarensis. The sequence continues at coordinate 8,579 of NZ_JAEVHL010000039.1, read as the reverse complement.
GCCGGTCACTCGGCTGGCCCTTACGGCGGGTGCGGCCCTCGGGCTTACCCTGCGGGTTGACCGGGTGGCGACCACCGGAGGTCTTACCCTCACCACCACCGTGCGGGTGGTCGACCGGGTTCATGGCGACACCACGGACGGTGGGGCGCTTGCCCTTCCACCGCATCCGGCCGGCCTTACCCCAGTTGATGTTCGACTGGTCGGCGTTGCCGATCTCGCCGACGCTGGCGCGGCAGCGCACGTCCACCCGCCGGATCTCACCGGACGGCATACGCAGGGTCGCGTACGCGCCCTCGCGGCCGAGCAGCTGGATGCCGACGCCGGCGGACCGGGCCAGCTTGGCCCCGCCACCCGGACGCAGCTCCACGTTGTGGATCGTGGTACCGACCGGGATGTTGCGCAGCGGGAGGTTGTTACCCGGCTTGATGTCGGCGCCCGGGCCGGACTCGACGCGGTCGCCCTGCTTCAGGTCCTTCGGCGCGATGATGTACCGCTTCTCGCCGTCGGCGTAGTGCAGCAGCGCGATGCGCGCCGTGCGGTTCGGGTCGTACTCGATGTGAGCGACCTTCGCCGGCACGCCGTCCTTGTCGACCCGCTTGAAGTCGATCAGACGGTACTGGCGCTTGTGACCGCCACCGTGGTGCCGCGCGGTGATCCGGCCGTGGGCGTTACGCCCGCCCTTCTTCGGCAGCGGAACCAGCAGCGACTTCTCCGGCGTGGACCGGGTGATCTCGGCGAAGTCCGCGACACTCGAGCCACGTCGGCCCGGCGTCGTCGGCTTGTACTTACGGATAGCCATTGTCTACACCCCTCAGCTGACCGGGCCGCCGAAGGCCTCGATGCGGTCACCGTCAGCCAGCTTCACGATCGCCCGCTTGGTCGCCTTGCGCTGACCGAAGCCGGTCTTGGTGCGCTTGCGCTTACCCTGGCGGTTGAGCGTGTTGACCGTCAGGACGCGGACGTTGAAGATCTGCTGGATAGCGATCTTGATCTCGGTCTTGTTCGCGTCCGGGTGCACCAGGAAGGTGTACCAGTTCCGGTTCAGCTCGCTGTAGCTCTTCTCCGAGACGACCGGCGCCACGATGATGTCGCGCGGGTCGGCGATCGTGCTCACTTGCCACCCTCCTCGGTGGTCTCGGCGGGCACGCCCAGGAACTCGTCCAGGGCGTCCTTGGTGAAGACCACGTCGTCGGCCACCAGCACGTCGTACGTGTTCAGCTGGCCGGACTCGATCAGGTGCACCCGCGGCTCGTTGCGCAGCGACACCCAGTTCAGCTCGTCGGTGCTGCCCAGCACGACCAGGACCCGACGGGCCTCGGTGAGCTTGGTCAGCGTGGCCAGGGCGGCCTTGGTCGACGGCTTCTCGCCCGAGACGAACGCCTCGACGACGTGCACCTGCCCGGCGCGGGCCCGGTCGGAGAGGGCACCCCGCAGCGCGGCGGCCTTCATCTTCTTCGGGGTCCGCTGGCTGTAGTCGCGCGGCACGGGACCGTGCACGACGCCACCGCCGGCGAACTGCGGCGCGCGGATCGAGCCCTGCCGGGCGCGACCGGTGCCCTTCTGCTTGTACGGCTTCTTGCCGCCGCCGGCGACCTCGCCGCGGGTCTTGGTCTTGTGCGTGCCCTGTCGGGCCGCCGCGAGCTGGGCCACCACGACCTGGTGCATCAGCGCGACGTTGGCCTGCACGTCGAAGATGTCCGCCGGCAGCTCGACCGAGCCGCTGGTGGTGCCTTCGACGGTGCGCACGTCAACGGTGGTCACTTGGCCGCACCGCCCTTCTTCACCTTGCTCTTGGCCGCGGTACGGACCAGAACCAGCGCGCCCTTGGGACCAGGAATGGCACCCCGGACGAGCAGGAGGTTGTTCTCGGTGTCGACCGCCTGGACGGTGAGGTTCTGCACGGTGTAGCGCACGCCACCCATCCGACCGGCCATCCGGGTGCCCTTGAAGACACGACCCGGAGTGGCGCAGGCGCCGATGGAACCGGGCGAGCGGTGCTTGCGCTCGACACCGTGACCGGCACCCAGGCCGTGGAAGCCGTGCCGCTTCATCGGGCCGGCGTAGCCCTTGCCCTTGGTCTTGCCGGTGACGTCGATGGTGACGCCGACCGGGAACTCCTCGACCGTGACTTCCTGGCCGAGCGAGTACTCCCCCGCGTCAGTGGTGCGCAGCTCGACGATGTGCCGGCGCGGCGCCACGTCCGCCTTGGCGTAGTGCCCGCTGATCGGCTTCTTGACCTTGCGCGGGTCGATGGTGCCGTAGGCCAACTGGACCGCGGAGTAACCGTCCTTCTCGGCGCTACGAACCTGGCTGATGACGCACGGGCCGGCCTCGACCACGGTCACGGGAACAACACGGTTGTTGTCCCAGACCTGGGTCATGCCGAGCTTGGCGCCCAGGATCCCCTTGACTTGCCTGTCCATTTGTCCGGTCCCTACAGCTTGATCTCGATGTCGACGCCAGCCGGCAGGTCGAGGCGCATGAGCGAGTCGACCGTCTTCGGGGTCGGGTCGATGATGTCGATCAGCCGCTTGTGCGTGCGCATCTCGAAGTGCTCGCGCGAGTCCTTGTACTTGTGCGGCGAGCGGATAACGCAGAAACGGTTGATCTCCGTGGGCAGCGGCACCGGGCCCGCGACCTGCGCCCCGGTGCGCGTCACCGTCTCGACGATCTTCCGAGCCGAGGAGTCGACGACCTCGTGGTCATAGGCCTTGAGCCGGATGCGGATCTTCTGTCCCGCCATGGTGGCTTCTGTTCCTTCTCTCGATGCCGCTGTGTTGCGGGCGCTGTACCGGCTGGTACAGGCCCACTTCGCCGACCCCCGCGGTCGGGCGTGTCGCGCCCTCGGGCCGAGCTCCGCCCCGTGCCTCCGGAGTGGTGCTGACCGCGCGGTGGGTCAAGGCGCCGATCGCATTACCGCGACCTGAACGCCGTGCGAGGTGGTTGGCGACTGGGCCGCCAACCACCCTACGCTCGACTGACTCGCCACCCGGAGGTTCAGCGAAAGCCGAACACAGGCGACGAACTGTCGTTACGCAACCTGACTAGTATGCCGCACGACCGGCGGCGGGTCTAATCGGGGTTACCTAGTTCACTTGACGATCTTGGTGACGAACCCGGCGCCGACGGTGCGGCCACCCTCGCGGATCGCGAACTTGAGGTTCTCCTCCATGGCGATGGGCTGGATCAGCTTCACCGACATGGAGGTGTTGTCACCCGGCATGACCATCTCGGTGCCCTCGGGGAGGGTGACGACACCGGTGACGTCCGTGGTCCGGAAGTAGAACTGCGGACGGTAGTTCTGGAAGAACGGGGTGTGGCGGCCACCCTCCTCCTTGGAGAGGATGTAGACCGTCGCCTCGAACTCCGTGTGCGGGGTGGTGGTGCCCGGCTTGATCACGACCATGCCGCGCTCGACGTCCTCGCGCTTGGTACCACGCAGCAGCAGGCCGACGTTCTCACCTGCGCGGGCGTCGTCCAGGGTCTTCCGGAACATCTCGATCGCGGTGACCTTGGTCTTGAAGCCCTTCTCGCGGATGCCGACGACCTCGACGTCCTCGTTCGGCAGCAGCACGCCGCGCTCCACCCGACCGGTGACGACGGTGCCACGACCGGTGATCGTGAACACGTCCTCGACGGGCATGAGGAACGGCTTCTCGGTCTCGCGCTCCGGCTGCGGGATCGCGGTGTCAACCGCGCTCATCAGCTCAAGCAGCTTCTCGGTCCAGACCGGGTCACCCTCGAGCGCCTTCAGCGCGGAGACCTGGACGACCGGCAGGTCGTCACCCGGGTACTCCTGCGAGGAGAGCAGCTCGCGGACCTCGAGCTCGACGAGCTCCAGGAGCTCCTCGTCGTCGACCATGTCGCTCTTGTTGAGCGCCACGACGATGTACGGCACACCAACCTGACGGGCCAGCAGCACGTGCTCGCGGGTCTGCGGCATCGGGCCGTCGGTCGCCGCGACCACCAGGATCGCGCCGTCCATCTGCGCGGCACCGGTGATCATGTTCTTGATGTAGTCCGCGTGGCCGGGGCAGTCGACGTGCGCGTAGTGCCGCGCCTCGGTCTGGTACTCGACGTGCGCGATCGAGATCGTGATACCGCGGGCCTTCTCCTCCGGCGCCTTGTCGATCTCGTCGAACGGCGTGTAGGGGTTCAGGTCGGGGTACTGGTCGTGCAGGACCTTGGTGATGGCCGCCGTCAGCGTCGTCTTACCGTGGTCGATGTGACCAATGGTGCCGATGTTGACGTGCGGCTTAGTCCGCTCGAACTTAGCCTTCGCCACTGGTGTCCTCCTGTGGACTTCTTGGTTCGTACGCCCGGCGCGCCGGTCGGCGCTTAGGACTCTGTCGACAGCCTTTCCGGCCTGAACGGCCGGAGAGCCTTTGTGGGTTCTGCGGCGATGAAGCCTACAGGCCCGGTCTCACGCGATCCGATCGTGGTGGCCGCGGGCGGGTGAACCCTCCCGCGACCAACCACGAATCACCTGCTCAGGGAGCTACTCGCCCGTTGCCTTCGCGATGATCTCCTTCGCGACGCTCTGCGGAACCTCGGCGTAGGAGTCGAACTGCATGCTGTAGCTAGCCCGGCCCTGGGTCTTCGACCGCAGGTCGCCGACGTAGCCGAACATCTCCGACAACGGCACCAGGGCCCGGACGATGCGGGCGCCGCTGCGCTCCTCCATCGCCTGGATGATGCCGCGGCGGGAGTTGAGGTCACCGATGACGTCACCCATGTTCTCCTCAGGAGTGGTGACTTCAACGGCCATCATCGGCTCGAGCAGTGCCGGATCGGCCTTGCGGGCCGCGTCCTTCATCACCATCGAGCCGGCGATCTTGAATGCCATTTCCGACGAGTCGACCTCGTGGTACTGGCCGTCCAGCAGGGTCAGCTTCACGCCGACCAGCGGGAAGCCCGCGAGGATGCCGTACTGCAGCGCGTCCTGCGCACCGGCGTCCACCGAGGGGATGAACTCCCGGGGGATGCGGCCGCCGCTGACGGCGTTGGCGAACTCGTAGGTCGGCGAGTCGTTGTCCAGCGGAAGCGGCTCGACGCTCACGATCACGCGGGCGTACTGGCCGGAACCACCGGTCTGCTTCTTGTGCGTGTACTCGACCTTGTCCACCTTGCGGCGGATGGTCTCGCGGTACGCCACCTGCGGCTTGCCGACGTTGGCCTCGACGTTGAACTCGCGGCGCATCCGGTCGACCAGGATGTCCAGGTGCAGCTCACCCATGCCGGAGATGACCGTCTGACCGGTCTCCTCGTCCAGCTGGACGCGGAAGGTCGGGTCCTCCTCGGCCAGGCGCTGGATGGCCGTGCCCAGCTTCTCCTGGTCGGACTTGGTCTTCGGCTCGATCGCCACCGAGATGACCGGCTCCGGGAAGGTCATCGACTCCAGGATGACCGGGTTCGCCGGGTCGGAGAGAGTGTCGCCGGTGGTGGTCTGCTTGAGACCCTGCACGGCGATGATGTCGCCGGCCTGCGCCGACGGACGCTCTTCCCGCTTGTTGGCGTGCATCTGGTAGATCTTGCCGATCCGCTCCTTGCGGTCCTTGGTGGAGTTGACCACCTGGGAACCGGAATCGAGCGTGCCGGAGTAGACCCGCACGTAGGTGAGCTTGCCCAGGTGCTTGTCGGTCTGGATCTTGAAGGCCAGGCCGGAGAAGGGCTCCGAGTTGGACGGCTTACGCAGCAGCGGGGTCTCGCCATCGGTGGCCGTACCCTCGATCGCCGGAACGTCCAGCGGCGACGGCAGGAAGTCGACAACGGCGTCGAGCATGGGCTGGACGCCCTTGTTCTTGAACGCCGAGCCGCACAGCACCGGGTTGGCCTTGCCGGCGATGGTGGCACGCCGGATGGCGGCCTTGATCTCCTCGACGGAGACCTCTTCGCCTTCCAGGTACTTCTCCATCACCGAGTCGTCGACGTCGGCGAGGGTCTCCATCAGCTTCTCGCGCCACTCGGCAGCGGAGTCGGCCAGGTCGGCCGGGATCTCCTCGACCGCGTAGTCCTCACCCTTCTGGGTCTCCCCGCGCCAGGTGAGGGCGCGCATGCCGATCAGGTCGACGACACCGATGTGGTCACCCTCGAGCCCGATCGGGATCTGGAGCACCAGCGGGGTGGCGTTCAGCCGGTCGATCATCATCTGCACGCAGCGGAAGAAGTCGGCGCCGGTCCGGTCGAGCTTGTTGACGAAGCACATCCGCGGGACGTTGTACTTGTCGGCCTGCCGCCAGACGTTCTCCGTCTGCGGCTCCACGCCGGCGACACCGTCGTAGACCGCGACCGCACCATCCAGGACCCGCAGCGACCGCTCGACCTCGACCGTGAAGTCGACGTGGCCAGGCGTGTCGATGATCTGGATCGTGTGGCCCTTCCACTCACACTTGGTAGCAGCGGAGGTGATGGTGATACCACGCTCCTGCTCCTGCTCCATCCAGTCCATGACGGCAGCGCCCTCGTGGACCTCACCGATCTTGTACGTGATGCCGGTGTAGAACAGGATTCGCTCGGTGGTCGTGGTCTTACCGGCATCGATGTGCGCCATGATGCCGATGTTGCGTACGTTGGCGAGCGCGTCTGCGGCGGCCACTTCAATCCCTACTTATCGTCGTCTCGACTCAACTGGTGGCGGTTCCGGCGCCCGGAGGCGCCGGAACCAGGGTGTTACCAGCGGTAGTGCGCGAAGGCCTTGTTGGACTCGGCCATCTTGTGCGTGTCCTCGCGCCGCTTGACGGCGGCACCGAGGCCGTTGCTCGCGTCCAGCAGCTCGTTCATCAGCCGCTCGACCATGGTCTTCTCGCGCCGGGCGCGGGAGTACGTCACCAGCCAGCGCAGGCCCAGGGTGGTCGCCCGGGTCGGGCGGACCTCGACCGGAACCTGGTAGGTGGCGCCACCGACACGACGGCTACGCACCTCGAGGGTCGGCTTGACGTTGTCCATCGCCCGCTTGAGGGTGACGACCGGGTCGGTGCCGGACTTCTCGCGGCAGCCCTCGAGGGCCGCGTACACGATCGACTCGGCGAGCTGACGCTTGCCGCGCAGCAGGATCTTGTTCACCAGCTGGGTGACCAGCGGCGAGTTGTACACCGGGTCAGCGACCAGCGGCCGCCGCGGAGCGGGTCCCTTACGCGGCATGTCAGCTCTTCTCCTTCTTCGCGCCGTAACGGCTGCGCGCCTGCTTGCGGTTACGGACACCCTGGGTGTCCAGCGAGCCGCGAACGATCTTGTAACGCACGCCGGGGAGGTCCTTCACCCGGCCACCGCGAACGAGCACGATCGAGTGCTCCTGCAGGTTGTGACCGACGCCGGGGATGTAGGCGGTCACCTCGATCTGGCTGCTGAGCTTCACGCGAGCGACCTTGCGCAGCGCCGAGTTCGGCTTCTTCGGGGTGGTGGTGTACACGCGGGTGCACACGCCGCGCCGCTGAGGGGAACCCTTCAGCGCCGGGGTCTTGGTCTTGGTCGTCTTCGCCTGGCGGCCCTTTCGGACCAGCTGCTGGATCGTGGGCACCGGGTTTCTCCGCTCCCTTCGGCCGCGTTCGCGGCCGCGCCGTCTGCTCGTTAGCCGGCCTGATGACCGGCTCTCCTACATTCCGACCAGGGCCGCCTCACGGAGGCCCCGGCACCCGCGGTCGGGCGTGTCGCCCTCGTCACGGCCCCGTTGCGCCGCTCTCGCGTGCGTACCGGGTTTGTGTCACCGGCGCGCGGGTCGCCCCGCCCCGGATCTTTGGCTTTGTCGTGCCGCCGCCCGGACTCCGGATGCAGCGCACGCACGAGTTGCCCGGGCATGCCCGGGCACAAGGGGAAAGAGTACCTACCACAACCGCCCAGGTCAAAACGGAATGGCCCGGCGACTGTCACACACTCGCCGGCCGAATCTCGTTCTGCCCCGTCGCCCGCGATGGCACCTACGAACACAAGTGTACCGGCTTCCCCGCAGAAGCACCCGTCGCCCCCGGTGGGCACCGGAAAGGCTCCGCACGAGACCGCGGTCAGGTGCAAGAGCAGAGGAGGGGCGCCCTCAGGTGAACGCCAGGAGCAACGCCAGCCCCAGGCCCAGGAGGCTGAGCAGGACTCCGGCCGCGCCACAGCTGATCCCGGCCATCGCCAACCCTCGACCGGTGAACCGGACCGTGGCGGCCGCGGCCGGGCGGCGGATCTGCCGTTGGCCGACCAGCCCGGTGACGACCGCCGCCGCACCGGCCAGCACACCGAGCGCGGCGAACGCCCCGGAGGCCCACGCACCGCCCTCGTCCACGAACGCCACCCCGAAGCAGATCACCAGCAGCGAGACCAGGACCGACGCGATCCCCGCCACCAGCGACCCGATGGCGAGCCCGGAGGTGACCGGCGCCACGTCCAGGTGCACGACGCCGAACGGCGTACCCGGCACCGTCTCCACCCGCTTCGGCGGTCGCCGTTGGTCGTCGGTGGGCGGCGGTGGCACCGCGGCGCCACCCCACCCGCCAGCGTGACCCGGCGGCGGACCCCAACCGGGCGGCCCCGACCGCGGCGACCCCAACCCGGCGGGCCCGACCCCGGCGGACCCCAAACCGGCGGCCCCGACGGCGGCG